>JAGVAW010000332.1 GCA_020060085.1 Desulfobacterales bacterium
AGCGCGTTGCACTGCGCCTCGAAAGCCGGTCACATACACAACAGTATGCTCCCTCCTTTCTCGCTTGTGCGCCTTGCTATCCTTTCCCTGGGGCCGCCCATACCGTAGCTGCCGGTGGCACCCGGCGTTTTCATTTTTTATCATTTCTGCCGCCCCTGCCTGGCCACCTCCTCCTGCGCCCTCCTCACCGCCTCCTCATCCCCCAGGTAATAGCTTTTTGTGGGCGCCAGCTCTTTGGTTAGCTCATAGACAAGGGGCACGCCTGTGGGGATGTTAAGGTTTAAGATATCGGCATCGGAGATGTTGTCCAGGTATTTGACAAGTGCGCGCAGGCTGTTGCCGTGGGCCACGATGACCATCTTGTGGCCGGCCTTTATCTGGGGGGCGACAATGTTGTGCCAGTAGGGCAGAAAGCGCTCCACCGTGTCTTTGAGGCATTCGCCTGCCGGAAGCTCGTCTGACGCAAGCACCTTGTAGCGGGGGTCGTTTTGGGGGTGCCTGGGGTCGTCATAGTCAAGCTTGGGAGGGGAGATGTCGTAGCTGCGCCGCCAGATTTTCACCTGCTCCTCGCCGTGCTCCGCTGCTGTCTGGGCCTTGTTGAGGCCCTGGAGAGCGCCGTAATGCCGCTCGTTTAAGCGCCAGGAGCGCAGCACAGGAATCCACATCAGGTCCATTTCCTCCATCACTATCCACAGGGTTTTTATGGCCCTTTTGAGCACGGAGGTATGGGCAATATCAAAAACAAAGCCCTTTTCCTTCAATAAACGCCCTGCATTTGCCGCCTCGGCTGCCCCCTTTTCCGTGAGGGGCACATCTGTCCAGCCGGTGAAGCGGTTTTCCTGGTTCCAGGTGCTTTGTCCATGGCGGATAAGTACTAGCTGATGCATTGGCGGCTCCTGTCTGGATGAAAGAAATCATTGTTCGGGTATTGCGCCTATGAGTTCGAGTATCCGGCGGCTGGTGTACTCCCCCACATCTGCAAGGGCGTCTGTGGGCAGAAACAGATGCGCGTTATGGGAATAAAGGCAGGTCACTGATGCCGGAAAATCCTCATCCGGCAGATAGCACTGGTAGCAAAGGGCGATCTTGGGCAGGGGCCGCACCACAAAGGTCAGGTCTGCCGATGCCCCTAAAGATGCGGGCGGTTCAAGCCCGCAAAGGGAATTGAAAATCAGGTCCGCAGCTTTTTCAATTTCCGGGGTGAATGGTGCGAGCAGGGTTTCCGTGTGGGTGCGGAAGGCCCCCACATAGGGCGCGGAGTCGGGCATCTGGCGGAATGCAGCGGGCGGGTCCAGAACAAGGGGGGCCTCGTTTGCATGGAGTGCGTACAGGGAGAGGATGACCCCCACCGGCCCGCTGACCGGCCCGCCCCCCAGGTCAATGCCGTGGGGGTGAATGCGGCAGGGCCTGCCAAATGCGTTTAAGGCCCAGTCGTTGCCAACGCACTGCGCGCCCAGGCATTGGGCCAGGTTTTGGGGCCTCTGCATGAAAAGCCTGTCAAGGTTGTGCAGCATTATCTTTGTGTAATTGTCTGTCATAAAAGGCCTGCTTCAGGTGTTTTCAAGGCTGTCGGACCCGGATGACTTCATCTTCTGTTTTGTGTCCTCCACCACAAAGGGCGTTGACCAGATGCCAAGGCTGCCTTTTTTAACCCACAGGCGCACCATTGCAAGGCTTTCTCCTTCAAGGGTGACAAGATTCGGCAGCTTTTCCATGTGGTCAATGTCAGCCATGTTGAATTCGTAAAACACGGTATGGGAGGAAAAAGGGTCTGGAATAAGGATGATGCGGTCCAGTTCCAGGGAATGCTTGCGGGGATGGCCGGAAAAGGGGACATGGGTAAGAGGAAGGCTGTGTTTTTTCTCGTAGGGCGCAAGCTCTTTTCCGCCCCATTTTTTCAGCAGCGCGTCAATGCTCATCAAAAAAGCCTCCTTGTGCCGGTCGTTTCTGCCGGGAATTTGCCCTGCCCCGGCAACATCAAAGAGGTAGCACAATAGGCTGTTTGTGGCAACCGGATGAGTTGGGGAGGCAGGGCAGAAGTTTTGCCGGATGAACCAAAGCGCGTCAAGGCATTTGTTGGGACAGGCGAAGAGCAGCAAGGTCGTAAGGATAGTAAATCCTGCAATTTAAGGCCGTTGGAATGTGAAAGCATCTTCCGGGATTTGCTATCCCAACACCTGCCACGCAAAGGCAATCACCTTTTGCGCTTACGGAACCACCCCGCCAGCCCTGCCCGGTTTTTTGCGGTCCGGGCAGCTCTTTCTTTGCATAAGCCCTTAAGGACCAGGGCCAGGATTAATAGTGTCAGCCAGCCCGTTATGTTAAGGGGTTTGACGATTCTTCTTTCCCTGTCCTCAATCTTGTTCCAGGCCTGGGCAATTTCATACGACAGGCCTTGCCTTTTTGCAGAATCAAAGGCTCTGTCAGGGTTTATTCCTG
This sequence comes from Desulfobacterales bacterium, assembly GCA_020060085.1. Taxonomy (GTDB): domain Bacteria; phylum Desulfobacterota; class Desulfobacteria; order Desulfobacterales; family Desulfatibacillaceae; genus JAGVAW01. Next base: position 2,440 of record JAGVAW010000332.1, read on the forward strand.
CTTCCTTAAGCCGGGCCTTGAGGTCTTCAGGAACTGTTTTGAGCCTGTCAACAAGGTCTTTGTGCTTTGCCTGTTCTTCCAGAAGCATTTTCTGCAATGCCCTGCTCCTGTCAATTGCGCTTTGGGCTGATGCGCTGCTGTTGGCCTGCTGAACCAGCTTTGCAATGGCTGCCTGCTGGTCCGGGGTGAGGGCGGCAAGGGCCTGGCTTACAGTCCAGGCATTTTCCCCGGCAGCTTCCACAAGCGGTTTTGATGAATCCAACAGTCTGTATTGCTGGGGGTTTTTAAGGCTTCGGGCCGCATCTGCCAGGGCAATCTGTCGCTCCGGGGCAAGCAGCTCAAAGGCCTGCCGGGCAGCTTCCCGGCTTTTTTTGTCCAGGGAGTTGACAAGCTCGACAGCAGCAGATGAAAGTTCGTAAATTCCTGATCCGGATGCAGCCTTGTCAACCGTGAGCAGCGGCCTGAAAACAGTAAGATCCATTTTATTTTGAGAAAGGTTGTCATTTTTCAGCCAGACATTGAGCAGGGTTCTCTGCCCTGTGCTCAACTGGGTTTGATGCAGGGGCAGAAACCGTATTCTGCGGTTTTGCCAGACAAGGGTTCTTGGGTTTGCAAGCCCGTCAAAATAGGCAAAGAGCGCCAGCCAGGTTTCATTGTCCCACACGCCATCCGCAGATGCGCCAACAGCCTTCTGAAAATCGCGCACAATGCTGCTTCCCCTGATATAAGGCTCGCCCAAGATGGCATCCCGCATGGCTGCCATTGGCTGGCTGTTATGGCCCAGGGTTACCTCGTTTCCTGCAACAAGGTACTTAACAAAAACGCCTGCGCTGCCGGTGGATTCTTCAACAGGGTGGGCAAAGAGGCCAAGGGAAAGATATTGGCCCAAAACCGAACCCCTGCCGGGGCAGCATTCAAAGCGGTAGCCCAAAAGCCAGCCGTCAATAAAAGGGGCCTGGCCGGGCAGGGATGATGAGGCGTTTTTTTCAGCAGTCTGCTGCCCGGTTTGCAGGGGGGGCAAAGAAGGGGGGGGCTGGTTCTCCCAACTCAAAAAAGGCTCCAGGGCAGAAAAGGGGATTTGGTTTCTCCCCACAATTATATTCTCCACAGCCTCCTTGAGAGCCTGCTGCATGGAGGCGTCCAGCCTGCCCTTTAGCAGGGGGGCAAACCTTATTGAGCGGCTGCCAATGGTCTTGGTTTGCGGGGCCTTGAGGTTTTTAAAATAATCATAAACCGCTCTCCAGGTCTCCTCGGTCCAAACGCCGTTGGCAGGCGCAGCAACAGCCCTCTGAAAATCGAGAAGCTCGCGGCTTCCGCTGGCATAGGGCCTGCCCAAAATGGCCTTCTGCATATTGTCGCGGTCTTGTGAGTTGGCAAGAACCAGTGCGCGCCAGGACCCGAAAACCTGAAATTTGAAATAGACGATTTTGCTGCCGGATTCCGGGTCAGGGATGTGGGGGACATAGGCAAGCGCCAGAAACTGCTGCTGCTGCTGACCGCTGACAGCCGGGCAGCACTCAAAGGGATAGCCCACAAGCCAGCCGTCAATGGTCTGCGCCCCGGCAGGGGCAGGGCAAAGGGCAAGGCCGCCCAAAAGGGCAAGGCTGCAAATGGCCAGGGCAATAGCCTGCCTGCCGGGCAGTCGGCCAATTTTTGGCCCTGCTGAACACAAAATGCCCATTGTCAGTTCCTTTGCAGCAAGCTTAAAGGGCTTGTTAACACGGCAAAAATTCAACGGGCCTTCGGTTGCCTTAAAGGGCAAGCCCCTGGCGCTGCATACCCTTGCTATGATGAGCGGCGGTTGACCACCACCCTTGCCCTTGCAAGCACCTCGCCCGTGCTTTTCAGGCGATAGCCAATGCGATCAACCTCTGTGACCTGGTTTGGAAAAAACTCTTTTTCACTTACCTGTTTGGAAATGGAATGAAGCATCTCATCCAGATAATCCTGGCCCGGTTCAGGCGCAATCCGCTCCAGCCCTGCAAATTCCTCAATTTTTTTAAAGGCCTCGTCCAGCTCTTCAAGGCTCTTGCGGTGGTTATGGGGAACCTTTTCGTGCAGAGCCATCACGCGGGTGCGATTGGTGTGAACCAGGTCAAATATCTCTTTTCCGGCAAACTGCTGTCTTATCTCCTCAAAACCCGGCAAGCGCTTTCCCTGGCTGCTGAATTGCCGGGCTTCCGCCAGCCGGTTTTCAACCATCTGCCAGCCATACTCAAAGGGGCTTGGCAGGGCTTTTGGCGGGCTGTTTTCCGTTTCGGGCATTTTAAAGGCAGCCACCACATTTTCAACAAAGCCCTGGTAAAAACTGTCCTTCAATGCCCTGCCAGCATCCTGGTTATGCCCATTGGGGGCGGATATGGCCGCCTCGCCGAACAGTCTCAATATTCTGTTGTATCTTGCAGTCAGCGGGCCAAGCAGAAGTGTGATCTCTTTTTGTGTTGGCTTGTCCAGTTTGCCGATATTTATGGGCAAAAGCTCTGCAACCCTGTTAAGAAGGTCCTTGTACCAGTTTTTCAAATCAATGGCAGCGCTCTTATGGCCCATGCCAAGGCAGGCCCTTATAAGCCAGTTGGCAATGCCGTCCCAGTCCGGCATTGCAAGGACAGCGGGCCTGTTGCGGCCCAGTTCAAGCTCTGCAAGGCTCTTTTTGCAGTCATCTGTTTTTTGTATGCAGTCATTTATCTTCGTGTTCACTGCGGCAAGACTTTCATTGAGCCTCTTTTCCAGTTGGGGCCAGGAGGCCTCTTGTATGATGCGGCTTATATGCTGATCCATGGATTTATCTGGAAGCAGTTGCGTGATCCTGCCTTTAAGGATGCTGCCTGCAATTTCAGCAAGCTTTTTCTGGCTGCTCTCGTTTTGGGGCAGAAGCCTGTTGACAGGATTTTCCAAAAGCCCCTTCAGGATATTTGAAACAACTCCATCGGGTTTATCCGCATCTGAAAGGACATTGCTGATCAGAGGTGACACCTTTTCCTTCACAGCATCGGCCAGCAGCCTGCTCAAAGCCTCATCCTTAAAAAGATGCGCCATGTGTTCGGGCTGTGCAAGCGCCTTGACAAGCGCATCCCTTACGCCCTGCTCAAAAACTTTGTGCGTAAGGATTTTTGATGCCAGTCTGTCAACAAGCTCCTGCTGCTGCTGCTCCGGCAGAGCGCCGGTTGAAAAAGGCTGCTCACGGGGCTGCACGGCAGAAGCCTGCCTCCGGGCCGCCTCTGCAATATCTTTGAGCCTTTTTTCAAGGCCGGCAACAGCTGTTGCCGCATCCGGCAATTTTTCGCGGTTAAGATTTTCAATCTGCCGTGATATATTATAAATATCGGAATTTATTTTATCTATTTGCGCCAGAAGGTTATTTGTCCGGTTTTCATGCTCCCTTGCTTTTTCATCCAAAGCAATCTGGTGCGCGTCATGGCCCATAAACAGAGCAGGACCCTGCCCTTTATCAGGCAATTCCTGCCTGTTTTCAGGCTGCTGCGGCCTGAGAGCCTCCTGCTCATAGCCTATGGGGGTTTCCACGGCACTTATTGAGGGCCTGCCTGCCAAAGCCGCATCGTTGGCCTTGTCATTGTCCCTGGCCTTGCTGTCAGGCCTGCCAAAATTGTTGATGCTGTTAAGCAGCCTGTCTGCTTCCATCTGTATTGTAACGCGGGCTTTTGTTTTGCTTTCCATGAACAAAAGCCTGAAACCCTTTTCATCCAGCCAGGCCGGGGCTTTGTTGGGCGGCCTGAACAGCCTTAAAGCAAGCTCGAAGCTGTTTTTCCGGGTTCTGTATTCCGCCCTGAACACATCCCCGTCAGCACTCTGCTCTTCAAAATCTGCATTTTCCTTCAAGGGCAGTTCCGCAAAAACGCCCTTAAAATTTTTACCCAGTTGATTCTGGGGGATATTGACTTTCCAGGTTACGGATTCCCAAGGCTTGCCGCCGGTTTCATCCTCCGGCCTGCTTTCATCGGCCTTGACCCGGACAACCAGCAAGGGCCAGCCATCATCATTGAAAAATTGCCACTCTATTTTTTCCACGCCTGCATCAACAAGCCACTTCCGGTCCTCTGCCAGACCTATATCTTTTAGAGCAACCTCGCCTTGCAGCAAGGTTTCCAGGTTCTTCCCGCCCCTATCCTGCGTCATCTTGTTTTTCCTTTTTTTGGCGTTGAAACACCAGGCGCCGCCATTCTGCTTTGAATCGGTGCAGGGCGCTTTTGGAGGCAGAGGCCTGTTCCAATAATGGTAACGACCCTATTTTGTTCTGGATTACCGCATAAGCGTCAATGAGGGGCCGTTTTTTTTCCCAGACCCCTTTCAAAACAATGCCCTGCCCTGCAAATAAATTTTCAGGTTCTGCAACTGCTTGGGCAAAGAAAGTTCTTCTAACGGGACTTGAGTATGTCCATCAGCATTTCTTCGCCTGTTTGCAATATTTCGTCATTTTGCTCCCTGCGCTGGGCGCCTGCCTGGGGAGATCTGCTTTCAAGCAGAACCTTCATCTGCTCAATATCGTTTCTTATACCGCCAAGGGAACTGGCAGACTGGCTTTTAATCTTGTCAAGCTGGGCCATGATTTCGCGGACATCCGGCGCATAAAGGGCATCCACCTTTTGTTTTATGTCCGCAAGCAGGGCCTTTGTCTGGGCCTGCCAGTCAGCAGCACTGGCAGAAGCGCCCTGATCCAGAAGAATCTGCTTAAGCTCCTGGCCCTGTTGGGCAAGGCTGTCGGCAACTGCCCTGCTCAGGCCCTGGATTTTTGCATTCAACTCTTTTGACAAGGCGGCAATGCTGTTTTCCTGGGCCTGCCTTGTTGACCCGATGGCCTGCTCCAGCTTTTGGGCCTGAAGATTGAGGCTGTTTGCATAATCCTGGGCGCGCTCGCGCTCGCTGCCAAGGGCATTGAGGACAAGCTTAAGGTTCCGGGAGATTTCATTGCTCTGCCCTGCAAGCCTGCTTATGTCATTGGCGGGCTTTCCGGCATTTTCCGGCAATGGCCTTTGTGGAGCCCGTGCTTTGCCTATGTAGGCATTGGCCTTTGTTTTTGAGCTTTTTCCGGCGGGCCGCATGAGCCTTGTTCCGGCCCAAACAAGAAAAACTGCTGCCAGCAGCATTAAAACCAAAGCAGGCAGCAGATGCCACCTGCTCACAGGCATATAGGCCATGCCTTCGGAAAGGATTTTGCGGATATTGCCAGGCTGTCCTTTCGGGGCAGCGCCCTCATCAAGGCCGTTAACATCCACGCCGTTTTCGCGAAGCGCGTCCCTGATGCTGTCCGGCAGGCTTTCAAGCTGCTGCTGAAGGCTCTCGTTGGCAGCTTTGGCCCTGTCGTGCTGCTCGCTTAAACTTGTGTGCTCATGCAGCAGGTTGTTCAGGTTCACCTTCAGGTCTTCAGCCTCATTTCTTGCTGCATCCAACTCTTTTTTTGCTGCATCCAACTGCAGTTGAATATCCTCTGCATCAATGCTTTGGGCCTGGGCAGGGGCCGCGAAAAAGGCCAAAGCCCCCAAAAGGGCAAGTGCGGCAGCAAGGAGCGGCAATAAGGCCTTTGGGCCGGCATTGAAGGCAAGGCCCAAAATTTTGGCGCGGTTTTCCCTGTCTGCTGCAAGTATCATGGCGCTCTCCTTGTTTTCTGCATCAAAAGGCCTTCCTGCGCTGCATGAACTGCCCCAAAAGGACGGGTTTTGCAGCCAATCGCAGAGGAAAGCTATTCCTGAGACGGGTTCACATTCTCCTGCATCTCAATGAGGCGGTTCAAAATCTCTTGCATATAAGTCCTTATGGTCCTGGCGGAAAGGCCCTCCACCTTCTCTGCAAGCTCCTCAATGCGTGCAGTAAGCTCTGTGGCAAGGGCATCAAGCTTTTTCCGGTCAAGGTACTGTGCGTGCTCCATGCGCGTTACCAGGGTTCTTATCTCATCGTGATGAGGCTTGTCTCTTGCGGCCATATCAGCCGAAAGGGCCTTTATAAGCCCAAAAAGCTCTTCCATGCGGCCCGGCATTGGGGCAAGGCCTTCCTCCACGACCTGGGATATTTTTTCCTGGCCGACCATTCCGGCAATGCCAGACAGGATTTTTTGATCAAAGCCCACAGACTGGTTCATGTGCTGGAGCTGAAACTCTATGGCTTTTTCCTGGCGGGCATTTATGATCTCCAAAAGCGCCTGCATCCCTTTGAGCCGTCGGCCAAGCGCCAGAAGCAGCGTTGGGATGAAAAAAAGAATGAAAAAAATGACCAGCACAAGGCCAATGAACACAAAGGGAAGGGCCGCATCCAGAATCCGGGCCAGATTGTTGGGGTCCATTGCCATTCTTGCTCCTTGCTTTGTAAAATAAGCGCCCCTGCCCCAAGCCCGCGCAAGGCCTTTTTTTAAGGCAGCAGCAGAAAAACCGGGTAAAGGCCCTTCAAGGGCTGTCTGCAGGAAAAGCCTCAATCCATTCGCCGGAATTGGCAAAACGGACATGCACCTTCACATCAAAATCCAGGGTCACATCCACCCGGAGCAACCCCTGGCAAACATCTGCAAAGCCATCGGGCCGCTGAATCGCAAGCAGGGGAAGGGCTTCGTAGTTTCGATGCCCGCCGTCCAGGGTGTTGTCCATGCTGTGATGCTCAATTATCTCGATCTTCCGCTTAAGGTGGCTGCTTGCCGGAACAAAGCTGAATGTGAAGCTTGTCTCTGCCCAGGCGTATTGGCCTGCCGGGTCATTTTCCGGATTGTAATGCAGGGGCCTGTCCACAAAAAAACTTCCCGCAGCAACAAGCTCCTTGAAGCGGTCTGGCCTTCCGGGGCTTCTTATGCCTATGCGGAAGGGGGTTTTCTGGCCCATGCCGTTTAGACTGTCAATGCTGTAACCGTGCATAAAGCCATAATAGGCTGCTCCAAGAGCCACTATGGCCTTGGGGTTTTTGGAAAGCTCAACGCGCTCGCACAAAAGCCGGGGATAGGCCTTTTGCCCTTCAGGAGCCTTGCTGAAGGCGATTTTCTGCTGGTCTTCATCCCAATAGGGGCGCTGCCCCTCCCTGCATTTTTCAAAAATCTCCTTCACAAGGGGGATATTTGAGGAGCGGCCCGAAAGCAGGACAAGCGTTGGCGGCGCATCATCCCTGTTATGGCGATGGGTCATGTCAACAACCTTTTCCGCCAGGGTCAGAAGCTTTTCAAGGATTGCCTTTTCCACAAGGCTGCGGGAAACGGCGTCCTGTTCATTTTCAGGTGGGCTTTGGCCTGCAAAAAAGCGGATATCTTTTCTTGTTATGGTTTCCAGCTTTTTTTGGGCTGTGTTGTATGCAGTCATGGAGCTTAAGGACAGAGCAAAGGATGAGCCTTCCTTTTGTTTTCCGAAAAGCTTTTCCGTCTTGAAGTCCTCGCATTCGCTTTGCAGGCGCTGGTTGTTGCTGCTCTTTATTTTTGCCAGCTCATCCGGGCCGACAGGAATGATTGCCGGGTCTTTTCTTTCCGGCAGGGGAATGACCAGGTCTTCGCGGGCAAGTTTTTCAAGAACAATATCCATGATTGCCTGGGTAACATCATCGCCGCCAAAGTCCGGGTCCCCCCCGACATCCAGAATTTTGAGCTTCTCCTGTTCCGGGTCTGAAGCATTGACCTCCAGAAAGGTTATGTCTGTTGTTCCGCCGCCAAAGTCGAAAACCAGCAGGCGGTAATCTGTCATAAAGTATGTGTTGCCCTTTATAAACTCCATTGCCCCGGCAGATGCCTCGTCCAGCAGCAGGGGGGCGAAAAATCCGGCATCCTTTAAGGTCTGCTTGAAAACCTTTTTGCGCTGAAGGGAAAAAAGGCTGGGATGGGTGAAAACAGATTCATCAAAAAAGTAGCCGCTTTTCTCCCAGACAAGCTCCTTTAACCGCTTCAGGTAATCGCAGACAAGCCGCTGGGGCGTATAGATATCTGTCAGGTGGCCGCTTCTTACAATGGGATAGGACCTGCCTGTCTTGCCAAGATGCCGCTTGAAGCTGCCATAGTGGTTGGGCGCACCACC
>JAGVAW010000151.1 GCA_020060085.1 Desulfobacterales bacterium
ACAACAGCTTCAATACGCAAGCCTTCATAGCGGCCTTAAATGCAGTCGGTTACGGCGGCTTTACCGACTGGCGCCTGCCCACAGTCGCCGAGCTTGCCACCTTGATCCTTTCAGACGGCAGCCATCCTGCCATAAAGCAGGCTTATTTTCCCAACGCAGCAATCGCCCCCTACTGGACCGCAACAACCTTTTTTGCAGATACCGAGGATGACAAAAGCAAGGCCTGGCGAGTGCGCTTTGGCCATACCAACCCCAATGAGCAATACGGCGCGGGCATTATTCTTGAATGGGACAAGGCCAGCGAGTTCTTTGTCCGGGCGGTGCGGGGGACCATGGCCCCCCACAGCGGGGGTTTTACGGGAAATGATGATGTCCCGCCTGAAGACAGAACCACAACAGACATTGACAGCGGCCTTATGTGGTGGACGCCGATGGGGGCCGACCCCGAAAATCCTGATGCACCCGTAAATAATGCTGCTTTGGCCCAGCTTAACACCAAAAGGACCTGGCAGGAGGCTCTGGCATTTTGCCAGGCAGTTGCCACAGCAGGATATGCCGGATTTAATGACTGGCGGATGCCAAGCCGCAATGAAATGCAAAGCATACTGAACTATAGAACTGTTCCCTTGAGCGACTTGGATTCTTTCCCCCTCCCGGATGAAGAAAACGCCCGCTTCTGGAGCTCCACAACAAACGCTTTAAAACCTGATGAGGCCTGGCGTATAAATATTGATTACGGGCGAGCTGAATCCCGCGCCAAAACGGAGTTGTATTTTGTAAGGCCTGTGCGCGGCGGCTATTCAGGCCCTTTGGCCCCGGATGCAATTATTTTCCCCGCCCAGGGAGGAGTATTGACAAAAGGCGAGGATGTGGAAATAAGGTGGCCGGTCGGGCCGCAGGCTTTTGATGCCCCTGAAAACCCCGCGGGCAATGATCCCCAAATTCTTATCCGCCTTTCGCGGGATGGGGGCAAAACTTTCTCCCGCATCAACACTCCAAATCCATCACCCAATACAGGCCTTTTTATATGGAAGGCGGAGGGTGAAATCACCAATAATGCTGTGCTGCGCATTTCACAGCAGCTTGATGCCAATGACCCTGTCGGCGATCCGGCCAAATGGATTGAGGTGGGTCTTTTTTCCATTGTCAACCCGGCAGATAACACGCCTCCTCCCCCCCGCCAGGTAACAGGCGGCGCAACCGATAGCGGCGGTGGTGGCTGCTTTGTCAACAGCCTGCAACCTTAACAACCCAAAATTCATCCGCGCCTTGCCGCTTTTCTTGAGCAGGTTTCTGGGAAAAGCGGCAAGGCCCGCAGGCCAAGGCTTTGGCCTCTGCAAGCAAAAATATACCATATATCTGCATTTTTTCCTTGACTTCTACAATATATAGTGGCATCATACTTCTTAAGTACTAAACAAATTGAGCCTGCCCTGGGGGGATTCAAAAATTTAAGGCAAGTTGCTTCCAGCTCATTGGTTTTTTCCTTTTTGTGCCTCCCTGACAGGCCTAATTCTTTTCTGCCGGTTAAAAAAAGCGGGCAGAAGTTTTTTTGTCTTTATGTTTTCTTTTTCTCTTCAAAAAATTTCCCGGCGCACTTGCGCAATGGATTTGCTTTTCCCTTGAAAAGTCCTTTTTTCATATAAGTTTCAGCCTATTAACCCAACACACATTTGCGGCAGCGAGGTTTTCATGTTCGAGCAGATTAAAAAAAGAGATGATCGGGTTGTTCCCTTTGATGCCTCCAAAATAACCTTTGCAATTGCAGCAGCAGGCCGCGCCACGGGCGAGTTTACCGATCGCGAGGCCAAGAAGCTCACCCTGAAGGTTCTTACCCTGGCCCATGACCTTCAGCTTGGGCCAATTCCCCATGTGGAGGAGGTTCAGGACATTGTTGAAAGGGTGCTTCTTGACTCACCTTTCTACAAGAGCGCCAAGTCCTACATCCTTTACCGGGAGCAGCACGCCCAAATCCGCAACATATCAACCGGCTTTCGGGTTGACCTTGTGGATCACTACATTGACAAACTGGACTGGAAGGTCAAGGAAAACAGCAACATGAGCTATTCCCTCCAGGGCCTGAACAACTATATTTCATCAGACATAACAAGCGAATACTGGCTCAACAAGATTTATCCCCCTGAAGTGCGGGACGCCCACAAGGGCGGAGATATGCACATCCATGACCTGGCCCTTCTCTCGGTGTACTGCGTGGGCTGGGATTTGGAGGACCTTCTCCTTGAAGGCTTCAAGGGAGTTGCAGGAAAGGTGGAAAGCTCTCCGCCCAAGCATTTTAGGAGCGCGCTTGGCCAGATCGTCAACTTCTTCTACACGCTCCAGGGCGAGGCTGCCGGCGCCCAGGCCCTTTCCCACTTCGACACCCTGCTTGCTCCCTTTGTGCGCCTGGACAATATGTCCGACACCCAGGTCAAGCAGGCGCTCCAGGAGTTTGTGTTCAACATCAACATACCCACCCGCGTGGGCTTTCAGACCCCCTTCACCAACATAACAATGGATCTGGTTGTCCCCAACAATATGCGCGATCAGCCGGTCATCATAGGAGGCCGCCACCACGAAACCGACACATACAAAATGTTTCAGGAGGAGATGGATCGCATAAACAGGGCTTTCGCCCAGGTGATGATGGAGGGAGACGCCAAAGGCCGGGTATTCACCTTCCCCATACCCACCTACAACATCACCCCGGATTTTGACTGGGACAACAAGACCCTTGAGCCTGTGTGGCAGATGACCGGCAAGTACGGCATTCCCTACTTCTCAAACTTTGTCAATTCCGACATGAGCCCGGAAGACGCCCGCTCCATGTGCTGCCGCCTGCGCCTGGACAATAGGGAGCTGCAAAAGCGCGGAGGAGGCCTTTTTGGAGCCTACCCACTCACCGGCTCCATTGGCGTTGTCACCCTCAATCTGCCCAGGGTGGGTTTCATTGCCCAGGATGAAAAGGAATTTCTGGCCCGCATTGACTCCCTTGTGGAAATTGCGGCCAAAAGCCTTTCCATAAAGCGCAAGGTGCTGGAGATATTCACGGACAAGGATCTCTACCCCTACTCCAAGTTCTATTTGCGCAAAATTAAGGAGCGCTTCGACAAATACTGGTTCAACCACTTTGGCACCATTGGCATAATCGGCATGAACGAGGCCTGCCTTAACCTTTTTGGCGAGGGAATAGGCACGCCAAGAGGCCAGGCTTTTGCCTTGAGGGTAATGGAGCACATGCGTAACCGCCTTGCCGCCCTGCAAGAAGAAACCGGAGAAATGTTCAACCTGGAAGCCACCCCCGGCGAGGGCACAAGCTTTCGGCTGGCAAGGTCAGATAAAGGCCGCTATCCGGGAATTCTCTGCGCCAATGAACAAAATCTGGCAGGCGGCGCTGCCCCCTTCTACACCAATTCCACCCAGCTTCCTGTGGATTACACGGACGACCTCTTTGAAACCCTTGAGCTGCAAGACGAACTCCAGACCCGCTACACGGGCGGAACCGTGCTGCACATCTTTTTGGGCGAGCAGGTGGCAGACCCCGGAGCAGTAAAAAGCCTGGTGCGCAAGGTCACCTCCGGCTACAAAATGCCCTACATCACCATCACGCCAACCTTCTCCGTGTGCCCGTCCCACGGCTACATCGCTGGCGAGCAGCAAATCTGCCCCACCTGCGGCGCACAGACAGAGGTTTACTCCAGGGTTGTGGGCTACCTGCGGCCAGTGGCCCAATGGAATGACGGCAAACAGGC
>JAGVAW010000139.1 GCA_020060085.1 Desulfobacterales bacterium
CCTCCACCTGGGCAATCAATTCCTTGTACTTGGCCATTTCCCGATCTGCGTCATCCTCTTCCCCGGCAAGCCTATCCTGCTCAAGCAAAAGGATTTCATGGTGGCGGCGGGCAAGCTTGTCCTCCTCCCCTGCCCGGCTCAACGACTTTTGGGCCTCCATTTCCTCTGATCCTAAACTGCGGCGCGCTTCCAAAAGGCGGGTAAGCTCATTATCAAGAGAGCGCATATTCTGCTCTAATGCAGTCTGCTTTTCACGGCCAAGGGCCAGATCAGCCTCGATTTTTTCCAGCCTGCTGGCAAGCTCCTTTATTTTGCCCTTCTGGGCAAGGATGCCGGGCCGGGATTCTGCTGCGCCGCCGGTAAGATAAAGGCCTGAGGCAATAAAGCCGCCATCTTGCGTAACAAGCAGATGCCCGTTTATGCCCCTTTGGTGCATTTCAAGGGCCTGCTGGCGGTTGTCGGCAACAAACACGCCGCCTAAAAGGCTCTCTGCAAGGCTTTCACAGCCCGGAGCCGCATTCACATGGGCAAGCAGGCTGTTTGGCTCCTTTTTGGCTTGGGCAGCAAAGCTTTGCGCCCAGGGTTTGGGGATAAAGCCCGCTCTGCCCCCGCCGGAAACAGCCAATTGATCCATTGCATCAAGGCCGGCCTGGCAGTCCTCCATCACAACAAATTCAAGGGCCGGGCCTAAAGCCGCCTCCACAGCCTGCTCATAACCCGGATGAGGCTCAATAAGCTCGGCCACAAGGCCGCTGACCTTTGCGCCCCAGGAAGCTGAATCCGGCTTTTCCTGCCCGGCTGCTGCATCCCGCTCCTTTAATATGGCCCTTACTCCGTCTTTGAACCACTCGTAGTTCTGCTCCATGCGCTTTAGGGTGGAAAGCTGGCTTTTTACCCTGCCCCGCTCAAGATCCAGGCCGTGAACCAGGGCCACCTGGGCCTTCAGTTCAAGGCGGACCTCTTCAAGGCGGCCTTCCACGCCAACTATTTTTTCCTCCACATCCGCCCTGCGGGCTTCAACGGCCCCAACCCTTTGGCCTGCCTTTTCAAGTTCCTGGCGGGCCTGCTCAATGCGCTGACTGGCAAGCTGCGCCTCCTCGCCCTTTATCCTTATCTGGCGGCGAATCTGGGCCTTGCTGGTGCTGGCGCTCTGGAAATTGGAATCATAGCGGGCCTGGTCTGCCGCCAGATTCATGTATTTCTTCTTTTTGCCTTCCAGGGCAAGGTTCAGCTCATTGTGCTTTTCCTTTGTCCTACGCACAAGAGCCTGGGCCTGGAGAATGGTTTCCGCAACCTCATCAAGCTGGGCCTTTGCCTCATCGCGGTTTTTTAAAATATCCTGCTTTTCCTTTGCAATCTGGGCCTGCTTTTGCGCCAGGGCCTCCTTCTGTCGGGTTAGGGCATCCGCCTCCTGCTCCAGCCGAATCTTCTCGCTTTTTTTATGGGCCAGATCGCTTTCCATGCGGTCTGTCCTGCGGGTGAGAGCATGCAGGCTATCCTTTTGGGCGGACAATTCATCATTCAAGCGCGCCAGTTGCTCTGAAAGCTCTGCTGTCCGGGCCGAAATTTGGGCCAGCAGGGTCTGACGGGAGAGGCTTAAATCATTTAGCTCCAGCTTTTTTGCTTCCAGGGCGGTTATGGTCGCGCAAAAACGGTCGAACTCGTGGGCATAGAGAGCCGCTTCAAGGCTTGAAGCTTTTTGGGCCAACAGCTTGTAATGCTCGGCCTTGCGGGCCTGACGGCGGGTGGATTCCAGGTTGCGCTCCACCTCAAGGATAATGTCCTTGACCCGCAGAAGGTTCTGTGTGGTGGATTTTATTTTGAGCTGGGCCTCCCTTTTGCGGGCCTTGTAACGGGTGACGCCTGCCGCCTCCTCAATGAAAACCCTGCGCTCTTCCGGGCCTGCCTCGGTGATGGCGCCTATGTTGCCCTGCTGGATGACCGAATAGGCCCTGGCCCCCACACCGCTGCCTGCCAGCAGATGTGTTATGTCCTTCAGGCGGCAGGGCTGCTTGTTGATAAAATAGCCCGACTCGCCGGAGCGGAAAAGCTTTCTTGTTATCTGGATTTCCGAAAACTTGGAGTACTGCTCCGGGGTGGAGCCGTTGTTGTTTGCAAAGGTGATGCTGACTTCGGCCATGTTCATGGAGGGCTTGTTGGAAGCACCTGCAAATATGACATCCTCCATTGCCTTGCCGCGCAGGTTCTTAACGCTCTGCTCGCCCGTGACCCAGCAGATGGCATCAACAATGTTGCTCTTGCCGCAGCCGTTAGGGCCAACAATGGCGGAAATACCCTCCGTGAAATGGATGGTTGTCTTTTCGGGGAAGGATTTGAACCCGCATATGTCAAGCTTCTTTAGCCGCATCTGGCAAAACGCTCCGATTTCTCGTAAACGGCAACTCTCTTTGCGCATTTAAAGGATTTACTTGTAATTTTATACCAGGGAAAAGGGAGCTTGTAAAGGAAAATTACACAAGGGGAAGTAGAATTTTATCCTGATGATACAATATATTGTGCAAAATACCTGGGAGGAAAGGCTGCCCGGCAGGCCGGAAGCACAAGGCAGGGCAGCTCATTGCTCTGCAAGTTTTTTTTCTATGCACCCGGCGGTGTGCAGGTAGGGGTCAAGGTTGTCTTTTGGGGCCAGTTTTATGGCTTTTTGGGCCAGGGCCTTTGCCTTTTCAAGGTTTTTGGACAGTGTGCAGTATAAAAAGGCAAGGTTGTTGGCCGGGTCCGGGTGGTTCGGCAGCTTTCTTACGGCTGTTTTGTAGTGTTTTTCCGCCTTGTTATAGTCCTTCCGCGCAAAGAAGACATTGCCCAGAAAAAGGTGGGCCAAAGGCTCCTTACGGGCCGCCCTTTTGTACTGGGCCTCTGCAAGGTCCAAACGGCCCTCCTGCTCGTAGGCTGCCCCAAGCATAAGGTGCTCCTTTGCAGAGAGGGGGTCATCATAAATCACAATGCCGGGCAGGGCGCATGAAGAGCAGGCCAAAAGCGCAATGATAAAAAAACATGAGCGCATTTGTTTAAGGGAAGAAACCCAGGTTTTGATCATGGCTTTTGCTCCGGGCTGTTTTGCCCTGGCAGCGGCTCTGCCCAAAGGGTGAAGTGCCCGGCCCGCTCCCATTGGGATAAAAATCTCTGCCAGGACACGGAAAGGGCCTTATCTGCACCGGAGTTCAAAATCACGCCTTTGTCATCCATGCCGATAAAAACTGCAAAGTGGGGCCTTTTAATCCTGCCAATTCCCAAATCCAGCATCAGAACAAGCGGAACCTTGTGCTGGCAGGCCAGGGCAAGAAGCTTGGGGCTTCCCTCCATCATGCGGGCATCAAAACCCCTGTCCCTAAAATAGGGGGCAAGCTCCACTGTGGGTGTGCCGGTTTTGGGCCTCAAATTCAGATCCCGTGCAATCTGCTCCGGGGCAATATAAAGCCCGAAATATCCCAAAACCCCGGCCATGCTTGCAGGCCCGCAATGAAAAGGGTCCTGGGCAAAAAATGGCACGCCCGGAATAAGGCAGGAGCCAATGGGCAGGTCAACAGAAGTCGAAGGCAGATTTTTTTGGGCGCAGCCCAAAGATGAAAGGCAGAGGGCAACAGCAAGGGCGCAGAGCCGGAAATATCCGAACCTGCGCCCTTTGGGATGTCTTTGTGCTGACAACATGGGCCGCTCGACAAGACAGGGGCGCATACAGGGCTTTTTGGCCTTTAAGGCCCATGCAAAAGCAAAAAATGGCACACCAAAATTTATGGACAGCAAGGCTTCTTATTTAACCGACACTGCCTTACCTGAAAGCTGCAAGATGAGTATGACCACAAGGATGATGGCCAGCACAACGAGCACGGAGCCCAAAGCACTGCTGCCTGCATTCACCCGGTCAATCTGGGAGGCAAGAAAGGAAACCTCTTCATCGGAAAGGCGGTCCAACTTCTGGGCAATCTCCTCCTGGGAGTAGCCAAGAGCGCTCAAACGGGCCTCAACCTGCTTGTTTTCAAGGGCCTGGCGAATGGTGTCAACATCCTGGGCGCGCGCGCCATCCAAAGACTGCATGGAGTTTATCATGGCGGCATCCACCCTGGGGGCTGCCCCAAGCATGAACATGAGCGTTGCAACCAACAGCGCCAGATGCTTTGTAACAGGGGACTTGATGAAGGATTGCATGGCTTTCTCCTTTTTTGAAGTGGGATTATCCAGAACAAACAGGCGTTATGCTTTAAAAAACATTTTACCCTAATAAGCTTCCCTGGTCAAGGAGGAATGGCTTTTTGCCCTCTCCCAGAGCTGTGTGAAATATTTTTTGTTTTGCTCAAGGTAAATTGCCCCCATGTCTGCATCTCCGCAAAAAATCTCAAGTGTGACAGTGCCATTGTAGGAGGCCTGTTGCAGCGCCCCCACAACCTGCCCCCAGTCAATGGCTCCGGCGCCTAAAGGTATGTGGTCGTCAAATCGGCCCCGGTTGTCCGAGCAGTGAACATGAACAAGCCTGTCTCCAAAAGCCCGGCAGAAGGCCCCAGCACTGTCCCCGCCCAAATTGCAGTGGCCTGTGTCAAGGTGAAGCTTCAGGGCCGGGGCTGCCTCAAAGAGCAGGCCGAAGGTCTCCACACTTGCAAATGGAGGAAGAAAATTCTCCAGGGCCAGCACCAGCCCCCTTTTAGCGGCTGCCTCTGCAATGGGGGCAATTGCCGCGGCGTTGTATTCAACAATTTTTCCCTTTGCAGCAGGCGGGGCCTGGTAGCAGGGGTGAATATTCATGATTTTGGCCCCAAGATCGGCAAAAATATCCGCGCAGCGGCAAAGCTCGTCAAAACAGGCAAGCCTTACCCCCTCCAAAGGATAGGCCCAGGGAAGCACGGGGTCCGTGTGCCCCACTATGTTCAGATTGTGCTTCTCCAAAAGGCTCTTCACCGCCTTTGCATCAAAAGAAGTTGCAGCCGGGCCTTCCATTGTGAGATCCACAAATGCAAAGCCCGCCCTGCCGATTCTGTTAACTTCGGCTTCCACGGGCAATGCCGGATTGTTCATTGCTCCGATTTTCATGGCAAAACAGCCTCTTATAAGTATCAGAAAAAGCCTGCATAAAATGCTTTTCAGGGAGAAATCCCCTTCAGATGCCCTGCACAGAACAAAAATGTGAAATTTTTCACTTATTAATCATAATGCATATCATAATTTTGCGCTTAATTACCATTGTAAAAGGGAGTAATGATGTTTATAATGATTTTAAAGGGCAAGAATGACAAGCAGTTGTTTTGTCCTTGGGAGCGCAGCCAGATAACGCCGGGGTGCGATTCCTGAAAAAAGGAACAGGGAGCAACGGTTAACAAGAGTTGCCAACCTGCACTGATCACGGAAATTGAGGGCCTTTAAGCTCCTTTCAGGACGCAACCCTTTGCCACGCGCACGCCACGGGGGGTCCGGGGCTTATGGACTAACGGGTTGTCAATCGTTTGCAGGTGTGCCCTTTACCCGCCTTCCGTGAGCTATAACGCAACCTTTTTTTGGCCCGCCAAACGCCGGGGCGGCCTTGACAAAAGCCTTTGGGCTTGCAGTTGAGCCATTATAAAAAGGCCGCCATTTAAAGGGCTTTGGTCTGTTGCCTTGTTAAGTGCCGGAAATAACGGCAGACAAACAGGCCTTAAATAGCCCGTGCAAAATAACCGGGTGCCATTTTTGCAAAGGGGGTCGCCATGAAAAAGCAACTCGCCAATATCGGACAACTTTTTACTAAAAGGCTTTTTTGCGCCCCTGCCAGGCCTCTTTTGGCGCGCCGCGACAAGGGCCTTGTCCTGGTGGTGGGGCTGATGTTCATCATGATTCTGGCTGCTGTCGGGTCCATTGCCTATCTCACC
>JAGVAW010000253.1 GCA_020060085.1 Desulfobacterales bacterium
CGGTGTTTTTCTGCCGGGCTTCGGATGAAAATTTAAGGCTGCGCCGGAGAGGAATATCCTTTTCGGTGCAGCCTTTTTTTATGGTTCCGGGTTGACAGCAAGGCCTGCCATCATATAAATAGTCATTTATATGATGGTGATGCTAAATGTTGCTGTCCTTAAAAACAGGCATAAAAGCTGCCGGAGCAAAAAATTTGGCATTCAACGATGATAAGGTTAAAGGCGCAGCTTTTCTTGCCAAAAGCCTTTCAGATACAAATCGTCTTAAAATTCTTCTTCTGGTTTGCGAAAAACCCAGATCGGTTTCGTCAATAGTCGAGTCGCTGGGCATCTCCCAACCCCTTGTTTCCCATCATCTGAAGGAGTTGAGGCGATGCCTTCTTGTCTGTGTGGAGCGCAAAGGCCCTTTTGTCTATTACAGGCTTTCAGATCAACGCATACTGGATGCGTTAAGGATTTTGGGGGATGTGGCGTCCGGCCTTCTGACATCTGAAAAACATTCTAAAAGATGAGGATTGAACCTGTTTCCATGGAATCCATAAGCAAATCCATTGCTCATATGGAGCCGGATAAGGCTCTGGAGGCAATTTCCAGCGTCATAAGAGAGCTTTTCAGGAATCTGGATGACGAAACAAAATACAGCTTTATGATGGGCCTGATTGACAAGTCGGGCAAGGACAAGATTTCCAGCATGGTTCATTTGTGACTTGCCGAATGCATGGGCGAAGGTGTCGACCCGACAAAAATGTGCCAGAGCCTTGTGGAAAAGGTTTCCCGGTCCGAGCAGCTTATGGCCATAGCTGAACCGGGCCTGCTTGTGCTTTTTGAAGACTGGCTCGAAGAGCTTGAATCCGAAGCCGGCTCCATTCTGGAAAAGCATGGCGAGCTTACACCCCAACAACTTGCCGAAAAACTTGGCTTATCGGTAAGGGGTGCATCCTTTCTGCTTACCAAGCTCAAACAATCAACACCCTAAAAGCCTTGAACAATGAATCAATACGACAGAATAACCAGGCAAGAAAGCTCTTGAACCTGCCCGAAAAAGCCACAATGGCGCTCATAAAGGCTCAATACAGGCTTCTTCTTGAAAAGTGGCACCCGGACAAGGCCCAAGGTGAATGCCAAAAGAGCAATGAAATGACTCTTGCCATTATCGAGGCCTACAGGGTGCTCACGGAATATTGCCGACTATACCCTTACTCATTTTCCAGGGAAGCTGTTAATGAAACCCTTTCCCCGGAGCAATGGTGGCATGAAAGATTTGGCAATGATCCGGTATGGGGAAAGCCGGGCAAAGGCAAAAACAGTCGTTAAGAAGGGCTTTTTCAAACTGCCGGGCGCAAAGGCTGAAACTGATGGCAGCACAATAGAAGCAGCGGCGGTTTTCAACAAACCCGAACCCGCAAAATTCCAAGAGGAGTATCATGGCAAAGCTTATTGTTTTTCACAGCGGCAATCCAGTTTGAGTCTCATGCCAAAAGGCTATAGGCATAGCCAAGGAGATGAAGAAAAAATATGCGGATCGCCTTGAGCTTGAAATTCACACCAACGATTCGGCCAAGGCAAAGGACTTTAGGATTTTAAGCTCCACAAGCGTATTTTTTGAAAATGCAGCCCTGCCTCTGGCAACAGCCACGGACAAAGCCTTGCTGGACGCTTTTTTATCGGAAAAACTCTAACGGCAGCAGGGGTTGCCATGGAAAAGAAATTCTTCCCTCTTTTTGCCTTGCTCACGGTAATTCTGACTGTGGGCATTGTCTGGAGTATCAACCACCCGGCCCCTGTAACAGAAGCCTCCTGGCAGGATGTGTTGAAAGAGGCAGAATCCGGAGGCTACCGGATTTTGACCACGGATGAGGTGGCGGATCTTTATGCTGACAATTTTGAGGGTCTTCTGCTTGTTGATACCCGCCAGGAATGGGAATACAGGTCCGGCCATATACAAGGGGCTGTAAATTTTCCTATGGAGCCAACATGGTGGGCCAGATGGAGAAAGGCCTCAAAGCTGGAAGATTTTCTGGGTCCAGACAAAAAGCGGAAAATAGTTTTTTATTGAGATGGAATGGCATGAGTCCGCAGCGACTCGGCGGCCAGGGTGGCCGTAAAGCTTGGTTATGAGAATGCCTTTCGCGACCCTTTGGGTCTTCCGGACTGGAAGGAAAGGGGCCTGCCCACACAAACAAAAGTTGCAGATATACCTCCCCTGGCAACCGGGTCGGAGGGCGCGACTGGCAGACGGGCCTTTGCAGGTTGGGGCGCCCTGTGGATTCTGGCTGGTGTATTTTTGGGCGGCCTTGCGCTTAATCTCACCCCTTGCGTTTATCCCATGATTCCCATCACGGTTTCGTATTTCGGCGGGCGGGTTGCGCAGGGTGAACCCGGGCAGGCAAAGCTTCTTGCTCACGGGCTTTGCTACCTGGGAGGGCTGGCCTTGACCAACTCCATTCTGGGGGTTGCAGCCGCATTCACCGGCAGTCTTATGGGCGCACTGCTTCAGAATGCCTTTGTCTTGATGCTTGTTTCAGGCGTTCTGCTTGTTTTTGCCTCAAGCCTGTTTGGCTTTTGGGAACTGCGTATGCCATCCTTTTTGACCCAGGCTGCCAATAAAACCTATTCGGGCTATTTTGGAAGCCTTTTCATGGGCCTTACCCTTGGCGTGGTTGCAGCACCGTGCATAGGCCCATTTGTGCTTGGCCTGCTTGCCTGGGTTGCCGCAACCGGCAGTCCCTGGGTTGGTTTCCTTGTTTTTTTCTTTTTAAGCCTGGGGCTTGGCCTGCCCCTGTTTCTGCTTGCCATGTTTTCCGGCCAGTTGCAGAAGCTGCCCAGAGCCGGAGGCTGGATGATCTGGGTTCGCAGATTCATGGGCTGGGTTCTTGTTGGCATGGCCGTTTATTTCATCAGGCCTGTGCTGCCAGGTTTTCTGCGGATTGCCCTGCCAGTGGCAGTGGCAGCGGCAGCCGGGCTTCATCTGGGCTGGCTCGACAGAAGCCAAGCAAGCTTTAAGGCCTTTCCGTGGATCAAAACCCTTGTCGGCCTTGCCTGCTTTGCGGTGGCGGCCTATTGGGGCGCTTCATGGGCGGTCAGAGGCCCTGGCATTGAATGGCTGCCATACTCCGAGCAGACTTTCCAAACTGCAAAACAGCAGGAAAAACCAATAATAGTGGATTTTTATGCAGACTGGTGCGCCCCCTGCCGCGAACTGGAGAGCAAGACCTTCCATGACCCAGGGGTGGTGAGGGAAGCAAAGGAAAATTTTGTGATGATCAAGGTGGATCTCACCCGTGGCAATAATCCTCAACATGAAGAACTTGTAGAAAAATACGGCGTAAAGGGAGTGCCCACAGTTGTTTTCTTGAACAGCCAGGGGCAGGAGAATGAAAGCTTGAGGCTCGTGGATTATCTTGCGCCGGACAAATTTTTGGAGCGCATGAGAATCCTTTACCACAACAGCCAATGATTGGGAGCAGATATGTTAAGACTTCGTTTTTTTCTAAACGAACCAAACGGCAAGCCTTGAAAGAACTTCAAACAGATTATGCCCAGGCTGGGCAAAAAATATCCCGTAAATATTGAAGTTGTATCAAAGCCAAAAGCCCAATATCAGACAGATGAATACTTTGAACTTGAGCTGCCGGTGGCTCCGGCGGTTATGATTGATGATGAAATAGTGGTGGAGGGCAATAACATTTCCGAGTATGAGCTGGAGTGCCGGATATGCAGCCGACTAGAGCTTCCTCAACCCGATCAGCCTCAAAAGCCCTTGCTAAAGCGCATTTTTAAACCCGGGTCGAACTAGGCTCTGTTATTGTTGGGCTTTTAAAAATCCGGAAAAGGGGATTTGCCTTCCAACATCCTTAAATTGCCGGATTTAAATAGCCCAGCCTAGGAATCTGGCAACTTGTTGCCAGTGCCACCCGGTCAACAATCCTTTTTATTCTGGATACCCGCATTCGCGGGTATGACGGCCTATGGGCGTGGTTTCCAATCCCCTGCGCCAATGATGCCTTTTTCCCATTTCTTTTTTCGTGTTTTTCGTGGTTAAAAATTGCCTTTGCCCCTTCAACCACAAGTGTACAGGGCGGTTCCAGGTGGTAGCGTGGGCTTTGGCTTGCAGGGCTGTCGAATCAAGGACGAAGGCATCAGGAATTTTGTTTTTTCTTTTTAACCACAAGCGTGCAGGGCGGGTCCAGGGAAAGGATAGCAAGGCGCGCGAGCCGGGCAGGAACGAGGTGTACTTATTGTACATCGAGTTCCTGCACGGCGAAGCGCAACGCAGCTATCGTTTTCCTGGGGCCGCCTCTAGAACTACAGAAGTGCGGGTTGGCAGATACAGGCTCAAATAATGGCGGTGAATGTCATCGGTGAGGCAGTGGTGGACAAGGCCTGTATCCTGCCTGCCAAAGCCGCCGAAAACAGTTTCGTCAGTATCCAGGACAACCTTGTAGTCTCCGGGCGGGGCAGGGATTTTGAAGTGCTGATGCGATTTTTCCGGGTGAAAGTTGAAGGCAAAAATCAGCCCTGCCCGCAAAAAGGCCAGCACCTTTGCAGAATTGTCCTCCAGAAGCAGATAGGCAAACCGTCCGTCAGGAAAGCCATTTTTTCTTGCAAGGGCCAGCATTGCCCGGTCAAATTCATCAAGATGCCGGTATCTTAAAAGCCCGTCATTAGCAAGGCTCCACTGGCGGCGGGCATATTGGTAAGACCAGTTATTTCCCTGGCGGGGAAAGTCAATCCACTCCGGGTGTCCGAACTCATTGCCCATGAAATTGAGGTATCCGTGGCCTGCTGTTGCCAGGGTGGCAAGGCGAATCATCTTGTGCAGGGCAATGCCGCGATCCACCTTCAAGGATTGATCCAGCACACTCATCTTCTCGTATATATCAGCGCCTATAAGCCGGAAGATAAGCGTCTGATCTCCCACAAGGGCCTGGTCATGGCTTTCGGCATAGCTTATGCTTTTTTCATCATGCCTGCGGTTGTTAAGCTCGTGCCACAACTCCCCTGTGGGCCAGGCCTCATCAGGCGTATCCTTTGTGAGCTTTATCCAGTAATCGGGCAGGCCCATTGCAAAGCGAAAATCAAAGCCGGTTCCGCCCTGTTCAACAGGCACGGCAAGGCCTGGCATCCCGCTAACATCCTCGGCAATGGTGAGCGCACCGGGGCAGACCTCGTGCACAAGGGCATTGGCAAGGGATAGATAGGCAAGGGCGTCCTCATCCACAGAGGAATTGAAGTACTCGTCATATTTGGTGAAGGCCCTGCCCAGGCCGTGGTGCAGGTAGATCATGCTGGTAACACCGTCAAAGCGGAAGCCGTCAATGCGGTATTCATCCAGCCAGAACCGGCAGTTGGACAAAAGAAAGTGCAGAACCTGGGGCTTGGCGTAATCGAAAAGCCTTGAGTTCCAGGCCTCGTGACGGCCCCGCGCCCCTTGATGAAAATACTGATGCTCCGTCCCGTCAAAGCGAGAAAGGCCTTCGTTCTCGTTGTTGACAGCATGGGAATGCACCAGATCCATAAAAACCATTATGCCCAGGCCGTGAGCCTTATCCACCAGGGCCTTTAGCTCTTCGGGCGTGCCAAAGCGCGATGAGCAGGCAAAGAAATTGGCCACCTGGTAGCCAAAGGACGCATAGTAGGGGTGCTCGGCAACGGCCATGAGCTGGATTGCGTTGTAACCCCCTTCTTTCACTCTGGGCAGAACGGTATCAGCAAATTGCCGAAAGCTGCCAATGCCTTGAGCCTCCTGGGCCATGCCCACATGGGCCTCGTAAATGAGCAAAGGCCCATCGGTACTTGCCGGACGAGAGTGATTCCAGATATAGGGCGATTCAGGCTTCCACACCTGGGCGTTGAAGATAAGTGTCCTTTCATCCTGAACCACCCGCCGCGCCCAGGCAGGTATGCGCCTGCCCTGCCCCCCAGGCCAGGTTATATGCAAACAGTAAAGAGCTTCGTGATGCAGGGCTTGCTTTTCAAGAAAAATCTCCCAGGTTCCGTCCTGGCTGATTCTTTTTAAGGCAAATGCATCATTGGGCTGCCAGTTTGAAAAATCCCCCAACAGATGGATGGAAAGGGCGTTTGGCGCCCACTCCCGAAAGACCCAGCCGGAATCTGTTTTATGCAGGCCGAAATACTCGTGGCCGGAGGCAAAGTCTGCAAGGCCTGTTTCCTTATGCCCCACAAGCCGTTGCAGGGTATCACTGGTTTTTGAAATTCGTCTTTCAAGAACCTGGCGGTAAGGGGCAAGCAAGGAATCGGCCTGGATTCTTTGCTCCACAGCCTGGGCAATATTTTCCGGAAAGGGAAGGGACACGATGACTCCAGGTAAGTTGAAATATTCTCTTGTTTATAGACAAAGGGGCGGGTTTAGGCAAGGGGGCAAGGTCATAGCTGCCACATTTGGAATTGGGAAAGAATTGCAGCAGCGTTTATCCTTGGAGCAAATTGCAAAACTTTTTTTGCGGGGGGGACTTTTGTTAAAAAAGTTTTCTGCCACAAAGTAATTTTTAAGCTTTTCGATAACCTAAATTGATTGCTTATATGCCATTGTCCCGCGAGCGGCTCATGCGCAGAAAGCGATCCATGTAAACTGCTATCACCCGGCTGTGCTTTTCCGCAAAAAGCTCTGCCTCTTCATCACTGCCGCCAATGGGTATGTAGCTCAAAAACTCCAGGCCCAGGTGAACCTCCTCGTCCTGGCCGCTGCCGCGCAGAAGTTTGGTGCGCACAATTGCATCAGTGCGCAGAATAACCTTGCCGCCAACTGCAATAAGGCAGCGCAGCAAATCATCAACCTTAAGCTCTGCAACCGGGTCCAGCCTGCTTCCGTGGGGGCTTTGCTGGAACTTTTTGCAAGCAAAGCGCGCACCGCTACGGCTTATGTCCACAAGGCGGTAGCTGGGTTCAAGGCCCAAATCCCTGCCAAAGGCATCCAGCGCCTGCAAAAAGGCCCCGGCCTGCTCCGGCACAGCCACCCTGAAGCCCCTGCGCAGGGTGCCGTAATAAAGGCGCACAGGGTCATCAAACCACAGGGCTGTTGTCTTGCGGTCGCGTATTGCAAAGGGCGCAATCTGCACAAGGTGGGCATCCAGCATCCTGCGCCGTATATGGCCGCTTTCCCCAAGCTCCAGCCAGGAAAGGCTTATGACGCTGTTTAGCATATCCCTGGCAATCGGCTTTTCGGGCTGCTCAACAGCAATCCTCTCGCCTACCCTGTCAAGCACAACGCTTTTTCTTATGTCGCCCTTCTGGTCAATATCTCTTGGGGCGCTCACAGTGAGCCATACGCAGGTGTTGGGCCTGATTTTATGCAGAGGGTCCTTATCGGACGATGGATTCTTTTTCATAATCATTTCAAAGCCCATAAAACGCAGGGGCTTTTGCCGCAGGCAGATAAAACCCCATGATTGATCAAAAGGCCGGGGTTTGGTGCCTCGGCTGTAAGCGTGAATCGTTTCTGTTATATAAAATAGTGCTTCAACCTGCTTACAGTCAAGGGCGCATCTTGCCCAAACAGGGCGCTTCTGTTAGAAAAGGCCCCATGAAAGAAAGCCCCCTCATACTGGCATCCCAATCGCCCCGCCGCAAAAGAATGCTGGAAGCAGCAGGGCTTGTCTTTGATGTGGTTAAATCATCTGCGGATGAGACCCTTCCCCAGGAAGGCTCCCTGGAGGAAAAGGCCTGCATTGTGGCAGGAAGAAAGGCGATGGAGGTTTCAAGAAAATTTCCGCAAGCCTGTGTGTTGAGCGCAGATACCCTTGTTTGCACAGACGGGCGAATTTTGGGCAAACCCGCCTCAAAAGATGAGGCAAGGCAGATGCTTGCCCTGCTTTCAGGCCAAACCCACAGGGTATGCACCGGCTTTTGCATAACCTGGCCTGCCGGGAACAAAACAGTAAGCCGGGCCGTGGTTACAAAAGTCACCTTTTGCAAGCTCTGCCCTGCTGACATTGACTGGTATGTGGACACAGGCCAGCCTCTGGACAAGGCCGGAGGCTACGGCATTCAGGGCCAGGGGGCTTTTCTGGTGAGCCGGATAGATGGATCCTACACCAATGTAAAGGGGCTGCCTGTGGCCCAGGTGCTGCAAACCTTGCTGGAATTTGGGCTTTTGGAAAAATTTCGCGCCTGGTCGCAATCAAAAATTTAATTTTGCGGATGGCTTAAAATACGCCTTGAGCCTGCAAAAGATTTGGATTCAGGGATTTGCAGGTAATTTTTTTCCGCCAATATAATCATCCGGTCTTTTTCCAATTTCAATCCGTGCTATACTGAAATTTTGCATCAGGTTGTGGTTGCCGTTTCATTTGCCAAAGCTCCTGCCCGGAGCGCGTTAACAAAAAGGCTTTTTTGTCATGAGAAATTTTCAGACCTTCCAGGTTTTTCCGACTGTTCCAAAGCCCCTTGCCTTTCTGGAAACCCTTTCCCAGAACCTTTGGTGGTCCTGGCAGCACGACGCCAAAGAGCTTTTCCGCAGAGTCAACCCCGGCCTGTGGGAGGCTGCGAGGGAAAACCCCCTGCGCTTTGCCACCCTCATACCCCAGGAAAACCTTGACAGGCTTGCTGCTGACAAGAGCTTTCTGGCGCACCTTGAGCGGGTGAGGCAACGCTACGAGCAGCAGATTCTGCCCCATGCCCATCAACCTGAAACGCCCCACGGTGCGGTGGCGTATTTTTCCATGGAATTTGGCATTCACGAAAGCCTGCCCATCTTTGCCGGAGGCCTTGGGGTTCTGGCCGGAGACCACCTGAAAGCTGCCTCGGACATGGGCATTCCCCTTGTGGCTGTGGGGCTTTTGTACCGTCAGGGCTATTTCCGTCAATACATGGATCACGAGGGCTGGCAGCAAGAGGAATACCCGGAGATAAACCTATACCAACTGCCCGTTACCCGGGTGAAGGATTCTTCGGGCAATGAATTAACCGTGTCGGTTTCAGGCCCGCGCGGCAAAATATATGCCGCTGTGTGGAAGGTCAATGTTGGAAGGGTACCCCTGTTTCTGCTGGACACAAACTTAATGGAAAACCCGGCGGATTTCAGGACATACACGGCCAGGCTTTATGATGCGGAGGGCGAAATCCGCATGGTTCAGGAGCTTATACTTGGCATTGGCGGCCTCCGGGCGCTGGAGGCTGTGGGCATACATCCGGCGGTGGTCCACATGAACGAGGGACACAGCGCCTTTGTGAGCTTGGAGCGCCTTGCCGTGTGCATGAAAACCCACGGCGTTGACCTGGAAACAGCGATGGAAATAGTGCCCCGCACAACAATTTTCACCACCCACACGCCAGTGGCTGCCGGACACGATGAATTTCCAGCACACCTTGCCCGCCCCTATCTTGCACCCCTGGAGTCAGCTTTAGGTGTGAGTGCAGATGAAATTCTCTCCTGGGGCCAAGCAAAAAACGGCGGTTCACAAAGCCCCCTTTCCATGTTCGTGCTTGCCCTTCGCATGGCTCAATACATAAACGGCGTGAGCCACCTGCACGGCAAAACCGCACGCAAAATGTGGTCCCACCTGTGGCCGGAAATTCCCCAGGAGGAGGTGCCCATAACCCATGTGACCAACGGGGTACATTCAAACTCGTGGGTATCGCCTGAAAATGCCATGCTTTTTGAGCAGTACC
>JAGVAW010000014.1 GCA_020060085.1 Desulfobacterales bacterium
GAATCCGCCGGGGCCAATGTTCACCTCTATCGGATTCTTCAGGCTGTGAATCAGTTGAAGCCGGACCATGTGATTGTTGACGCCATCTCCTCGGCCCAACGCATGGGATCGCAGCAGACCGCCTTTGATTTTGCCATTCGCCTGGTCACCATTCTGAAGAAAATGGGCATCACCACCTTGCTCACCGCCCAGTTGGAAGGGCTCGACAGCATGTCGGATGTCAGCGGAATCAACATCTCCTCCTTTGCAGACACGGTCCTGGCGCTGCGCTACATAGATGTCGGAGGCGAGATGAACAGAATGCTGCTGGTTGTAAAGGCCCGTGGCCGCCAGCATTCCAACCAGTACCGCGAATTCATCATAACAAGCCAGGGCATCAGCATTGCCGATGTTTATGTGGGAGAAGGCGGGGTGCTAACCGGCTCGGCCCGCCAGGAGCAGGAGATGAAGGAGCAAATCGCCATTTCCTGCCGCCAGAGGAACATAAAGGAAAAAGAAGCCGAACTCGCAATCAAGAAGGCTGCCAGGGAATCCAGCATACTGACTCTTGAGGCAGAGATACTCAAGAGCGAACTTAGGCTGGAAGCCTTGAAAGCTGATGAAGCCATGTACCAGAACGGACGGGAAGCCAGGTCCATGATCCGAAGCACGGACAGGACCAAAGGGCGGCGTAAACCCTCCCACCTGCCAAAGGAGGGATGAAGTGATGGCATCTGCGAAAAAGACCTCGGAAAAAGCTGCCGGGCATTTCAGGTTCATCCTGTTTGTGGCCGGCCATGAACCCAATTCCGTGCTTGCCCTGCAAAACCTCCGGATTTTGTGCCAGGAGCACTTGCCCGATCGGCACACAATCGAGATTGTAGATGTGTTTCATGACCTGGACGCGGCTGTTGAGCACAATATCCTGATTACCCCGACACTCATCAGGATGGACCCGAACCCGCCCGCCACCATTTTTGGAAACCTTAACGATACCCGTGCAGTGATGGCTTTGCTGCTGCCATAGGAAAAGTATGAAATGAAAAAAATTACCCCCTTAAGTTATCAGGAAATGGCAGACCAGCTCAATCGGGCCAACGAGATTCTTGAAACCCTCCGGCTGGGCCAGGCAGATGCGGTTATCGGCGAGCATGAGGTCATCATGCTGCGCCTGCGTGAAGCAGAGAATGAGTTGTACCTTAACACCGAGGCGTTCAGGCAGTCGCTGGAGAAGCTCGATTCGCTCCGCCGGAGCGAGGCAGATGCGGTTATCGGCGAAAGAGAAGCCATCATGCTGCGCCTGCGCGAGGCAGAGGATGAATTGCAGCAAAATACCAAACTGCTAAATGAAGCCATCTCCGGAGCCAGCCTTATCAATGAGAATGTTGCCAAGGCCGCCAGAGCCAACTTCGAGCTGCAATACCTCCGCGACCGTTTCTGGAAAGCAGAATCCCGCCATCTTGTGCACACCCAAAGCCCGATAATGCAAAAAGTCTTTGATCAGATCCGGTCGGTGGCCCCGACCCTGACTTCCATCCTTCTGACCGGAGAAACAGGAACCGGCAAGGGTGTAATGGCCAAGCTCATCCACCGGCACAGCAGCCGGAGCGAAAATCAGTTCATCAGCGTCCATTGCGGAGCCATTCCGGATACCCTCATCGAGAGCGAGCTGTTCGGCCATGAGAAAGGCGCATTCACCGGCGCGGTAGCCAAAAAACTTGGCAAATTCGAAATAGCCGAGGGCGGGACACTTTTCCTGGACGAAATCGGGACCATAACCCAGTCAGTCCAGATAAAACTGTTGCAGATACTTCAGGAGAAAATTTTTTCACGAGTCGGCGGAACCGCGTCAATCAAAACCGATGTGCGGATAATCGCGGCGTCCAACTCGGACCTCAAAGCTGCGATTGAGGAAGGCCGTTTCCGGGAGGACCTCTATTACCGCCTGAATGTTTTTCCCATTGAGATACCGCCGCTTCGGGAAAGGATAGAGGACTTGCCGTTGCTTGTGCAAGGGTTCCTGGAAACGCGCAACATTGGCAATAATAAGAAAATTCTTTCGGTCCACCCCGCTGTGATGAAGGCTTTGCGGAGATACTCCTGGCCAGGGAACATCCGCGAGTTGGAAAACCTGGTCGAGCGGGCTTACATCATTGAGCAATCCACGGAGCTGACGCCGGAGAGCTTTCCCTCCGAGATATTTTCCGGAGGCAGCACAGCCCAGGTTCATTTAAATACAACGCTGCCCCTGGCCGAGGTGCGGCAGGGGGCGATTGAAAGCATAGAGCGCCAGTACCTCAAGCAGTTGTTGGCCGAACACAAGGGGAAAATTGATGTTTCCTCGCTGGCTGCGGGAATTGGCGTAAGGCAGATGCATAAACTTCTGGTCAAATATAAGATCGATAAAAGCAAATATAAAAACTCATCCCGGAAGACGCGCAGGAAAAAATCGGAACTCTAAAGTCAGGAATCAACTTATCCGCCTTTGAGGTACCGGTTTAATCCTTTTACCTGTTTCCCCCCATTTCCGCCAAAAACTGTTTGCTGCTTCCAGCGCGCTCCCTCATCAATAACCTTATGCAGCCCGTCTTTTCACGCTTTCTTCCTGTGCCTGGGCTGTCATCAGACAAATCTGGATAGTTAAAAGAGCAAAAATTTGTGCAACACCTTCCAGCGCCCTTAAAAAAGCCGGTGGTTGTTTTGAAAAAAAATGGAAGCCGGGCCTAACAACATGATATTATATGGCATATTGTTTTTTGCGCTTATTCCAGGTGAATAATCAGGGCGGAAATGGAGATATGTTTCATGCATGGCACGGTCTGTGCAGCTTATTTTGCTAACATGGGATCAAGTAGAGCATTTGGGGCCAAAACAAAAGTAGGCCTCCAACCTTTAGTTTCCGATTCCATGCCTCCTTATTTTCCCCGTTTCACCCCCCGCCAAAGGCGTGACGCGGCATCCCCCCGCGTCGCGCCTCACATTCCTTATGCAGTGAAAACAGCACAGGCATTGTTGAGCGGCCCGACCAACATCATTTGCACCCCAAAAAGCCGTATTCTGATGAGGGGTGAAAATGAAGAAATTTCATTCCGCATCTTAAAAAACAGCAACCAGAATGCTCTGCAACCTGGCCAGAGGAGTGCCTGATAAGCTAGTGGCAAAATAACTTCCTGAAACTTATGGAACATCAATGCAATTAAGCGCACCGTGCGGCCAGCACTTACGGCCTTCCAAAGGCAGGGAGAAGGGCCTGGGAAGTGCTTTTGACAGCTTTTTCCAAAGCCGGAAGGATTCCGGGCAAAAGGCTTGAAAGAAAAAATCGGAACTTTAAGGCCCAAAACATTTTTATCGGATTTTTGGATGCCGATTCTCTTCCCGCCCTTGTTCTCCCTGCCTTCTGCTTAAAAAAAATCATTAACCGTTTTTAACCTGTTACGCCACAAGAAAGCCCCCCCCGACAATAATTGACCAGAAAAATTACCAGATTTACTCCAAAATTCCCTTATCAAGGCCCCAGCGGCTGGAGGACTAGGAACTGCGGGTTCTGAATCATCACGCCCACAAGCAGTTAAAAATGTTAATATCTATAAATATCAATGAATTAAATAAATGGCACGATTCGTGAATAACTATTGGCATAGCTTTTCCAAAAAGGAAAAACGCCGTGAACAAAAACCGAAATCTGATTCTGGAAGAAGGATCAAGGGGGGAAGAGGTATCCATTGAAGGGATTGTTGTCCCTTACGAACTGGATGCGCGTTTCAAAACAACCTCGCTCCTGTTGTCCACAAACATGGAGCTGGATTTCGTTATTGAACACAATGCCGTGGAGACTCGCCTTTTTGGGCATTTGAGGGAACCAGTCCGGGTAAAAGGGTTCATCCGGGAGGGTAAGCCGGGGCAGTGGTTAATCAGGGTTACGGATTATAACTCCCTGATATAGAACACTGAAATATTCAGGAGCAGCCATGAGGATGGTCATCTGGCTTGTGGCTTAAAAAAGGAGTTCATGAAGATTATGGCAAATCACGCGAACAAGGAAAAAGGGGATGCGAATACGCTTTTGATATTTCCGGAGGAAATGCAGGACGGATCCGCTGCATCTGAAATGGAGGAGGCCATAAAGAGGATGGAGGAGAAGCTCAGACTCTGGGACGAGAAGCTGCTGTTCATGGCCAAAAACGAGTTGGTCGGCATGCAGGCCAGGCGAGATCTTAAGAGTCGTATTGATACCCTCAAGGCCAGGCGCGCCATGGCCCAGGCAAAGTTTGACGAGTTTAAGGCTGCTGGCAGCGAAAAGTGGGAAAACTTCAAAACCGCCATTGAGGCTGCCTTGCAGGATATAGAACACGCTTTCAAGGAAATAACCAAGGATTGACCATTAAAAAGGAAGAGAATCATGCCTACTACTCTGTTGTTTGTGGATGACCACCCCACGCTGGCAAAAGTCACAACCCAGTTCATGGGTGAAATTCGTCCAGAATGGCGGTTTCTGGTTGCCAGAACCTGCGCCGAGGCGCGGATGAAGTTTTATTTCCAGGGTATCCTGGATGCAGCGGTGGTGGATGTGGACCTGCCGGATGGCAACGGCCTGGATCTCTTGAGCGAGTTCAAGGCCAGCCGCCCCAAGCTGCCGGTCATAATCATTTCCGGGAACGACCCTGCTGCCATTCACCAGGAAGTCATTGCCCGTGGCGGGCACTCGTTTTTCAGCAAGCCGTTTTCGGTATTGGCCATTGTGGACAATATCGAAATGGCGATTTCCACACTCCGGGACAAACCCCAGGCTGCAGCCGCCAAGCCGCCGGAGGCCGCCAGGGCCTTGAAAAATCCCTTCACCCTGATTCCCCGGTCAAAAAGAAAGGACATCGTGGTCTATGACCCAAAGGCCGCGGCCTCCAATTGGTTTTTCTTTAAATGACGGGAGTCATTTTTTTCATCTGCATCAGGAAAATTTTAGCAGTTAACCGCTTTATTAAAAGGAGCATTCAATGAAACACAGGTCAAAGGTCGGAATCACAATTTTCATCATGGCCATCGTGGTCGCTGCAATTGCTGCCGGATGTGCAAGCACTCCGCTGCGCACAGAGGCATCCACATCGGGAATCCGCGCTGCCGAGGAACTTGGAGCAGCCGATGTGCCGCAAGCCTCGCTGCATTTGAATCTTGCCAGGGAATCGCTGGAAAAGGCCAGGGTGCTGGCTGCCCAGGACAAGAAGGAGCAGGCCGCTTCCATGCTGTTAAGGGCTGAAGCTGATGCCGAGCTGGCAATTGCGCTCTCCCACGAGGATTCCGAAAGGTCGGAAGCCCTGGCAGCGGTGGCGCGTGTGCGAAAACTCCAGCAGGACAGCAGGTAACTCCCCAAACGGACAACCCGTTAAACAGATAAGGAATCAGTCATGAATGCAAAAAGTATTTTTGTCATTGTCGCCTGCGCCGGGCTTCTTGCCAGTTGCGCAACCACTGCTCCCATCGAACTTGTCAACGCGCGTGAGGCATATCGCCAGGCAAGCACAGGCCCTGCAGTTCAGGTCGCACCGGCCCAACTGCATGAGGCGCAACAGGCGCTGGCCCTGGCAGAGCAGTCCTTTCAAAAGAATCCCAAATCGTATCAGACTCAAGATTTGGCCTATGTCGCCCACCGCAAGGCGCAGTTAGCCCAGGCAAGCGCCTCCATCGCCCAAAAGCAGGCAAGCCAGGCCCAGGCAAGGAGAGATTACCAGGACGCGCAGAGCAAGATAATTGCTGAAACCAAAACAGATTTGGACCAGACGCGCACAGCGCTGGCTGCATCAGAGCGCAGCGGAGAAGTTTCGGCAGAGAGGCTTTCCTCCGCGCAAGATGCCCGAATCGCTGCTGACCGTCAAACAGCCCAGGCACAGGAAGCACTTGCAGCTTCAGCAGCCCAGCAGCTTGCTTCCGAGCAGGAGGCACGCAAAGCTGCCGAAAAGAGAGCCGCCGACGCCCAGGCTGCGCTGGCAAAGCTGGCCACAGTTAGGGAGGAACCCCGTGGAATGGTCATAACCCTTTCCGGAAGCGTTCTTTTTGCGACCAACCAGTCAACCTTGCTGCCCGATGCGCAGTTGAGGCTAAACAAGGTGGCTGATGCGCTGCTCATCAACGACCAGCAAAACCTGATCATCGAGGGACACGCCGACTCAAGTGGTGATGCCGGTTATAACCTTGATCTGTCGCTGCGCCGGGCAAATACGGTTCGCAACTATCTTGTGGGACGGGGCTACCAGGCTTCACGCATAAGGGCCTATGGGTTTGGTGAGAGAAACCCCATTGCCGATAACGCCAGCGCTGAAGGACGCGCCAACAACCGCCGCGTTGAAATTGTTGTTGAACACGAAACACTCGCAACCAACAAGTAACTTGAAAGGGAAAGCCATGAACAAGGACCAGGTAAACGGCAAGTGGAAGCAGGTAGAAGGAAGCGCAAAACAACTCTGGGGTGATCTTTCAGACGATGACCTGAAAAAGGCTGAAGGCTCCGTGGAAAAGCTCTACGGCGTAATTCAGGAAAAATATGGCGACACCAAGGAGGCCATCAAGGCCAAGCTCGATAAACTTCGTAAAAAATAGCCGACATGGGCGCGTGTGCAGGACAGACCTGATGCACCGCGCCCCTCGGCTTTTTTCAGAACAGGTCTGAAAGGAGGAAACCATGCTTTGGACAATCGCCGTCATTTTAATCGTTTTGTGGATATTAGGGCTTGTCAGCTCCTACACCATGGGAGGGTTCATCCACGC
>JAGVAW010000126.1 GCA_020060085.1 Desulfobacterales bacterium
GCCCGCACGATTTTGCTGCCGGAAAAGGTTTCCTGCAAAAAGGCGCTCACCTGCTCCATTGCCTCTTGGGAGCGGGTGCTGACCTTGCGCACCAGCCTGCCGAAAAAGACCACGGGAAAATAGGCCAGAGGCAGCACCACAATGGCGTAAAAGGCAAGCCGCCAGTCCAGATAAAAGATAAGCCCGATAAGGCCCAGGATGGAGAAGAAATCGCGCATGGAGCTTGTAACAGCCCGCGAAACCATGTCCCGAACCAGGTTCACATCCCAGGTTATGCGGCTCATCAGGGCGCCGGTGCGCTCGCCCTGAAAAAATGAGAGGGGCAGATCCATGAGCTTGTCGTACAATGTGTCGCGCATATTCTTGATGATGCGCTGGCCCACAAAGTGCATGAAGTATTCCTGGGTGTAGTAGCCCACCCCGCGCACGGAAAACAGAATAATGGTGACAACAGGCATGAGCGCAAGCATACGCCTGTCTTGCAGCACAAATATGTCGTCCACCACATCTTTGATAAAATAGGCGATGGATACATTTGTGACAGCCATCATAAAGGAGCCGAGCATGGCAAGAAGCAGCCGCCAGCGGTTTTCCTTAATGCGGGCAAAAATGTGCCTGTGCCTGGACTTTATTTCAGGCAGGGCAAAAAATTTTTTGGCGGATAAGCCCATCAATAAACCTTGATTGGTTGTAATTTCAAGTTGCAGTCAAAGAAGCAGCAAGCCGTTTTATTGAACCTTCCCGCGTTAAGCAAAACCACCCAACATAGATATGGAAACAGCAATTAAAACCACGAAAAACACGAAACACACGAAAAAAAGGCCGCCAGCCAGTTTGAGTAATGATAACAACCCGTTCTTATTCTGGATTCAAAGCCTACGCGGGAATGACGGGTCTGTTGCCTTTGTTGCCCGGCCCCGACAATGTCGCTGCCCGATGCGTTGTTTTGTTGGGATAGGCAAATTCGGAACAAGATTAAGGGCCTCCGAAAAGATTTTGGGCCGAACTTAAATAGCCCTACCCGCCGCTGCTTCAACAAAAGCCCCTGGCAGTTCCAGGGAGCCGTGGTTTTTTCTTTTCAACCACAGGCGTCCGGGGCGGTTCCAGGGAAAGGAGAGCAAGGCGCGCGAGCCGGGCAGGGGCGAGGTGTACTTGTTGTACATCGAGTCCCTGCACGGCGAAGCGCAACGCAGCTATCGTTTTCCTGGGGCCGCCCTATATTATATGTCCAAAAAAGCTGTCACACCCATCTGTAATCCTATTCAGCTCATCTTCAAGCATTTTGCGTTTTTCCTCCACTTTGGCGCTGTCCGGGTCCGGCGGAACCGTGACCGGCCTGCCGTATGCCACAATGCAACGGGTGCCGGGAAGGGGCATGACAAATCTGTCCCAGCTTTTAAAAACCTTAATATCCCTGGCCCCAAAGGTGATTGGCACAATGGGGTAGCCTGTTCTGGCAGCAAGGGTTATCACACCGGCGCGGGCCTTGTGGCGCGGCCCCTGGGGGCCGTCCGGGATCATCACGCCGGGATGGTGCGTTTTCAACAGCCTTTGCACAAGGTTTTCAAGGGCCTCGTCTCCGCCGTGGCGGGATGAGCCGCGCACAGGGTAATGGCCCTGGCGGCGGATTATCTGGGCGATTATTTCGCCGTCTTTGCTTCTGCTTACCATTATGGACCCGCCAAGGCCCTGGTGCGCGTAGCTTACCACCATTATGCGGGAATGCCAGAAGGCGGTGATGAAGCGCTTTTTTTCCATGAGGCCGCGCATACCATAGGGGTCTGCATAGTCAATGTGGCAGGTGGCGCAGATTGCGTCAATAGCCGCCTTGCCCAAAATCCCCACAGCCCGCCATTTTAAATCGGGCCTCACGCCTGTATGAAGATCAATTTGCCCCTTCACGAATCCTCCAGCAGCTTTATTGCAACCTTTGCCGTGCGCTGGCTTGCCCCAGGCCCACCAAGCAGGCTGCGCACGGTTTTCAGGTCGTCAGAAACAGCCTGCCTTTTTGCAGGGTTTTCCAGAAAAGGCAGAAGATGCCCGGCAATGTTTTGGGGGCTGGCGGCGTCCTGAAGAAGCTCCGGCACGATTTCCCTGCCTGCTATAAGATTTGGCAGGCCCACAAAGGGCACCTTTATTAAAATCCTGCCCACCTGATAGGAAAGGCCGCTCATGCGGTATATGATGACAATGGGCGTGCCTGCAAGGGCCGCCTCAAGGGTCACGGTTCCTGAAACCGCTATGGCTGCGGTGCTCAATTCAAGCACCTTGTTTATGCTGCCGGGCCAAACCTGCACGCGGGCAAGGCGAGGGTCAATTTCTGCTGCATGGCCCAAAATGCTGCTCACAAGGGCCTTGTCCACCGTGGGGGCAAGGGGGATTGCAAGCCGGGCATCTTCAAATCTGTCCAGCACAAGGGATGCAGCCTCAAGCATTATGGGCAGATGCCGGGCCACCTCGCTTGTGCGGGAGCCGGGAATAAGCCCCACCAGAAGTTCTTTGGGCCGGTTTTCAACAGAGGCGCGGCTCTGCCCGCCATCTTGTTCACAGCCCTGTTCACAATCCAGAGTGGGATGCCCCACAAAGGTTACAGGCACGCTGTGGTCTGCGTAAAAATCCTTTTCAAAGGGCAGGATGACAGCCATGTGGTCCACCCATTTGCGGATTTTTTTGACCCTGCCCCGCCTCCAGGCCCACACCTGGGGGCTTATGTAGTAGAGAACCTTTATGCCCTGTTTGTGGGCGTACTTGGCAAGACGCAGGTTGAAATCGGGAAAGTCAATGAGGATGAGAAGATTTGGCCTCACCCTTGCCAGAAGGTCCTTCAGCAGAAAGGTGGTTCGGGCAAAAAGGCCAAGGCTTGCAAAGACCTCGGTGAAGCCCACAACCCCCAGGGCCGAGGCATCCTCAAGAATCCTCACGCCCTTTGCCTTCATGCCTTGTCCACCCACGCCAAAGAAATAAAGGGAAGGGTCCAGCTCGCGCAGGGCGCTCACCAGATGCGCGCCGTGGGTATCCCCGGAGGCTTCTCCGGCAACTATGAGAACCTTTTTCTGCAAGATTTCGCCTTTGGGGTTAAGCAAATAGGCCTGGGGGCCGGATTCCAATTTGCTATGGGAATGAGGGCCTTTTTTGCTGTTTTTGCCTTTTTTCGTGTGGTTCGTGTTTTTCGTGGTTAATAATTGCTTTTCCCCTTCAACCAAAAACGCACAGGTCGGCTCCAGGGAGCCGTGGTTTTTTCTTTCAACCCCAAACATACAGGGCGGTTCCAGCAAGCCGTGGTTTTTTCCTTTAACCCCAAGCGTACAGGGCGGTTCCAGGCGAGGCGGATGCAAGGCGCACGAGTTTTGAAGCGCGGGAGTGTACA
>JAGVAW010000342.1 GCA_020060085.1 Desulfobacterales bacterium
CGCTTGTGGTTAAAGGGGAAAAGGCCATTTTTGACCACGAAAAACACGAACCACACGAAAAAAGGTCGTCATTCCCGCGCAAGCGGGAATCCAGAATATAAACGAGTTGTTATCCTTATTAAATGGCCCTTGCCCCAATCAAAAATGGGCCATTCCTTTCGCCTGCGCCCTGCATGGATTCAAAGCAGGACGGCGGCGTTGGGCGTTTCTTGCTTTACCGCGCAAGGCTCAATAAAACGATTTGGCTGTTTTTTTCGTGTATTTCGTGCTTTTCGTGGTTTCAATTGCTGTTTTTCTCCAGGCCGTCATTGGCGCTTTGGGCTTATCATCTAAAAAACCCTGGCGGGGTTTAACTCCATGCTTTACTGGATAATAGGGGCAGGAAAATTCGGGGCCAGGGCCGCAAATAAGCTTGTCCAGGCACAGCCGGACAGCAAAATCCTTTTGGTGGACAGAGATCTGGACACCCTTCTGGCTCTGCCGCCCATTGGCGGGGGGCAGAGTATGGTTGAAACCTGTTTTTTTGATGCAATTGATTTTATGGAAAAAAATCTGCTTGAGGATGCAGGCGTGGCCCTACCCGGCTGGATTGTTCCTGCTGCGCCCATCCACATTGCCGGACTCTGGCTTGCCCGCAGGCTGGCAAAGGATTTTTCCATAAAACAGGCCCCCCTTCCTGATCAATATATCGCCCGGCTGCCCAATGCCATGATTGGCCCGGACAAAACTGTGTATGCAAGCTGGGCAGACTTTGTGTGCCCGGATGACTGCCCGGAACCGGGCAATACCTGCTTTGCCACAAAAGAGCCAAGGCAGGCCAACCTTTTTGACCTTATGGAACAGGCAGCAGAGGACTTATCGGCTGTGCCGATTGTAATCAGGAGCCATCAGCTTGCCCCAGGAGTTGGGGGATACAGGCCAGCAGAGCTTTTTGACGCCCTTAAAAAAGCCGCTGCCAGCCCCAAAGGCCTTATCATTGTTGCCACAGCCTGCCGCTGCCACGGCGTTGCCCAGGGGTTTATTGCAGCCGGGCCAAAAAGGGGTTGATTAACAAGGCCCTTTTGGAGTAGATATATTATTTGAAGCTGTTTTTTACGGCTTTTTCAGTTTGCGATTTTTTCTTTTTTGCCAACCTGCCACCTTCCCGCGCTTGAGGTGCTCTTTCCATGGCCCGAGAAAAACGGTCCGTGCTGGTTACGGGTGTTGCCCATGAATGGGGCCGCAGGGTTGTTCCCCTGCTGGAAAAGGACCCGGACATAGACACCCTTATCGGCATTGATTACAGAGAGCCGAAAAAACCCTTCAAGCGGCTGGAGTTCTTCCAGATAGAGCCGCATCATCCCCTTTTGGCGGAAATGCTCAAGGTGGCCAATGTGGACACGGTCTGCCACCTGCTTTTTGAGGACGCTTACTCACCAAGCGAAGAGCTTTTTGACCTCAATGTTATGGGAACCATGGATCTGCTTGCTGCCTGCGGTGCAGGAGAGGTGAAGCGCATGGTCGTGATGAGCGCCACCGAAGTTTACGGGGCTGTGGCCCATCATCCCAACTTTCTTTACGAGCATACGGAATTTGCCGCTTCGCGGCGGCTGCCCTACTCCATCCACCGGGTGGAGATAGAAAACATAATCGAGCGCTACAACAGGCAGAACGAGTTTCCCAAAACCTGCATCCTGCGCTTTGCCAACATACTTGGCTGGGGGGTGGATACGCCTTTTGCCCGGTATCTTGACTCAAGCATGGTGCCCACGGTTTTTGGCTTTGACCCCATGTATCAGCTCACCCATTTTCAAGATGTGGTGGACTGCCTTTATCTGGCCGTAAAAAACAACATCAGCGGCGTTTTCAATGTGGCGGGCAGCGGCCTGCTTCCACTTTCCCAGGTCATCAAGATTGCCCGGCGCATTCCTCTGCCCTTTGGCGCGCCATTTCTGCGCCTGGGTACAAGGGTGTTCCAGAAAACCCCTGTGCCGGACTCCATACCCATAGGCACAGAGTTTTTGAAGTTCTCCTGCGTTGGCGACACGGACAAAATGAGGACGGGATTGAAATTCTGCCCCAGGTTTTCCTCAAAGCAGACGGTGGTTGACTTTGTGGAGAAGATGCGTGTTTCCCGCTATATGCCCAAGCGCTCGCGCATAGAATCCGACCCCAAGGCCACGGAAAAGCTTCAGGATTACCTCAAGTCCAAGCGCCGGGCTGATGACTACCTCACAGAACTCATAGAGACATTCAACAAGGAATGCGGGCATGACCAGTGATTGGGGCGCAGAAGGGGCCAAAGAGCAGGCCGTGCAGTGCGCTGGCGTAACTGCCAGGGGCGCAAGGTGCAAAAAACCGGCCCTGCCCGGTTACAGCTTCTGCCGCCTGCACATGCCCTTTGAGGGGCAGCAGCAAAGGCAGCAGCAATCCTTTGGCGGCCAGAGCGCCCAGCCCGACATGGAGCAGGTTGTTCTTCTGCTCCAGCAGATTCTTGAAGCAGTCGTTTGCCTTCAGGCCCAAAACGAAACCCCGGATCAAAAGCAGCTTCGCCAGGAGCTTAATGCCAAGATACTTGCCTTTTTGAATGACAAGCTTGAGCTTATAAAGCGCCGGGTGGACGGCGATTATGATGTGGATAGATGGGGCCGCGATGACGAGCTTGTGCAGGCCTGCCGCCCCATACTGGATTTTCTGTACAAGAAATACTGGCGGGTCACGGTTTCTGGTGTGGAGAATGTGCCTTCAGAAGGCCGGGCGCTTCTTGTGGCAAACCATTCCGGCGTTGTGCCCTGGGATGCGGTGATGATAATGCACGCCGTGCAGGTGGAGCACAATAAACCGCGCTGGGTGCGGGGGCTGCACCTTTCCTGGGCCTCGGAACTGCCAATGGTGGGCCTTGCCCTTGCCCGATTAGGCCAGGTGCAGGCCCTGCCGGAAAACGCCCTGCGCCTGTTGCAGGAAGATGAGCTTGCCCTTGTGTTCCCCGAAGGCGTTAAGGGCATAGGCAAACCCTTTTCCGAGCGCTACCAGCTTGCCCGCTTTGGCCGCGGCGGCTTTGTGCGCACAGCGCTCAAGGCAAAGGCACCCATTGTTCCGGTTTCCGTTGTGGGAGCAGAGGAGATTCACCCTCTTTTAAGCAATGTGCGGCCCATTGCCTCCATGTTCAAAATGCCCTATGTGCCCATAACCCCCACCTTCCCCTGGCTTGGGCCGCTGGGCCTTATCCCTTTACCCACCAAGTGGCACATCCACTTTGACAAGGCAATCCCCCTCCAGGACATGGAGCACGGCCCTTCAGGCGAGCCGCTCCTTGTCTCCAAAATCGCAGGCCAGGTGCGCGAAATCATCCAGAGCAATATCTACGAAATCCTAAAAAAACGCCGGGCTGTTTTCTGGTAGAAAAAGATAATTGAAAAAAGAAAGCGGGGGAGGGGATTTTTTGTAAA
>JAGVAW010000316.1 GCA_020060085.1 Desulfobacterales bacterium
CTGTTTCGCTGTTTGCCGCAAGGGTGACTGCGCCTACCCTGTCGCTGTCTGCGCCGACTGCCTTTAGCAGCCCGGCTGCCTGCCTTATGCGCCTGCGGGCCAAAAGGCTGCCAGTGCCGGAATGGCAGTTGCCTTCGTGGCAGGCAAGGGCAAGAACGCCGTCAGCCTTGTCAGCATCAAGGGCCTTTAAAATGGCTGCAAGGGAAAGCCCTCCAAGGCAGGGCAGGGAGAAAACCTCTGTGTTTGGCGGCCAGGAAAAATCCTTTTGAGCATTTGCAGCGATTGCCGATGAGTTTTCGCAGGTGTAAACAAAGATTTTCGGCCTAAAGCCCTCTGCTGCCTCCGTCTGCCGGGGTGCAGCATCATCTTTTACCAGCCAGCCATCTTCCATGGAAATGGCTATGCGCGGGCATTCGGCAGCGCATATTCCGCAGGCTTGGCAGGCATTTGTCAGAACCGTGAGCTTGCCTTCCTCCTGATGCACAGCCTTGTGCGGGCAGATGCGAAAGCAGGTGAGGCAATGGATGCAGGCTCTTGTGTTGATTGTCGCCTGCCGGTTTTGGGGGGCGGATTCTGTTTTTGGCAGCAGGGCAAGGGCTGCTCCCAGAATTGACTGGGCCTTATATTGGGCCGGAGTTGCTGCATCCCTTGCCGGGCCTGCCACGATTACCCCTGCCCGGTTGGCGGAAAGGGGAAGGCGGTGAACATTTGCAGATTGCAGATAGCCCTTTTCATCGGTCTCCAGGCCAAGCAGAGAGGCAATGCCTGCAAGAGAAGGGTCTGGGGCCGGATTTTGGGGCAGCACAAGAAAATCGGGATCAAGCTCCATCTGCTCCCTGGATGCCGGGTCCGTGAACAGGAGGCGGGGATGGCCGCTTTGCTGAAGGCTTATCTCAAGGGCATCGGGCTCATTGAGCTTATAAATTACAACGCCTGCGGTTCTTGCATCAAAAAGCAGCCTTTCCAGGCCGGGGGCTGCCACCTGCATTTGGCCGCAAATGACAAAGACCTTTGCGCTGGCTTTTGTTTGAAGCAAAATGGCGGCGTTTAAAACTTCCAGGGTCACTGACTGATGGCTCAAATCCTTTAAGCCGGTTAAAAAGACGATTGTTTTGCCCTGCCAGAATTGGGGGTTTTGCAGAGCGTCCTCAATGCTCCCTGCAAAATCGCTATTCAAAAGGCGCAAAGCCTCTGCCGTGCTTTGGGTGAATGCCTCCCCAAGAATCAGAATCCGGCTTACGGTTTCATTTTTAACAACGCCTTCCTGCAAAAGGCGGACAGTAAAATCCCCGTCCTGGCCAATGCAGCCTGTGAGCAGGGGAGGGGCCTCTCCTGCTTTATCCGTTTCATGGCCGAGAACTTTTGCCCCCTGGGTGGCCAACTCGCTTGCAGCCAGCCCTGCCAAGGGTCCTTTTCCCAAAATCAGCACCCGTGGCTGCTGGTTGTTTTCCTGTTTTTGCTCTTCCATTATTTTTTGCTCTCCATAAACTTTTTTGCCTCCCAGGCTGCAAGGGCTGCATCTGCAATGGAATCTGCAATGCTCATGGGGCCTCTGGCGCACCCTGCCATAAAAAGGCCGGGAATCGCCGTATGCACCGAGCCTGAAGCAGCGCCGAAAATCTCCGGCAGGTTGTCTGCCCCCATAAGGCCCGAAAGCAAGAACCGGGTTTCCTGTGAAGGGGTTATGCCAACAGAAAGAACCACAAGGTCAAAGGCCTCCTCCTGTAACAGCCCGCTGTTTGGGTCCATCCAGGCAAGGACGATTTTTCCCTCCCCGCCCAAACGGGCATCTGCGGGAATGGCCCGAATCAGGTTGAGATTCTTATCATCAGCCTGCTTTATCTGCTTTGGGCAGTTTTGCAGATCAATATGAAAAAAGTTGATTTTCCGTTGAGGATTTTTGGCCAGCCCAAGGCGGGCCATGCGAAGCGATGAAGGGCAGCAGACCTGGGAGCACCACAGATGACCAAGCTTGGCATCCCTGCTGCCGATGCACTGGATAAAGGCAATGGATTGGGCAGGCTCATTATTGGAAGGGCGCAGGATATTGTTTTCCCTGCGCAGAATAATTTCCAGCTCGTAGTTAGTGATGACATTGGCAAACCTGCCATAACCCAAAGCCATACCTGAAGGGTCAAAGGGGGTGAATCCGCTTGCCAGGATAAGGGATTTTGCCAAAAGGCCTTCCTCCCTGCCTTTGGCATCTTCGGCCCGGATAGCAAATCCGCCATTGTCCTGTTTTGCCTCAACAGCCCTGTGGCCGACAAGTACACGGATAAGCTTTTCCTGCGTCACTTTTTGGGCCATGCGGCTTATGGAGCAGGCTCCGCAGGAAACGCAGGCATCCGTTGCCTTGCACGCATAGCGGCCAGCATGACCGCCCAGGAGTTCTTCCTTTTCAAGCAGGCACACGCCAATTCCCATATCTGCAAGGGTAAGGGCTGCATTCAACCCTGCCGCGCCGCCGCCTATTACAACTGCTTCATTGCCAAAAGCCATTTTTTTATCCTGCCAAAAAATTAAACGCAAAACCGGGCCTGTTTCAAATTTGTCCTGTATCCTGCCGGGGTTTTTATCCCTCTTGGTACCAGGCCTGTCAATAGCCTGCTTAAATTTGGAGGCCAACAAGCAGAAGGTTTTTGCTGCTTTGCGAAAATTTTTGCCGGAATAGAGTGCAAGATTTTGGCATCCCGGGTTCGATTTCCGGGAAATTTCCCGCCCCATCCAGCCCTTGCCTGAAAACAGCCCACGGTGTAATAAGAGTAAGCCACTTTTTCACCTTAAAGCATTTCCGTTAAGGGCTGTAAGTTTTTTGAGCAGCCTTGTTTTTCTGGAGCATGGCAATCTTTTTGCCGCCGGTTTAACGGCAAAAGGGGGGGATTTTGGGACTGGACACCTTTATCAGGCGATTTGCCGACTGCCGCATTCTTGTGGTGGGCGATGTGATGCTCGATGAGTTTGTGTGGGGCACGGTGGATAGGGTTTCGCCCGAAGCGCCGGTGCAGGTGGTGCTGGTAAATTCCAATACCCGCACTCTTGGCGGGGCTGGCAATGTGGTCAACAACCTTGCCGCCCTGGGTGCAGAGGTGTTTGCGGTTTCCCTTGTGGGCGATGACCAGGCAGGCCGGGATGTGGCCAGCCTGTTGCAAGGTTTGGGAGCAACTGTTGAAGGCATATTGATAGACCCGGCCCGGCCCACCACCACAAAGACAAGGGTGATGGCAGCAGGCCAGCAGGTTGTGAGAATTGACCGGGAAAAGGTTCTGCCCTTATCCCCCGAATTTGAGGACAAACTGGCTGCCCATGCGGAAAAATGTCTGCAAAGCTGCGATGCGGTTCTTCTTTCCGATTACGGCAAGGGTATTCTTACACCATCCTTTATTTCCCGGCTTTTAAGGGCCTGTGCGACTGCCAAAAAGCCCGTGGTTGCAGACCCCAAGGGCCTGGATTTTTCCCGATACAAAGGTGCCACGGTTCTTACCCCCAACCTCAAGGAGGCTGCTAAAGCCTGCTCCATGGAAATCCGCAGCCAGCAGGATCTGGAGAAGGCCGGGGCGCGGCTTCTCCACGAGCTGTCTCTTGCCTGCCTTGTGATAACCTGCGGCCCGGACGGCATGGCGCTTTTTTTTCCAAACAGGCCCTCTTTGCGCATAAAAGCCCGTGCAAGGCAGGTTTTTGATGTATCCGGTGCAGGGGATACGGTTATGGCAGTGCTGGGGCTGGGCCTTGCTTCGGGTGCGGATTTTGAGCAGGCAGCCCTTGTGGCAAACGAGGCTGCCGGAGTTGTCGTGGGAAAGGTGGGAACTGCCACGGTGAGCGCCGAGGAATTGCTGGAGGCCTTAACTTCATCTGCTGATTCCGTCAGCCGCAAATTCCGCAGTCCAAAAGGCCTTGCAGAGGATTTGCAGGGGCAAAGGGCAAGGGGCAGAAAAATTGTTCTGGCAAGGGGCTGCTTTGACCTTCTGCACAGCGGCCATGTGGGTTTTCTGGCCCAGGCACGCAAACTTGGGGATATGCTTGTTGTAGCCCTGGAGG
Source organism: Desulfobacterales bacterium (assembly GCA_020060085.1). GTDB lineage: Bacteria > Desulfobacterota > Desulfobacteria > Desulfobacterales > Desulfatibacillaceae > JAGVAW01. The sequence continues at coordinate 4,036 of JAGVAW010000316.1, forward strand.
ATGACGCTTCCGTGGCGCGGCTAAAGGGGCCGGGCAGGCCCATATTGAAGCAAAATGACCGGTTGCGGGTTGTGAGCGCTTTGGACAGCGTGGATTTTGTAACGGTTTTTAATGGCGATTTTGTTGATCTGCTCAAGGCCTTAAAACCCCATGTTCTTGCCTGTGGCCGCGAGGATGCAGAGGGTGATTATAAAAAGATTGTGGAAAGCCACGGGGGCAGGACCCAAAAGATTGCTGTGGACCAAGCCCTTTCATCTGCCGGAATAATAGAGGGCATAAAAAACAGCGCAAATTGATAAAAGGCGGGCCTCATGGCTCTTTGGATGCAAAAGACGGCAGATGGGCTTCTCTTCAAGGTGAGGGTGGTTCCGCGGGCATCAAAAACCGGGGCTGCCGGGCTTTTTGATGATGCCTTGAAGCTGCGCCTTGCAGCACCGCCGGTTGATGGGGCAGCCAACAGGGAGTGCATAAACTTTTTGTCCAAGGCCCTGAAAGTGCCAAAGGCATCTGTTTTTATTGTCCACGGCCAGACAGGCCGCACCAAAACCCTGCGCGTAACTGCAAACCCGGAGTCGGCAGCCAAAATAACCCAATGTTTGCAGGCCCTGGCAGAAGGGCAGGCTTACGGGGATGGTTAGGCTGGAATAGCAACAGCCAGGATGAAGCTTCCGGAAAGAAAGACCATGAGCAACTTTAATGAAAAAGTGCGGCTTGCCCAGGTGACAGCCTTTGGGCTTGGCCTTGCGCCCTTTGCGCCGGGCACATTCGGAACCCTTTTGGGCGTTCTTGTGTTTGTGCTTTGCGGGCTTGTTCTGAAAGGCCTTGCCCTTACCCTTGCCCTTGTAGGCTTTTTTGTGTGGGCATCTGCTGCCTGTGTTGTTTTAAACCCCTGGGCGCAAAAACGATTTGGCAGGCAGGACCCGCCCCAAATGGTGGCTGATGAGGTTGCCGGGTACCTGCTTGTGCTCATCCTTTTTCCCGGCGGCCCCTTGTGGGTTTGTGCTGCCTGGGCCTTTGTTCTTTTCCGGTTTTTTGACATAGTGAAACCGCCGCCTGCCCGGCAGGTGGACCGCAGGCTGCACAGCGGCTGGGGGGTTTTGCTTGATGATCTTGTGGCAGGGTTTTATGCTGCCCTGGTTATGTATGCTCTTGCGGGCCTTGCCCCCTGGTCCGGTCTGGTGCTTGGATGAAAGGCTTGCAGGAAAGCATAAAATGCCGGATTTGTCTGCCTGCTTTGGCTGCCAGCAACATAAAAGCTGATTATTTTTGTCAGACTGGTTTTGGAAGTGAGTGAAAGGAATAAAACTTAATGTCTTCCGGTGGAACCTTTTACGAAATATCAATAATCCTGGGCCTGGCCACAATTCTGGCCGCTGTGGGCCAGAAGCTGCGCCAGCCTCTTATAATTATGTTCCTGTTGGCGGGCATTCTTGCCGGGCCTTCATTTTTAGGGGTTATTGAAAGCCATGAGCAGATAGAGCTGCTTGCCCAGATAGGCATTGCGCTTCTACTTTTCATTGTGGGCCTTAAGCTGGACCTTAACCTCATCCGCTCCACAGGGCCGGTGGCCCTTGCAACGGGCATAGGGCAGATAATTTTCACAAGCGCAATCGGTCTTGTTATTGCGCTTGGCTTTGGAATGAGCTTTATCGCTGCTGCCTATGTTGCTGTGGCGCTCACCTTTTCCAGCACCATCATCATAGTCAAGCTGCTTTCCGACAAGGGCGAGATAGACTCGCTCCACGGCCAGATAGCGGTTGGATTCCTCATTGTGCAGGATATTGCCGCAATTCTGGCTTTGGTGGCCCTTACCACCTTTGGCTCCCAGATAGCCCAGGAGGAATCGGCCCTTGTGACATCCCTTTTCATAGCGGTAAAGGGCTTGGGAATGCTCACCGCCATCGGGCTTCTCATGCGCTTTGTTCTGCCCGGCCTTGTGCGGCGGTTGGCCCACTCCCAGGAAATGCTCATAATCTTTGCCATTGCCTGGGCTGTTTTTCTTGGGGCTGCAAGCGATTATCTTGGTTTCAGCAAGGAGGTGGGCGCTTTTCTGGCTGGCATTTCCCTTGCCTCCACCCCTTACAGGGATGCCATAGGCGCAAGGCTTGTAAGCTTGAGGGATTTTCTGCTTCTGTTTTTCTTCATTGATTTGGGCGCGCGCCTGGAATGGTCTGCTGTAGGTACGCAGATCGTTCCGGCAATCTGGTTCAGCCTTTTTGTGCTTATCGGCAACCCCCTTATTGTGCTTGCCATAATGGGTGCAATGGGTTACCGCCGCCGCACGGGTTTTCTGGCAGGCCTCACGGTGGCCCAGATAAGCGAGTTCTCGCTCATTGTGGCGGCTTTAGGCCTGGGTTTAGGCCACATTGACAAGGAAACAATGGGGCTTATCACCCTTGTGGGTGTTGTGACCATCTGTGCGTCCACCTACATGATTTTGTATTCAGGCACCCTTTACCGGATTTTGGAAAAGCCCCTTAAAATTTTTGAGCGCAAAAACCCTCACCGGGAGGCGCAAACCTGCTCCTTGCAGGACTCCGGCCCGCTTGATGCCATAATGCTTGGTCTTGGCAGGTACGGAAGCGGCCTTGCAACCCACCTGCTATCCCGCAAAAAAAACATTGTGGGCGTGGACTTTGACCCATCCAACCTTGAAAGATGGCGCTCAATCGGAGTTCCTGTTCTTTACGGGGATATGGCAGACCCGGAGATGCTCGATCATCTTCCCCTTTCCCGCGCCCGCTGGGTAATAAGCACTGTGCGCTCAAGGGAGCTTAACCTTCCCTTGCTCCATCTTTTAAAGGATTCGGGCTACAAGGGCAAAATCGCCCTCACGGCCCATGATGAGGCAGAGGCTGCCACTTTTCGCAAGGCCGGGGCAGATGTGGTTTTTCGCCCCTTTACGGACGCCTCCGAGCAGGCAGCAGATGCCCTGACCCATGCAATGGACATTCTGCCTGAAGACATTGACTGGCCCATTGCCTTTCAGGAAATCCGCATCCAGTCCGGGTCCAGGTTTGCCGGCAAAAAGGTTCGGGACATACCCTTAAGGGCCAACACAGGCGCATCCATACTGGCTGTGAGCCGTGCAGGCCGGGTGCATTATGACCCAGGCCCGGATTTTCAGGTTTATCCGGGCGACCGTCTTGTCATAATGGGAGACCCAAAGCAGATAAAGCAGGCCGGAGAGCTGTTAAACGAGCACATGGCCCACACAAAAAGGGGGCAGGAACCCGACCGCTTCGAGCTTGCCAAAATCCTTGTGGCCCCGGATTCGGACAAGACGGGCCGCACCCTTATGGATTTGGGTTTCCGGCAGAGATATTCGGTTACTGTGGTGGGCATTCGCCGGGGCAATGAAAACAATATGTCCCCAGGGCCGGATACGGTGCTGCTTCCCGGAGACGAGGTGATGGTGGTGGGAACCTCCGCTGCCATAAAGGCCGTAAAGGAAAAGGAAGGAATATAGGCGAGCTGGCGTGCATGGGAAAAGCCTTGTCAGGGGTTCAAATGGCCTGCGTAGCGGAAGAACTCCTCCCTGGTTGGCTGGGCTATCCATGCACCGGATGTTGAGACAAGCCTTTCCATTTCCTGTTGGGCCTGCCAGGCATGGGATCTCTCCGAAAAAAATCCTGTTGAAACCCTAAAAAGGGCCTGGCCGTCCTTTTCCTGCCGTGCAATGTAGGCAAAGTACCCTGCGTGGATGATTTTTGCTGCGGCTTCGTAGGCATTTTCCTTATCGGGTGTTGAAAAAAGATGAATGACCCAGGTGCCTGCAGGGTCTGCATTCTGGTTGGCAAGCCGCTTTTTTGCCTCGTCATGGGTCAGGATTGCAAGCCACTCGCCTTCCTTTAAAGGCGTTGAGGCCGGATGCCCGGAGCCTCTCGAAAGATGGCCGATGTCCTCCTGGTTGAGGTAATACAAAAGGGGCCAGTCTATGGCATCGCCGTAGTGGTGGGGCAGGGCGGCAACTTCTTCAAGGGTCTGGCCAGCGCTTGCAAAATAAACCAGATAGGCGGTGCTTTCCTGGCTTTGGGCGTAAGCCGGGGCCGTAAAAACCAGGGCCGCAGAAAAAGCCAGGGCAAGTGCGAGTGTTTTTTGCAAAAGGGCCTTCTTTTTTTCTGCAAGCATTTTTTGCCTCCTGGCTGGGCGGGCTTTCCTTGACACAACCGCTGTTAAATCTGATATTAAATTGCAACTAAAACTTGTGTTCAGGCACAAAAGACGAAAAACGCCCTAAAAAAGGCAGTCAGGTATCTTATCATGCCAGCAGAAAAACAAAAGCTCCTTTATACAGGCTTTGAGCAGGGGCCAATCCGCCCGCCAAGCGAGGCGGCAAGCCTTTTAATCCGCGTTTCCCGCAACTGCCCCTGGAACCATTGCACCTTCTGCCCGGTTTACAAGGGCGCAAAATTCTCCCTGCGGCCCGTGGATCATGTGAGAATGGATGTGGACACGGTTGCCGGGCATCTGGCAGTTATTTTCAAGCTGGCCCAGGAGCCAAAAGGCCTTACCCAGGAGGCCTTGTCCAAACAGATGGAATCCCTGCCGCCGGGCGAGCGGGCTGCCTTTGCTGCTGCCGTTAACTGGTATGTAAACGGCATGGAGTCCATTTTTCTTCAGGACGCCAACAGCCTTGTGATAAAGCCCCAGGATCTTATCACCCTTTTAAGGCACATCAAAAACCGCTTTCCCTGGGTAAAGAGAATAACCTCCTATGCCCGCAGCCACACGGTTGCCCGCATAAGCGATGAGCACTTGGAGCAGATGGCCCAGGCGGGCTTGAACCGCATACACATAGGCATGGAGTCTGGTTCGGACAAGGTTCTGGAAAAGGTGTGCAAGGGAACAACAAAGGCGCAGCACATCAAGGCCGGACAAAAGGTGAAGGCAGCCGGTATGGAGCTTTCCGAGTATGTCATGCCGGGGCTGGGCGGAGTTGAGCTTTCCCGCGAGCACGCCCTTGAGACAGCAGATGCCTTAAACCAGATAGATCCTGATTTTATCCGCCTTCGCTCCCTGGTGGTGCCGCCGGGTGCGCCCCTTTTTGATTCCTTTAGTTCCGGCATGTTTGCCATACTGCCCGATGTTGATGTGGCCCGCGAAATCCTGCTTTTTCTTGAAAGTCTTGAAGGCATTTCCAGCACTGTGGCAAGCGACCACATTCTGAATCTTTTTGAGGATGTAAAAGGAAAGCTTCCCCAGGACAAAAAGGCCATGACCGGCATTATCCGGCGATTTCTGGATCTGCCCCCCCAAAAGCGCACCGTCTATCAGGTGGGGCGGCGCATGGGCCTTTTCCGCAGCCTTGATGATATTGAAAATCCGGCTCTTGCATCCCGCGCGGAATCTGTAATAAAGGAAAACAACATCACTCCTGACAATGTGGATGCAACTCTCTACGAGCTGTTGAGCCGATTCATATAACCAAAAGCCATGAGGGCCAACTCAATCCAAAAGCCCTTGAAGAATCCCGCTTTGCCGGGTCTTTACATCCACATACCCTTTTGCCGGGCAAAGTGCGCGTACTGCGACTTTTACTCTGTTGCCGATCTTGCCCTTGTTCCGGCATGGATTGACGCCCTTGAAAGGGAGATGGCGCTCTATTCACGGGAAGAATGGCAACAGGCCTGCTTTGACACCCTGTACATAGGGGGAGGCACGCCTTCAATCCTTGAAGCAGGGCAGATTGAAAAGATAATCGCCCTTGCCTTTATGCATTTTGCCTTTGCTGATGATGCCGTGATTTATGCAGAGGCAAACCCGTGCAGCGCGGATTTGGAAAAGCTTGCTGCCATGCGCCGGGCGGGCGTGACAAGGCTGCATCTTGGCGTGCAGTCCTTTGGCGGCGACAACTTAAGTTTTCTGGGCCGCTCCCACACGGCGGACCAGGCCAGGCAGGGCCTGAACGCGGCAAGGCAGGCAGGGTTTGGCTATCTTGGGGCGGATCTCATTTTCGGGCTGCCCGGCCAGACTTTAAAAAGCTGGCAGGCGGACATGGAGGAAATGCTCTCTTACAAGCCGGAGCATCTTTCCTGCTATCTGTTAAGCTATGAACCCGATACGCCCCTTTGGGCAAGGCTTGCCAGGGGCGAGTTTGACCCCTTGCCCCAGGCAAAGGCAGCCACTCTTTTTGCCCTCACCCACGATTTTTTGACCCGTACGGGCTATGTGCATTACGAAATTTCCAACTATGCGGCCAACAAAGAGCTTGTTTCATGCCACAACACAAAATACTGGAACCGCGCCCCCTACCTGGGGCTTGGGCCGGGCGCGCACTCCTTTTATAAGGAAAGGCGCTGGTGGAATCTTTCGGATGTAAATGGTTATATAAGCGCCATTGAAAAGGGCAAAAAACCCGTGGCCGGAAGCGAAAATCTTTCTGTTGAACAAAGGGCGCTGGAGGAGATTTACCTGGGTCTGCGGCAGAGCGCGGGCCTGGATTTGGCGGCAGTTGGCGAAATTCTGAATTTTGACTGCCAAAAGGCCTGGGAGAATGCCTTGCAGGCCTTAAACGCAAATGGCTTTGTATCAAGGCAAAAGGGCAGGGTGGTTTTAACGCCTTTGGGCATGGCCCGCCTGGATTCCATAGCAGGGCTGCTTATCCAAAACCTGCCTTTGTAAAGACCGCTAAACTGCCTTTTAACGCCTGTTTGCTGGAACAGGGCCTGCAAGACCGGCCAAAAAGGAAAGGTTTTTTCATGGACGAAAACAGCGCAAGGATTACCGGAATTCTGGAGGCCTTGAAGGACGGCATTTACATCATCAATGCCGACTATCAGGTGGAGTACATGAACCGGGCCTTGCGCGACTCCTTTGGAGACGGCACGGGCAGGCGCTGCTGGGAGGTGGTCGCTGGCCTGTTTGATAAATGCCCCTGGTGCCGGGCTGACGATGTTTTTTCAAAAAAGCAGATAAACCGCTATCACCACCATGACGAGGCTTCGGGAAAGCATTTTGATGTGACGGACCTGCCCCTGGACAACGAGGACGGCACGGTTTCCAAGCTCACCATATTCAGGGATGTTACCTCCCTTGTGGAGCAGAAGGAAAAGCTGCGCATAACCGAGCAGGACTACAAAAGGCTCTTTGAGGCTGTGGACAGGGGCGTTTACATTTCCAGCAAGGAGGGCCAGTTTCTGGATGTGAACCCCGCCCTTGTGCGGATGCTTGGCTATGATGAAAAGGAGGAGGTTCTCGCCCTGGATATAGCCCGCGACCTCTATGCCCGGCCCGAAGACCGGGTGCGTTTTCAGGAGCTTATTGAGCACAAGGGTCAGGTGGTTGACTACGAGGTGGAGTTCAAGCGCAAGGACGGCCAGGACATTTCCGTGCTCATAACAGGCAGCGTGCGCTACGACTCCATGGGCCGCGTTCTGGGTTACGAGGGAATCATAGTTGACCAGACCCGGCGCATAAACATGGAAAAGCGCCTGCGGGAGGCAAACGACTTTTTCAACAAGATAATTGCAAGCTCGCCCAATGCCATAATGGCTTCAGACATGAAGGGCAACATCCTTATATGGAACCGGGCTGCGGAGATAATTCTGGGCTATCCGGCTGAAGATGTTATCGGCAAGATGAACATAGTGAAGGTCTATCCTGAAGGCATGGCAAGGCATGTCATGCAGCTTATGCGAAGCGATGAGCAAGGGGGCAAGGGCGTTTTGCGCTCCTATCCTCTTACCGCCTTAAAAAAGAACGGCGAGCTTTTGGAGGCCAACCTTTCAGCAGCCATAATTTATGACGAAAAGGGAAAGGAGCAGGCCTCGGTGGGAATAATGGTGGATTTGAAGGAGCGCCTGGAAATGGAGCGCACCTTAAGCCAGACCCAGGAGCAGCTTCTTCAAAGCGAAAAGCTTGCCGCAATGGGGCGGCTCACCAGCCAGATAGCCCATGAGCTTAACAACCCCCTCTATGGAATAATGAACACCCTGGAGCTTTTAAAAACAGAAATCCCACCCCAAAGCCGCCGCCGCAAGATACTGGAAATGGCCCTTTCCGAAACCGTGCGCCTTACGGATATGCTCAAAAAAATGCTCATATTCTCCAAGCCGGACCAGGAAACCCGCCAGATTGCGGATTTGAACTCCATCGTGGATGAAATTATGCTTTTGAGCAGCAAGCAGTTCTGGGAATATTCAATAAAGGTAAAGATAACCCTTGCAGAAAACCTTCCCGAAATTTACGCATCCAAGAACCAGTTGCGCCAGGTGGTTCTCAACATGATATCCAATGCCCGCGATGCCATGCCCGAAGGCGGTGTGCTCACAATTTCCACCGGTGTGGAAGGCGGTTTTGTATGGGTTCGCTTTGAGGATACGGGCGTGGGAATAAAGGAGGAGAACCTGGACAAGATTTTCGATGCCTTTTTCACAACAAAGGACTCAATAAAGGGCGTGGGCCTAGGTCTTTCCGTGTGCTACGGATTCATACGGGATCATGGGGGCGACATCCGGGTTGCCAGCAAGGTGGGCAAGGGCACGGTCTTCACCGTGCTTCTCCCTGTGCATAAAGGAGAGGCCCAATAGTACAGTTATTATAGAATTTATAGTAGTTATCAAATTGCTATGGCCGCAGAAATATATTTCTGCGGCCATTTTATATTGTATTTTTCATTAAATTTAAGCATTTATATGGCAGGCAAGTTTTTTTGCGGGTGCATAACTTTTTTCTTGACATACGGTAATAACGGCAATTACTATAATAACTAAACAGCACCCACGCGAGGAGGCAGGCCATGGAAGATATTTTCACAGTTTATAAAGCCAGCCAGTATTGCAATGTCAGCCCCAAAACCATCATCAACTGGGTAGAGGCCGGACACATCGAGGCGTACAAGACCGTGGGCGGCCACCGGCGCATAAAGCGCGAAGCCCTGGAAGCCTTCATGCGCAAACAGGGCATACCCATTCCCGCCCAAATGCCCGTAGACGAGCGCAAGCGGGTACTTGTGGTGGACGATGATCCCATCATTGTCGAAACCATTGTCCAGGCTCTGGAAGAGGATGAAAACGACTACGAAGTCATATCCGCTTCCGATGGTTTCGAGGCAGGAATCCAGGTGAGCCATTTCAAGCCCCATCTTCTCATTCTGGACATCATGATGCCCGACATCAAAGGCTTTGAGGTTTGCAGGAAGATCAAGCAGTCGCCGGAAACAGCCCACACCAAGATCATCGTCCTTTCCGCGTACCTGGACGAGGAGAAGTTCAACAAAATGCAGGAATACGGCGCAGACATCTGCTTTTCCAAACCCCTTCCACTGCCCCAGCTTAAAAAAGAGGTGAGCAGACTTTTGGGTTTTGAAACTGCAAAGCCGTAACCTTAAGTTTTGGGAGGCGCTACTCATGAAGCTCAAAGACGCCCTTGAAAAAAAGAAATTCGTTGTCACAAGCGAGGTTCAGGCTCCCATTGAGGATGAGCCGGAAGCCCTTGTGGAGAGCTTAAAAAAAATCCGGGGCAGGGTGGATGGAGTGTCCATAAGCGAGCCGTCCATAGAAGGTATTGTGGGCGACAGCATAAAGACCTGCCAGGCCCTTCAGGACAACCGCTTTGAAGCCATTTACCAGACCACCACCCGCAACAAGAACCGCATAGAACTGCAAAAGGATCTTGTCGCGGCCCATTCTGCCGGAGTGGAGAATCTTCTCGTTTTTACAGAAGATTACCGCATCACCGGCGACAGCCTTCAGGAAATGATGTTCTTCCATGTGGACAGCGGCAAACTCTTGAGTGTGTTGGAGCACATCCGTAAAGGCTACGGAGTGGACGGCCAGGAATTGGCCAAGCCTGCGGACTTTGTTGTGGGCAGCGGGGTTGAGTCCAAATGGGGAAAGGATGTTCCTGATCTGGAGCTAAAGGAGATGGAGCAGATGACCGGGGTCGGCGCAGGCTATTTTCTCACCACCCCTGTCTTTGATCTGGAAATTTTTGAAAAATTTGTCCGCCGGGTGGACACCTTTGGAATGCCGGTAATTGCTGAAGTCATGATTCTGCGCACCGCAGGCATGGGCCGATTCTTAAACCGGCACTTGAAGAGCGGCCTTGTGCCCGAATGGATAATTAAAAAGCTGGCCGACGCGCCTGACAAGGAAAAAGCCAGCATTGAGCTTTTTGCAGACACGGTCAAGGGTCTCAAAGATATCTGCCAGGGGGTTCATGTAATAAGCATAGGCGGAGAGGATAAGTTGGGGAAATACCTGGACGCCGCCAAGTTGAAGTAGAAGGGCGGCCCCAGGAAAACGATAGCTGTGTTGCGCGGCGCATCGGAATTTCGGTTACATACCAAGAGTATGCTCCCTCATTCCTCGCTTGCGCGCCTTGCTATCCTTTCCCTGGAACCGCCCAGTACGCTGGGTGAGGCTGGAAAAAGCTTCCACCAAAGCCCACGGCTCCCTGGAACTGCACGGTAGCACGGTAGGTTGGGCTAGCGAAGCTTCCGCTGCGCGTAGCCCAACAAAAATCGGCACCATGAATCGCAGGTTGGGGTAGCGTTAGAGTACGGTAGGTTGGATGGTTCCGTGCGCACGCCAAATAGATGGGAAGGAGCAACAACGCCTTTTGCGCGCGGGTTCACCCAACAATAAAAATTTGTAGCCGCAGGTTGGGCTTTCTGAAGGTATGTTTCGAGCAGCCCGACAAAAATCTCTTGCCGCACGCCATCGCAAAAACTTCTGGTCTGGCGGTGGCTTCTTAAAGCTCCTTTTTTCTTTGCGCGTATCCGGCCTTTTGAAAAGGCCTTAACCATAATAAATCGGTTCTTTTCTGTAACAGGCGCAACCCGGCGGAAACTGCCTTTTGGCAATGCCGGGTGTGCGGGGCGGCTTTGATGCGCTGCCCAAAATGATTGCTCCTGCTTTTGCGGCCAAAGGGCAAAGGCAGGTAATGGCAACCCTTCACGCGCACAAAAAAGGTGAGAGGCATGGCCAAAAAAAATGTTGGGGCAGTGATGGTGATCGGCGGCGGAATTGCAGGCATTGGCGCTGCTTTGGACCTGGCGGACAGCGGCTATTTTGTCTATCTGGTGGAAAAGAGTCCGGGCATCGGCGGCACAATGGCCCAGTTGGACAAAACCTTTCCCACCAACGATTGCGCCATGTGCATTCTCTCCCCCAAGCTGGTGGAATGCGGGCGGCACCTCAATATCGAGCTTCTTACCCTTGCCGAGGTGACTTCCGTTACCGGCAGCGCGGGCGATTTCACTGTGGATGTGCTCAAAAAGGCACGATACATAGACCCGGAAAAGTGCATTGCCTGCGGTGCCTGCACGGAAAAATGCCCCAGAAAGGCGGACAGCGAGTTTGATGCAGGCATGGGCAAGCGCAAGGCTGCCTACATAAAATACGCCCAGACCGTTCCTTTGAAATATGTCATTGACGGGGATCAGTGCATCTACACCCAAAAGGGAAGGTGCCGCGCCTGCGAAAAGTTCTGTCCCACAGGTGCAATCAACTTTGAGGACAAGGACGAGACTCTCACCTTCAATGTGGGCAGCGTCATCCTTGCACCGGGCTTGTCTCCCTTTGATCCCAAGCCCTTTGACTTTTTCGGCTATGGCCGGATTCCTGATCTTGTCACAAGCCTGGAGTACGAGCGGCTGCTTTCTGCAAACGGCCCCTGCATGGGCCATCTTGTAAGGCCCTCGGATCATCGCGAGCCAAAAAAAATAGCCTGGATTCAGTGCGTAGGCTCCCGCTCCACCAACCGCTGCAAAAACACCTATTGCTCCAGCGTTTGCTGTATGTACGCGCTCAAACAGGCCCTTGTCACCTCCGAGCACCTTACCGGCGGAAATGCGGAGCTTTCCATTTTTTACATGGATATGCGCAGCCACGGAAAGGAGTTCGAGCGGGTTTACGAAACCGCCAAGGCAAAGGGTGTGCGCTTTGTGCGCGCCCGGCCCCACACCATTTTGCCCGGCAGGAGTGATCTTGGCCTTTCAATGGTCTATGCAACAGAATCAGGGGAGCAGATTAACGAATCATTTGATATGGCAATCCTCTCCGTAGGCCTGGAAGCCCCGCCGGATGCAGAAAATATCTGCAAGATGCTGGGCATTGAGCAAAACAAGTTCCGCTTTGTAAAAACATCCTGCCTTGACCCGGTTAAAACAAGCAGGGAAGGCATTTATGCGACCGGCGTAATCACCGGGCCAAAGGACATTCCCCAGGCTGTGGTGGAGTCATCGGCTGCTGCGGCCCAGTCGGCCAGAAGCCTTGCAGATGTGCGCGGCACCCTTGCAAAGAAAAAGCAGTACCCCCCGGAGCTGGATGTTCTGGGCCAGGACCCGCGAATCGGCGTGTTTGTTTGCTCGTGTGGCATAAACATTGCCGGAGTTGTGGATGTTAAAGATGTTACACAATATGCAAAAACCCTTCCTGGAGTTGTGTTTGCGGAGAATAACCTTTTCACCTGCTCAACAGACACCCAGAAGCTCATCAGCCAGATAATAAGGGAAAATAACCTGAATCGGGTTGTCATTGCCGCCTGCACCCCCAGGACCCATGAGCCTATGTTCCAGGACACCTTAAAGGAATCGGGGCTTAACGGCTACCTTGTTGAAATGGCAAACATCCGCAACCAGAACTCATGGGTGCATCAAAGCGAGCCGGAAAAAGCCACGGCCAAGGCCAAAAGGCAGTTGGCAATGGCGGTTGCCCAAGTTGCAGGTTCAAAGCCCCTTGCAAACATAGCCGTGGATGTTATCCCCCGCGCTCTGGTGGTGGGCGGAGGGCTTGCAGGGCTTACCGCAAGCCTTGCCCTTGCAGACCAGGGCTTTGAGACCGTACTTGTGGAAAAGGAGCGTAATCTTGGCGGAAACGCCATGCATATCAACACCACCTGGCAGGGCGAGCCGGTTGGCGGTTTTATGGCAGACCTTATCAACAAGGTTGAAAATCATCCTAAAATAACCGTGAACAAGGCTTCGTCCATACTTTCGGCCACAGGCTCTGTGGGACATTTTTCCACAAGCATTTCCGTAAACGGCCAAAGCCAATCCATTGACCACGGCATTGCGGTTTTTGCAACAGGGGGCCAGGAATCGCGCCCGGAGGAATACCTTTACGGCCAGGACAACCGGGTCCACACCCACCTGGAGTTTGATGCCCTTCTTGCAGACGGCAAAACGGCTGAAAAGGCTCAATCCTTTGCATTCATTCAATGCGTTGGGTCCCGTGA
>JAGVAW010000302.1 GCA_020060085.1 Desulfobacterales bacterium
AGGGCCATATAGCGGGGAATGGCGTCTCCGGGCAGTACGCCTATCATGCCTTCCACAATGTCCCTTCCCTTTGCAATGGGAACCGCCAGATAGGCCTGATCCGGGTGCCTGGGACTCATGGAAAAAAGGTAGTGGGGCTTCACATAGGCCTGTTGCAGGATTTCGCACAGCCGCCACATGGCGGGCGAGCTGTCATTTACCCCGCGCAGCAGAACCGTCTGATTTAAAATGGCGCTTGTGACCCGCGAGAGCTTTTTCAATGCTGCAAGGGAAATCGGGGTTATCTCCATTGCCGAGTTGATATGGGTCATCAGGCGTAGGGGCTTTTGCTCGTTGCTCCGGCCCAGAACAGCCAGAAGCTGGTCGGAAATCCTCTGGGGCAAAACCGTGGGAACCCTTGTACCTATGCGCTTTATCTCCACATGGCCGATTTTGTCCAGCTCGGTCAAAAGGTAGTGCAAAACCTTGTCCGAAAGCATCAAGGGGTCTCCGCCGGTTATCAGCACATCGCGGATTTCCTTGTTTTTCCTTATGTATTCCAAAGCTTCGTTGTAGGCCTGCAAGGGAAAGGAAAAATCCTTTGCAGGTATGTGCTCCCGCCGTACGCAGTGGGCGCAGTGAACAGGGCAGATGACGGTGGCTTTTATGGCAACAGTAAAGGGATAGATTCGGTCAACAAGCCGGGCAGGGGAGCGGGTGGCGCACAAGGGCGGGCTGCTCTCGCCCTTTGGCTCAAGGGATTCGCCAGTTGGCAGGCATTGCAGGAGGATGGGGTCGTTCTGTGTGCCAGAAAAAATAAGCCCTGCAAAGTAGGGTGGAATCCGCAGCCCAAACCTTTGGGTCACCTTCATCAGATCCACAAGTGCGGCTTCCGGCAGCTTGACCACCTGGGAAAGGGTTATCAGCGAATCAATGGCGTTTTTTAGCTGCCCAACAGGGGAATTCCAATCCTTTTCATCCATGCGCAGCATCTTTTGAATGCGCGCAAAGTTTTCGGAGATGGCATCCCACTTGTCCAGGCCGCTTGGGGCAAGGGTGTTCTTGTTTTTAAAATAATGCTCCACAATGCGGAACACTTTTTTTATGTGCTCGGGCGATGAAAACACCCTTCCGGCCACGGAAACGCCGTGCTCATCAAGCTCCTGGTGGCGCAGGGCAAGCCGGGTAAGCTCCCTGCGGTCAAAACCAAGCTGATCTGCAAAAAAGCCCTTTTCATTTTTTATTTCCACAAGCTTTTCAAAAAAGCGGGCAATTCGCGTTGCCTGGCCGGGGTCTTCGGGCCTTGTCGCTCCATCATCATTGGCCCTTGTGTAAAAGGCGTAGATCTCGTGGCGAACAGCCTCGTGCATGGTGGAGTTAAATGGCGGCCTTGTGCCGGTGCCTGCCAAAAACTCCAGCAGTTTTCCGGTTTCCTCATCAACAGCCTGTGCCTGCTCGCTCATAAAAAGCCCTTTTTGTATTGCTGCCCGCTTTGGTTAAAAGCCCATGCCAAAGGCAGGGGGCCTTGTTAAAAAGCCCCCTGCAATGTTTTTAAACCCTTTTGCAACAATTGTTTTTGCTTCAGGCCCCTTTTTTGGCATCTGCCTTGGCAAAGGTGCCTTTAAGCTGGGCCTGGGCAAGAATGTGGCCTTCCATGAGCTTTAAAACGGCCTTTTTTGTGGCCTTTTCCGGCTCAATATCTATAGTTGTGTCCAGGGCATACAGATTAAAGCAGTAGGTATGCCTGCCAAAGGGGGGATCAGGCCCCATATAGCGGTTTTTCCGGTAAGAGTTTTTGCCCTGAAAAGCGCCGTTTGGCAGCTTGCCGCCATCAGGCGCGCCCTGGTCCATGCCGGTTGCATCTGCCGGGATGTTGTAAACAACCCAGTGAACCCAGGTAAAAAGGGCAAAGCGCGGATGCGGGGCGTCCGGGTCATCCATGATTATTGCAAAGCTTTTCGTGTTTGCAGGTGCGCCCTTCCATGCAAGCTGGGGCGAAACATTCTCGCCTTTGGCTGTGAAGGCTGTTGGAATTGGCTTGCCGCTTTTGAATGACTTGCTTGTGAGGGTAAGCTTTTTGCCTTGAGCCATTGGACCTCCTATGCCCGATGTTTGTGAATCCCCATCCCTGTCGGGGTTTTTGCGGCCGCAAACATAAAGGGCCGCCAAAAACAGGGCCTTGCCGATTTTTCTTGAGGGAGCAAAACCTTTAAAAGGTCTAGCATGCCAGGACCAATAGCAAAATTGAGCTTTTTTTGCAATTTGTTTGAAGCTGGCAGGATATGGCGGCTGCTCAAACACAAAAGGGCAGGGCAGGCGCAGTAAAATAAAAGATATTTGCCGGGGTTTTATCGCCGGGCATTATTGCGGGAAGTTTTGCAGGGTGTGGAAAACCGGGAAGGCAGAGCCAAAGAGATCGCTTCTTTTCTGTGGCCGGAAATAGCGCATCCTGTGGGATCGGACAGCATCCAGCAGCTCCTTTTTCAGGGTGTGGACAAGAAGGCCCTCATCAAAGTTCTGGGCCAGAATTTTGCCGTCCGGGCCGATAACAAGGGCAAGGCCCGGAAAGGAAAGGCCCTGCCCGTTTTGGCCGCTTTGGTTTACCGCGCCCACAAAAATTCCGTTGTCAAAGGCCCTTGCAGCCAGGTGGCGCATCCAGCTTTCCTTTTTGCCCTGGGCAGTGCCGTGGGGCGAGGCATGGGGATAAAGCAGAAAATCAGCCCCTGCGTCTGCCAGGGCAGCAGCAAATTCCGGAAAATGGGCGTCATAGCAAAGCCCGACTCCAAAATTGCAATCGGAATTGCCGAAAAGCGCAAGCTGCCCGCCACGGGCAAAGGTTGCGGCCTCCGGGGGGGAGAGATGGAGCTTCCGGTAGATTCCTCTTGTTCCATCCGGGCATATTAAAAGGTGGCTGGCAAAAACCCTTTCATCAAGCTTTTCTGCAAGGCCTGCCATAAGTAAAATGCCGTGTCTGCGGGCTATCTCCCCCAGAGCCTTTGCGGCCTGCCCGTCCATTTCCTGGGCATGAGCGATTATGGAGTCATCCGGCGCATAGCCTGTCACGCACATTTCCGGAAAGCATACAATATGCGCCCCCTGCTGCACGGCAAGGCCCACCAGGGCATCCACAGCCAGGATGTTTTGCCCAATCCGCCCCAGGGTGCTTGGCATTATTGCCAGGGCTATGGTGATGTCGCGCTGCATGGTATTTCCTGTTTGGGGAGGATGCCTTGTTGCTTTTTGCCGGAAAACCCGGCCTGCCTGTTGTTTTGTCGGGCCGGGCTTTGTTTTGCAAAAGACAGCCCAATTTGTGGAACTGCGGAGCCGCCCGCAGTATCCCCATCATCCAAGGCGGTTCCAGGGAAAGGAGGGCAAGGCGCACAAGCTTTAAGGTGAGGGAGTGTACAGTTGGTACATGACCAAGCCTTGATGCGCAGTGCAACGCAGCCATCGTTTTCCTGGGGCCGTCTGGTCAGGCCTGTCTTAACTTCCTGCTGTCCCCCACCCGTATTGTTATCTTTGCCGAATCAAACCATTCCAGAAGCGGAATGAGGTATTTGCGGGAAAGGCCGGTCATGTCCTTGAACTGGGGCGGAGTTATTTCGCCGTGCTCTTTCAGATGGTTTGTCAGCCGCTCCTTCAGATTGTTTATTTCCGCGCTGTCAAAGTAGAGATCCTGCTTGACCTTCACAAGGGATCCCTGGCCTGCCAGGTGGTTTAACATTTCAAGGGCCTTCTTTTCGGTCATCTCAAGGTCCTGGGCAAGCTGCTTTACGGTGGGCGGGGCAAGCCCTGCCTTTGCAAAGGCTTCAAGCATTTTTTTGCTTATCTGCTCCTGATCCTCCTCAAGGCGAACGCTGTGGCCGGAAAGGCGCAGTATATCCCTTTCAAGGGCCACAAGCCCGGCGCTGCTCATGGTTTCCAGCAGAAGGTTGAATATTTTGGGGGATAGAGCCGAGCCGAACTTGCTTTTAAGCTCCTCTTTGGGCATTCCCGGCTTTAAGGGGTTGGCGCTGTGGTAGGCAGCCAGATGTTCTTTTGCTTTTTGGGTGAGCTTTTCCAGAACTTGAGAATGGATAAAGGTGCGCGACTCCTTGTCTGCAAGGACGAGGACCCTGGCAGAGAGCAGCTTGCCGGTTGCCTCTTCCAGCTTTTTTGTTGAGAGGTTTGTCATGATGAGAAGCTCGGCAAGGCTTGCACCGGAAAAACCGGCGCTTTCCACGCATAGCCCGGCAAGCTCTGCCGGGGGGGCGAGGGCCATCTCTTTAAGCGCCTCAACCTCCTGGGGCCTGTTTTTTTTGTGCTTTCTGGCAAGGGGGTTTATCACAAAACCGCCGCCGATGGTGGCCACAGGCGAGTAGCTCCTTAAAACAAAGCGGTCATCGCGCACCGCCGCCACAGGCGCATCCGTGCGAATCTGGGCGATGGCTGATTCGCCTGGTTCAAGGCGGTCTTTTTCTCCGAGCACGATTTTGCCCATGACCTCGCTTGTGCCAACATGAAAGCGAACCTTGGCCCCGTCTTTGAGTGGGCGCACAACGGTGGGGAGAAGGTTGACGGAAACATCCAGCATATAGGAGGGGATGAGGGTTCCCGGAAAGGCCACCACCTGACCGCGATCCACCTCGTCTTTATCCATGCCCTGAAAGTTTATGGCAACCCGCTGGCCAACAGAAGCTTCCAAAACCGAATCGTTATGAACCTGAAGCCCCCGCACCTTGGATTTTACCCCTGTGGGATAGACCTCAACAGAATCGCCCACATTGACCTTGCCTGCTGCAAGGGTTCCGGTGATCACGGTTCCAAAGCCCTTCATGGTGAATACCCGGTCAACCGGAAGGCGGAAAAGGCCTGATGAGGAGCGGGCGGGAATTGTAGAGCAGATTTGGTCCAGGGCTTTTATAAAATCATCAATGCCCTGGCCCGTGACCGATGATACGGGGATTACAGGAGCGGTTTCCAGAAATGAGCCTTCCAGAAAGGCGGCAAGATCATCAACAACCAGATCAAGCCAGTCCTCATCAACCATGTCAACCTTGGTAAGGGCCACAAGGCCGGAGCGCACATTGAGCAGGCGGCAGATGTCCAGATGCTCGCGGGTCTGGGGCATCACGCCTTCGTCTGCGGCTATCACCAGGGCAACAACATCAATGCCTGTTGCGCCTGCCACCATGTTTTTGACAAACTTTTCGTGGCCAGGCACATCCACCACGCCCACCTTCTGGCCGGAAGGCAGAGTCAAGGAGGCAAAGCCAAGCTCAATTGTAATGCCCCTGGCCTTTTCCTCCTTGAGGCGATCCGTGTCAATGCCGGTGAGGGCTTTGACCAGGGAGGTCTTGCCGTGATCAATATGGCCTGCGGTGCCAAGAATAAGCGGCTTCACAAGTTTTGGTGTTCCTTATCAATAGAATGAGTGCGGCCCTGTTTCGGGCGGAAGCATCAGCCTTCCGGCGGCTTGTCCCGGTACTTTGCGCCCAGGGCCTCCTTTACATAGGCCAGGCCCACAAGCAGCCCTGCAAGGCCTATTGTCCTTTCAATGCCTGCATCCGGGTAAAAAAAATGCAAAAGCAGAAAGGAGGCGCCAAGCCCCACAAAGATACGGATAAAAAGGACGCGCACAAAAAAGCTCCTTTGGGATTAAAAAAATTTTGCAATGAAAAGCCAAAGCAAGGGATATGTCCCTGGAACAAGCAACCTGCAAAAAAAGCGGATTCGCCCAAAATATAGATACAAAGGGCCGTCTGCGTCAACCCCGGCAATTTGTGGCCAATACCCTACGCCTTTGGCCAAAGGTGCGCACAGACAAAACAGAGTTGCCGAAGCACTTGTAAGAGTCGGCAGCCCATGTTAATTATTTTTTTTACTTTGTGGAGAGGCCTGTTTTGGAATTCCACGGGTTTTTGGCCGCAGGGCTTTTCCGGCGCAGATAGCGGAGCATCAACCTTTTTTGCCATGCGGAGCTTTTTCGTGTGGAAAGGCGGTAAGGGCCTTTGCTCACCATTGACCTGGACAGAATGGGCATCAAGCCCGGCGCGCGCATTTTAGACATAGGCTGCGGCCCTGGGCGGCATTCCTGGCAGGCCTTTCATCTTGAAAAGGTGGAGGTGGTAAGCACGGACCTTTCCGAGTTCTGCGCGCTTCAGGCCAGATTCATGATGTCGGATATGGCTGCCAAAAAAATCCACGGCGGGGGCCTGTCCTTGCAGATGGTGGCTGATGCAGGCTGCCTGCCCTTCAAAGACGGGGCCTTTGATGCAATCATCTGCTCGGAGGTTCTTGAGCACATTGAAGATGATGCACTTGCCGTGAGCGAGATGGCAAGGGTTGCAAAGCCCGGCGCAAGATGTGCGGTGAGCGTTCCCAGAGCCTTTCCCGAAAAGGTCTGCTGGCGGCTCAATCCCAATTACCCGGAGCTTGCCGCAGGACACCGGCGCATATATAAAGAGGATTTGCTTCGCAAACTGTTTGCCCAGGCCGGGTTTTCGTGTTACGGCAGAGAACTTGCCCACGGCTTGCACACGCCTTATTGGTGGCTGCGCTGCGTGGCTGACCGGGGCTTGTTTTGGGACAAGGCTGCATGCGCCTATGAGCGCCTGCTCAAAAACAATATCACCCGGCGGCCCAGGCTGACCGCCCTGGCGGATCGCAAGCTCGGTCCGGTTCTGGCCAAGAGCCTGGTGCTGTATTTCCTGAAACAGGAGACCGGATGAAGACCAACCTGAAAAAACAACTGGCCCATCAAGCCGTGAACATTGAGCGCATGGCGCGGGCAATTCTTGCCGTGCAGAAGGATTCCGGCGAAATTCCCTGGTCTGTTGAAGGCAAGACCGACCCCTGGGATCATGTTGAAAGCGCAATGGGCCTTACAGTTGCAGGCTTTGGAGACGAGGCTGCAAATGCCTACCTTTGGACAGCCAGAAACCAGATGGCTGACGGCAGCCTTTATGCCTCTTACCAAGACGGCAAGCCAAAGGAAAGGCGCAAGGACCCCAATATGACCTCTTACATTGCCGTGGGGGTTTACCACCATTTTCTGGTGGAAGGGGACCTTGCCATTGTAAAGGAGATGTGGCCCACAGTAAGGGCGGCTCTCGATTTTACCGTGGCGCTTCAGTCGCCGGAAGGCCCCATTTACTGGAGCGTTTCCGATGACGGAACGGTAGAAAAAAGGGCATTGCTGACAGGAAGTTGCTCCATTTATCTTTCTTTGCGTTGCGGGCTGGCCCTTGCCGGGCTGCTGGATCGCGCAAAACCCCAATGGGAGCTTGCTGCCCGCAAGTTGGGCAAGGCCATCCGCTGCCGCCGTCATCTTTTTGATGCGTCCAAGAGCCGTTATTCCATGGACTGGTACTACCCTGTTCTTTGCGGCGCGCTTCAGGGAGATGAGGCAAGAAAGCGCATTGTCGATTTTTGGGATCGCTTTGTAGTGGAGCATTGGGGGGTTAAATGCGTGGCTGAAAGGCCCTGGGTCACAATGGCCGAAAGCTCGGAGCTGATTCTGGCCCTTGCAGCCTGCGGCCTTTATGAGCAGGGCGGGCAGATTTTCTCCTGGCTCAAGGACAGTTGCCACGAGTGCGGCCTTTACTGGACCGGCTGCACATACCCGGATTCCGTTGTCTGGCCCCTTGAGCGCACAACATGGACCACGGCGGCAGTGCTTCTGGCAGGGGATGCCCTTTACGGGTGGACCCGTGGGGCGCGCCTTTTTGAGCATTCTTCGGAAAAAGGGCTGTTGGAGCGGGAAGAGCAGATCGAACTTAAACCCAAAAAGGTTTCCGCTGCCTAGAGCAGCTACTGATAGAGCACTGTGCGAAAAGACCATCGGCCAACATTTGTCAAGGACGCCCAGGCCCGCTTCATGGCCTGGTACACAAACCGCTATCTGCGGCCCCAGTTCAAGCATCTGGGAAAATCCCCCACCATTGTCAGGCCCTGGTGCGTGAACATATTCGGCTACAATGTCTCTTTGGGCGATCATGCCATGATAATCGCTGACAAGGAGGCAAAGGTTCACATAGTGAGCTGGGCGCAAAGCGATCTGGAGGAGCTTTCCCAACTCATCCATGCCGATTCCCAAGCTCCCTATACTCCATCTCAAAAGGAGCAGGAAAGGTGGGTCGGCCAGGGCATAATCAAGATGGGCGATTTTGTTCTCATCTGCCCTGCGGTGCGTATTCACTGCGCCACAAGCATTACTGTTGGCAACGGCGTGATGTTTGCCCACGGCTCCTACATAACAGATGCAGACTGGCACGGCCTGTACGACAGGGCAATGCCCGTGGGGGCCACTGCGCCGGTGACCATCGGCGATAATGTGTGGATAGGCAACAACGCCATTGTGTGCAAAGGTGTTACAATAGGGGATAATTCCGTTGTAGGGGCCGGCGCGGTTGTGGTGCGCGATATTCCGCCCCACTGCGTGGCTGTCGGTAACCCGGCCCGCGTGGTAAAGGAACTTGACCCCAACAGGCCTGTCACAGGACGCGAGGCAATCTACCGTAATTTTGAGCAGACTCAACGGATGCTGGAAAAGGCGGATCGCAACGCCCATAAAAACAACACAATGCTGGGCTGGATGCGATACATGCTTTTCCCCCGGCAGGATGACTAAAATAAGGGGGCATCATGCCTTTTGCAGAAACTCAATTCGGGAAAATACATTTTAGCGCCAGCAGCGGAGATAATCCCCAAAATCTGGTGCTCATCCACGGGTCCGGCGGCAACCACCTGGGCTGGCCGTCCTGCGCCAGAGACCTGCCTGGGGTAAATGTTTTTGCGCTGGATCTGCCAGGGCACGGAAGCTCCGAAGGCCAGGGGCAGAGAAGGGTGGAGGACTATGTGCGTTGCGTTGCGCAGTTTGTCCAGAACCTTGGCCTTTTAAGGGTAACCCTCTGCGGCCACTCTTTAGGAGGTGCCATTGCGCTTGCCCTGGCCCTGGAAAAGCCCGACTGGCTTGAAAAAATAGTGGGTGTGGGCACAGGCGCCAAGCTGAAGGTCAACCCTGCCATACTGGAAGGCATTGAAACCAACTTTGAAGGCTCCATAGGCCTTATGGAGCAGTTTCTTTACGGCCCTGATGGGGACAAACAGGCCATTGCAGCAGGCCAGTCCCTTTTCAAAAGCATAGATCCCAAGGTGGTTTTAAATGACTTCCTGGCCTGCGACCGCTTTGATGTGATGGAAAAAATCTCGCAAATAGACATTCCAACCCTTATTGTTGCAGGCACCCACGATCAGCTCACGCCTCTTAAATACGGCGAATATCTGGCAAAGAACATACCCGGTGCGCAACTGGTTGTTCTTTCAGGGGCAGGGCATATGATGCCGCTGGAAAAAGCCGAAGAATTCTGCCAAGCCCTTGAAAACTTCATCGGGCAGGAATGAACCCGGATTTTTTTTGAATTTTAAGACCTTGTAGACACATAGAAAACAAAGCAAAAAGCGGACAACCATCTTAACACTTTTAAAAAGGAGTCTGCCCATGCCATGCTCAATCCTTGTTGCAATGGATGAATCCAAAAGCGCCCAAAAAGCTCTGGACTATGTGCGCAAAAATATGGACAAGGAAGCCTCTGTCACACTTTTGTCCATTGTGCCCGATGTTTCAGGGGCCTGCGGTATGGACAGCCCTTCACTGACTCCGCTTTTCAAGGAAAACCAGAGCGCCTTCTGCTCGGTCGAGGATGCCAAGCGCGCAAAACTCAAGGAAACCCTTGATGCAGCCCGCGAAAAACTTGTTCGCGCCGGTTTTGACCCCAAAAAGGTCATTGTGCGAATCCGCAAGAAAAAATCCGGCATTGCCCGCGACATCTTAAAGGAATCCTCCGGCGGCTACGACACCCTGGTGCTGGGCCGCAGGGGCCTTACTGCGGTGAAGGAATTCTTTTTTGGCAGCGTGGCGTATAAGGTGGCGCATCAGGCCAAGGGGATCACAGTAATCCTAGTCGACTAGCAGTTGAAGGGCGGTCCCAGGAAAACGATAGCTGCGTTGCACTGCGCTGTGCAAGGAGCTCGATGTACTACCAGTACACCTTCGTCCTTGCACAGCTTGTGCGCCTTGCTCTCCTTTCCCTGGAACCGCCCTGTATGTGTGTGGTTAAGGGAAAAGCGGCTCCTTGGACCCGCCCTGCGCTTGTGGGTGAAGGGCAAAAGCCTTTCTCTTGAGTCGGCCTGTGCGTTTGTTGGTGAAGGGGAAAAATTGTAAAATCAGTAGGTTGGGATAGGATGCCTATCCCGGATGGTTGTTTTTTGGGCACAAAAAATTTTCCGGGCATCCCTAGCCCAACAAAACCAGCTACCAGACAGCAAGGGCATTTTCGGGAAAAAGCCTGCTTTTGGAAATGCTGCGGGCCGGATTTAAATAGCCCAACCAACAATCCCGGCTTGTCATCTGCAATTATGGCCGGAAGGAAAAGCCCAGGGGCGTCATCCCCGCCAAAGCGAGGAGCCGGAATAAAATAAGGCTGCTGCCCTTATGAAAAAGGGGCTGTTGCCTGCAAAACGGGAAAGGGGGCTGCTTTTGGGCAAGGAATTTGTGCATCTGCCGTTAAATGAGGAGGTGCGCTCCGTTTCCGGGGGCTATGTGCTGGAAAAAGAGGTGCGCCTGCCCTTTGAAGGCCGTGAGCTTCTCTACATTGTTGGCACTGCTGTTGTGGATACGGCCTGCTGCGGAACCGGCGGAATACGCTATGCCCTTGTGCCGGGTTTTGTGGAGCATTGGCAGGGCAGCATAAACGAAAACAACCGCCCGGTAAGCCAGGTTCTTCGGGTGGAAGACAATGCCCAACGGGCAGAAATTTCCCGCATCATCCGCTCGCGCGAGCCAAACATTGATGTTCAGTTCCTGTAGTCATGAGGTCAAAAGCACCCCTCTTTTTTTTAGG
>JAGVAW010000247.1 GCA_020060085.1 Desulfobacterales bacterium
CCGATGACGACCAGCTTTGCGCGGATCTGGCCGGGCCGGAATACTCCTTTGACGCAAGGCAGCGCTTTGTCCTTGAAAAAAAGTCCGACATGAAGTCCCGCGGCCTGGCAAGCCCTGACAGCGCAGATGCTTTAGCTCTCACCTTTGCCGCAAGAGTGGAGAAAAAGCCCGAAAATCAGAGGTGCACCTTGTCCAGGGGGAGGGGGAGAGGGCAATAACCGAATACAATTTGTTTGAGTAGGGCGGCCCCAGGAAGCCGTGGGCGGCGTTACGCTTCGCATCAAGGCTCGGTCACATACTAACAGTATGCTCCCTCGCCTTTCGCAAAGCAAGCCTTGCCCACGGCTTCCTGGAACCGCCCTGCACGCCGGGGTTGAAGGGAAAAGCAAAGCGCTGGGTGGCACTGGCAACTTGTTGCCAGTGTGCTTGCAGCACAAGAGGCAAAGCCACCAGGCTGCCAGGAAAAGCAAAGCGCGACAAAGCCCTCGGCCCCCTGGGGCCGCCCTGCACGCCGGGGTTGAAGGGGGAAAGCAAGCGCAGGTTGGGCTAGAAAATTCCGGTCATTAACGATGTTGGAAGGCAAATGCGTTTTTTCCGGGATTTTTGTAGCCCAACAAAACCACTGGATCCCCGCTTTCGCGGGGATGACGGCCTGGGGCGTAGTTTCAAAGCCGTTACACCGGTAACAGGCTTTGGGCTTTGAAACAGCAATAAAACCACGAAAAGCACGAAACACACGAAAAAGTCCCCCAGGGGCGGTTCCAGGGAAAGGAGGGCAAGGCGCGCGAGCTGGGCAAGGACGAAGGTGTACTGTTAGTACATCGAGCTCCTTGCACAGCGCAGCGCAACGCAGCCATCGTTTTTCTGGGGCCGCCCTATACGAAAGGAGAGCAATGAGTAGCTTTCTAACTCCCACCCTGGCCCTCCTGGCCAAATACTCCGGCACGGGGTCCGGCTCCGGCCCTTCCGGGTCCATCCCGCCCCTGCCTGCGCTCACCTTTGCGCCCAGGCAGGCAAGGGCTGCCTACAAGCCGCCCTCTCCATTGCCCAAATCCGCCATGCTGCCGGGGTTCCCGGTAAAAACCGTTTCCCATGCCCGGCCTTTGCCCGGCTCATCGGGCTTTGCGGCCAACGAAATCACCGCCTTTATGGGGCAAAAGGAATACGAAAAAAACCTTTCCGCTTTGGAAGAGGCCACCCAAAAGGCGCGGCAGCGCTTGGCGGAACTGGGCAAATCTGTTGAACCCTGGCCTGATGACCGCCCCAAATTTCCTGCCCCTGTTTCAATGGCCTTCACCCCTCTTGAGATGGGTTCAGACCAGGCAGCCCGCCACCAGGCCAGACAGAAGCAGGAAAACTGGACCCGCGCGGTAAAGGGCCTGGAGGGCCTGCTTGCCCAGGCTGCTGACATTGAGCACTACCTTGAAGCCCAAAAGGACTCTGCTGACGACTGGCCCAAGGTGCTTGCCAGCCTGCGCATGGCAATTCCCCATGAGGCTGACTTTGCCAAAACCGCCCAAAGGCTGTGGGCGCAGCGCCATGTGACCCCTGTGGAAAAGCGCAGCGAAAAGCTGGTGCACCCGCGGCTATCCGGCCAGGTGCAATCCCCCCGGCAGGAGGCAGGCGACACCCGGCGCAGGGTCCTGTTAAGCCAGGCAGCCCGCCAGGGCTTTGACTCCACACTTCTTGGCAGCAGGCTGGGCCAAAGCCCCCTGCCCGGCCAGACAATTCTGGGACGGTGAAATTCATGACAAAAATCCCTGAAAAAGAGCAGGCCCTTTTCCTTAAAAGGCAGCTTGAAGCCAACCGCCAGCCCTGGGAAGGCGCGTGGCAGCAGATTGCAGGCTACATTCTGCCCCGCAAAGGCCGGTTTGCAGGCGAAAGCTCCCAGGCTGCAAGCGCCAGAAATGCCCTGATACTAGACGGCGCAGCCCAAAAGGCCCTGCGGGTTCTGGCTGCGGGAATGCAGGGGGGCCTCACCAGCCCGGCCCGGCCCTGGTTCCGAGTGGGCCTGCCCGACCCGGACATGGAAACCTTCGGCCCGGTTAAAAACTGGCTGGACTCGGTGGAAAACCGCATATTTTCAGCCCTTGCCCAGAGCAACTTCTACGGCGCCGTCCACACCCTTTACAGCGAAATGGCCGCATTCGGCACGGGCGCCATCATAAGCGAGCAGGCCCAAAGCGGGGGGCTTGTCTTCCGGGTGCTCACAACAGGGCGCTACTCCATAGGCTGCGGGCCGGATGGCAGGGTGGACGCCATCTGCCGCACGGTTTTTATGGAAGCCCGCAATCTGGCCGCCCGCTTTGGCGAGGAAAACCTCTCCCCAAAAGCCAAAGAGCTTGCAGCAAAGCAGCCGGACCTGCCTGTGGAACTTGTCCACTGCGTTTTTCCGCGCAAGGGTTATGACCCGCAACGGCGCAATGCCAAAAGCCTTCCCTTTGCAAGCCTGTGGTGGGAGGCAGACAAGGCCGATTTGGACAGCGCCCTTTCTGTGAGCGGCTTTGTGGAGTTCCCGGCCCATGTGCCCCGCTGGGATGTCACAGCCGAGGAGGTCTATGGCCGCTCGCCGGGCATGGACGCCCTGGGCGATGTGAAAATGCTCCAGGAAATAGCAAAGGATGAAATCAAGGCCCTGCACAAGGCGGTTGACCCGCCCATGCAGGTGCCAGCAGCCTTCAAGGGGCGATTGTCCCTTCTGCCCGGCGCGCAGAACCGCATAAGCAACGCAGGCCCGGACTCGGCCCCTGTCCGGCCCCTCTACCAGGTGGGAGTCAACCTTGCCCACACGGCTGCCAAAATTCAGGATTTGAGAATGGCCGTGCGGGAGCACTTCTTCAACGACCTTTTCCTCATGATTCTGGAGCGCCCCGGCATGACAGCCACAGAGGTTGTGGAGCGCCACGAGGAGAAGATGCTCCTTCTTGGCCCGGTTATCGAGCGCCAGGAGCACGAGCTTCTTAATCCGCTCATCGCAAGAGTTTTTGGCCTTCTTTTCCGCGCGGGTGCCCTGCCCCCTCCGCCTGCCCAAATAGCAGGCGGCCAACTCAAGGTGGAGTACATAAGCCTTCTGGCCCAGGCCCAGAAAATGAGCGGAGCCAGGGCATTGCAAAGCACAGTGGGTTTTGTGGGCCAGCTTGCCGGAGCGCTTCCCCATTGCCTGGACCGCCTTGATGCAGACGAGGCCATAAAGGCCTTTGCAAAGATGATGGGCGCACCGGCCAGGATTATCAGGGCGGATGAGCAGGTGGAGCAAATACGACAAGCCCGCCTAGAGATGGAAGAAGGGGCGGTCCCAGAGAGACGATAGCTGCGTTATGCGGGGCATCGCTGGGTCTCGATGTACCGGCAGTACACCTTCGCCCCAGCTCGCCCCGCAAGCCTTGCTCTCGTCTCCCTGGAACCGCCCTGTACGCCGGGGTTGAAGGGAAAAGCAAAGCGCGACAAAGCATACGCACCGCCTGGAACCGCACTGTATGTCGGGGATTAAAAGGGAAAAGCCTTGCAACAGAGCATACGCTGGGTGGCACTGGCAACTTGTTGCCAGTGTGCGAAAAGCACAAGAGGCAAAGCCACCAGGCTGCCAGGAAAAGCAAAGCGCGACAAAACATACGGCTCCCTGGAACCGCCCTGTATGTCGGGGCTGAAAGGGGAAAACCTCCCAGATCCGTCATTCCCGCGTATGCGGGAATCCAGAATAAAATTGGGCTGTTGTCCTTATTGAAACAGGGCCAAAGCCTTCATTGAAGCAGGGACTTGGCCTTTCTCACAAACAACCCACGGAGCCGTGAAGGGATATGGACTTCTTCACACACTACGAAAAAGAGCGCGCGCTGCGCAGGAAGGCCGAAAACCTGGACTTTGCCAGGATGCAGGCCGACTGGCAGGGCCTTTTCTTTGACTCCGAGCGGGGAATGCGCGTGCTTGGAGATATGCTCACCTTCTGCGACTTTTTCGGCACCAGCTTCACAGGAAACAGCACCACATTTTTTAACGAGGGCCTCAAATACTTTATCACCATGATCATTGATCTGGCAGGCCTGGATAACCCGCAAGGCCTTGTGAAAATCGCCCATATCCGGGCCGCGGGCCAGCAGCGCCGGGCATCGGAAAGCCATTATTGCCCCCAAAACGAAAAGGAAGAAACTGATGATCAATTTTGAGCAGACCCCCCA
>JAGVAW010000084.1 GCA_020060085.1 Desulfobacterales bacterium
AAAGCCCCCACACCCCCGCCCCCAAAAACTTTTAAGTTATGATAACAAAATGTTAAATGGCTGAAGAGAGCCAGAACCTTCATTGCCTGACAAGGTTTCTTTATTAAAGCGTTGCAGACAGCTTGGCGCATATCTTCCCTTTAGTATAACTACTTGTTATCATAATTTAAAAGTGTTTGAAAGGGGGTTTAAGGGGGGAAACTTTTTTCAAAAAGGTTCCCCCCTTAAATTTTTTTAATCTTTTATTTTATCTCATTATTAATAAAGGCGCTGTCACAGCCCCAGCTTTTTCTGGCAAGGCAGGTTGAAGTGGCGGTAGGCCAGGTCCGAGGCTTTGCGGCCTGTGCTTGTGCGCTGGAGAAAGCCGATTTTGAGCAGAAAAGGCTCCACCACATCCACAAGGGTGTCTGCCTCCTCCTGGAGGGTTGCGGCGATTGCCTCTATGCCCACTGGGCCGCCGCCATAGTATTCGATTATGGTGGAAAGGTAGCGTCTGTCCAGGTTTGTGAGGCCGGTTTTGTCCACCCCTTCCAGGGCAAGGGCATCTGAAACTGTTTTGCTTGTAACCTTTCCCTCTGTGCGCACCTGGGCAAAGTCTCTCACCCTTTTAAGCAGGCGGTTGGCTATGCGGGGGGTCCCCCGCGAGCGCCTTGCAAGCTCTGCGGCGCTTGCCGGGTCCATTTCCATGTTGAGAATGGCCGCAGAGCGGCGGATTATGGTCACAAGGTCTGCTTCCGTGTAGAAGTCCAGACTGCGGAAAATGCCGAACCTGTCCCGCAGAGGGGCGGAAAGAAGCCCCACCCTTGTGGTTGCACCCACAAGGACAAAGCGCTTTAGGGCAAAGCGGTGGCTACGGGCGTGGATTCCCTTGTCAAAGATGAAATCAACGGCAAAGTCCTCCATTGCCGGGTAGAGGAGTTCTTCCACAATTTTTGGAGTGCGGTGGATTTCATCCACAAAAAGCACATCGCCTTCCTCCAGGTGGGTGAGCAGGCCCAGTAAATCGCCGCCCTTTTCCATGGCAGGCCCGGAGGTGACTGTGAGGCGTGCGCCCATTTCGTTTGCAATGATGTGGGCAAGGGTGGTTTTGCCCAGCCCCGGCGGGCCGTGGAAAAGCACATGATCCATTGGCTCGCCCCGGCCTTTGGCAGCCTGGATGGCGATTTTAAGTGTCTCCACAGCATCCTGCTGGCCCACATAGTCATCCAGGCGCTCTGGCCGCAGGGAGAGCACCTCCGGATCGGCATCCACGGGCAGGTTTTCCTTGGTCATAAGGTTGCCCTGGCCGATTGTCCATTCCATGCTCATGGATTTATGCCCTTTTTGTAAACCTCCTCAATCAGCTCTTCTGGCGTGCTGATGAGGGGGTTTCGTTTCATGGCCTTTGCTATCATTTCCTTTGCCTCGGTTGCCGGGTGGCCCAACTGGCGCACCATGACCAGAAGCACCTGGGTGCGGAAATCCTCGTCATCATCTGTTGAAAGGGCTGGCGGCTGGCCCGGCAAATCTCCGGCAAAGGCCGCCATTTTGCCGTGCAGGGAGGCGACAATTTTATCTGCCGTGCGCTTGCCTATGCCTTTTAGCTTCTGCAGGGCAGGGGCATCTTTCCTCTCAATGGCGCAGGCTATATCGCGCACAGGCAGGCAAAGGGCAGTTGCGGCCTTTATGGGGCCTATGTCTTCCACGCTTATGAAGCGCTCGAAAAAGTCCTTCTGCTGCTCGTCCTCAAAGCCTATGAGGACAGGCTTTGGCTGGCGCTCTGTCTGGTGGAAGTAGATGAAAAGGGAAATGCTGTCACCGGGGATTTTGCCTGAAAGGCTGCGGGCCACCACTTCGGGCAGCAGAACCTCGTAACCGACACCGGACACAAGCACAAGAACCCTGTCATCCCGTCGCCGCAGCAAGGTGCCTTCCAGATAACCTATCATAAAAAAGCCAAT
Source organism: Desulfobacterales bacterium (assembly GCA_020060085.1). Taxonomy (GTDB): domain Bacteria; phylum Desulfobacterota; class Desulfobacteria; order Desulfobacterales; family Desulfatibacillaceae; genus JAGVAW01. Next base: position 1,941 of record JAGVAW010000084.1, read on the forward strand.
CCCTGATGCCTGCTTTTTTGAGAGAAAAACCCTTGCAGCAAAAAGCCGCAACCTTATTTGAGCTAAAAACCCCAAAAGTTGTCAGGTTGCGATGGGTCTGCAATGAGCCGGACAGCAAATGCACAAAGACTTATTGTAAAAACCATGTTGCCCTTTTTTGCCATTTTTGGCAAGACTGTTTGAAATATCCTTCCCTGTCCTGCACATCTTTAAAAAGGAGCAAAACATGGATCTTGAAAAGGCGCGCATCCGGGCAATGACAACTGTCATGGAATTGCTTTCCAAAAAGCCGCCTGTAATAAAGAGGCTTCTGCGAACAGCAGCATCGGCACCTGTTCTCAAAAGCAGGCTGCCCGTGCTGCCAAGGGCCTTTATGGGCCTTACAGCCTTTGAGCTTCACACCGTTGACATGAAAAAGGGGCGGATTTCCATAGGCGGGGTGGAGGAGATAATGGCAGGCTCCAAGATAATCCACCTTCTGCACACCACCCTGGCAGAGCGCATAGGCGAAAAGGAAAAGGACAAGGCCCTTTATCAAATGGGCAAAACCCTTTGCCGCTGGGAGGTTTCACAGGCTCTTGAGCATGGCCTTTGGGCACCGCCAAGCCTTGCGCCGCTGATGATAAACGGCCAGATTTTAGAAAAGGTGCAGACCGACAAGCTTATGGCCCGCTTTTTCAGGCAGACAATGAACATGATGAGCCGCCTCATAACAGACGAGGGCGGCTGGGGGCATCTGGAGTTCGATTTTTCCGGCACGCCTTTAAAGGTTTTTCTGCACCATTCCCAGGAAGCCCGCTGGCTGGGCAAATCCGAAAAGCCCGTGTGCAGCTTCTATGCTGGCATAGTGGCCGGGTACGCAAGCACCATTTCAGGCCAGGAATTTGAATGCAGGGAAGTCTCCTGTGCTGCAACAGGAGCGGACTTTTGCACCTTTGAGCTTGAAAAGGCCGGTTCGTGAATTTTGACAGGCTCCTGGCAATAAAAAAGCAGGTTATTTTAAGGGGCCTTGCGGTTTTATTGTGCCAGCAAGTTGCAATTTCACCTTTTTTGCTGGCCTTGTTTGATTTTTATAAACAATTACGAAGAATAAAACAGCCTGTCCTGGTTGAAGCATTGAAACTGAAACAGTTTGTTATAGCCACTATATGTTGTGGGGTTTTGCGGACAGGGCACACGCAGTTGTTAAACAATTGGGTTAAAAGATGATTTTTACTTTCAGGGCTTTCGGTTGAAAATAAAGGACCGTCCGTTTTTTTTACTTTTAATTACATTTTTTGTTGACATTGTTGTTTTTGGGGCCTATCTTGATGTGCAAAGTAACCCAGCAGAATCTCGATATCAGCTAAGGGCAACACCCACCGCAGACGAGATGCTCTGGTTTCTTCCATTTGGGGGACCACAATCAAGGGTGATTGCAACCCGGTAAAGGTTCCCGGCATAACCGCACAACGGTTTTTCCACAGACTCTTCTCCGGAGGGTTCCCCCAAAAGTACAACATCTTTTTAAGGAGGGCAGTACCTTGGCTGAAGGAACAGTGAAATGGTTTAATGATTCAAAGGGGTTTGGCTTCATCGAGCAGGATGACGGACCAGATGTGTTCGTCCATTACTCTGCCATTGAAGGCACTGGCTTCAAAAGCATCGCCGAAGGCGAGCGGGTGAAGTTTGATGTGGTGGAGGGCAAAAAAGGCCCCGCCGCAGCCAATGTTATGAAAATCTAACAGCGGCACCAATTTTTTCCTTAAGGGGGGCGGTTCGCATTTTGCGGGCCGCCCCTCTTTTTTTTGCGCCTGCTGCATCAAAGCTGCATCAAGGCTTTTTTTGCGGGTTGCCCTGGCCCTGGGCCTTGCCCATCCAATGGGGCCTGCCAAAAAAGGCCCTTATACGCTGCTTCCATGTGGCCAGATCCGTATTGGCAAGGGCTGCGTACTTTTGGGAGGCGTTGTCTGCCATGAGGCACAGCACGGGCACCACCACAAGGGTTAGAAGGGTTGCCACGCCCAGGCCAAAGATCACGGCCACTGCCATTGATCCCCACCACTGGGATGATTCGCTGCCTATGTCCCAGGCAAACTTGCTAAAATCAAAGCTTATTCCTGTGGCCATGGGCAAAAGCCCCAGTATTGTGGTGACAGCAGTGAGCAGGACAGGTCGCAGGCGCACAAGGCCAGCCACCATAAGGGCATTCCTTGTGGGCATTCCCAAATCTTTTTGCTTGAAATAATAGTCTATCAACACAATGGCGTTGTTAACCACCACTCCGGCCAGGCTTATAACGCCAATGCCGGTCATGATCACGCCAAAGGGCTTGCCTGTGAGCACAAGGCCCAAAAACACCCCGATAAGGGAAAGCAGCACCGAGGCCATCACAATAAGCGGCGCAAACACGCTGTTGAATTGGGTGAGCAATACAAGAAGAATTATGCCGATGGCCGCCAGAAATGCCTTGGAAAGAAAGTCCGTGGCCTTGGCCTGCTCCTGCTGCTCGCCGGTGAATTTAAAATCGTAGCCCCTGGGCCAGGCCTGCTTTGCAAGCTCTTTTTTCAGCACCGCAATTATGGCGTTGGCATTGCCTCCTTCGGCCAGATCCGCTGATACGGTTACAACCCTTTTCTGGTCCAGGCGCTGTATGGCCCCAATGCCGCTGCCCAAACTCACCTGGGCAACAGAGGTAAGGGGAACCGGATCGCCGCCAGGCCCGGAAATGGTTATGCGCTTTAAGCTCTCCACAGACTGGCGGTCAGCTTCGGGCAGCCTTGCAAGGATGTCGTATTCCTCCTTGCCGTGGCGGAAGACCCCCACCTTGACCCCGTTTATGGCAGCTTTCACGGTGTAGGCTATGGTGTAGGCGTCCAGGCCCAAAAAGGCGGCCTTTTCCTTGTCTATGTTCACCCTCACTTCGGGCTTGCCGCGCACAAAGTCATCTTTCACATCCACAAGCTGGGGAACCTTTTCCAGCTCTTTTCTCACTTGAGCGGCCAGTGCGCCCAGAATATGGAGATCCTCGCCGTATATTTCAATGTTCACCGGCGCTCCTGTGGGCGGCCCGCCCTCCTCCTTTTCCACCCGCACCTGGGCGCCTGTTATTTTCGCCAGAAGCTTGTCGCGGATTTCATCAAGCACTTCCGGGCTTGGCCTGGAGCGATCCTTGAAGTCCTCAAAGTCCAGCACAACCGTGGAAAGATGAGTGCCAGACCCCCCCTGGCCGGAAAAGGGGTTGCCACCAAGGGTGCCTATTTCCGAAATGACAAAACGGATGTCCGGGTACTGGTTGACCACCACCTCCACCTGCCGGACAAAGCGGTCGCTTGCTTCAAGGTTTGTGCCTTCAGGGGCCTGAATTCTCACATAGGCGCGCCTGGGGTCTGCTTCAGGGAAAAACTCCACGCCATTGCCGGAAACCGCATAGGCAAAAATGGCTCCAAAAAGCAGCGCAATGGCGGCAAAGACCGTGAGCAGGCGGTGGTTTAAGGCATGGTGGAGCAGCCATATATAGGCCCGGTGGATTCTAGGGGGCTTGGTGTTTCCTGCCTTGAGCGCCTTTTTGGGGATTTTCTGATAACGGGCGGAAAGCACGGGGTTAATGACCAGGGCCACAAAAAGGGATGAGGCCAGGGCCAGAATGAGGGTCTGGGGCAGGAAGCCCATGAACTCGCCCATTATGCCCGGCCAGAAAAGCATGGGGAAAAAGGCCCCGCAGGTGGTGAGCGTGGATGTTATGACAGGCCAAGCCACCTCGTCTGTGCCTATGCTTGCGGCCTCGGAGCTGGATTTGCCGTCCTGCATATGGCGGTAGATGTTCTCCACAATGACAATGCCGTTGTCCACAAGCATTCCCAGGGCCAGGATAAGCGAGAACAGAACCACCATGTTAAGGCTCACATTGATTGCGGTGAGCAGCATGAAGGTGAGAAACATGGAGTAGGGAATGGCCAGAGCCACAAGAAATGCGGAGCGGCCCCCTATGAAAATAAAAATCACAACCAGCACCAGCACAAGGCCGGAAAGGATGTTGTTTTCCAGATCCGCCACCATGAGCCGCACATCATCGGACTGGTCTGCGGTTAAGGCGATGTTCAGGGCAGATGGAAACTGATGGCGCATCTCCTCCACAGCCTGCTTCACACCGTCAGTCACCGCGATTATGTTTTCGCCCGTGCGTTTTTGAACGCTTATGGTGACGCTTCGCTCTCCGTTGATGCGCGAAAGGGTCAGCGGTTCCCGAAAGGAGTCGCTGATGTTGGCAATGTCCCGCAGATAAACGGGTTTGCCTTCCCGCATGAAGGCCACAATGGAAAAGATTTCGGAGGGATCGGCAAATTCTTCAGGTACGCGGACAAGGTACTTGGCATCCCCAATGTCCATGCTGCCGGCAGGCATATTCACATTGCCGCGGGTAACGGATTCTATGATGGAGGAAAAGGGCACATTGTAGGCCGCCACCCTTTCCAGGTCGAACTCCACATGGATTTCCCGCTCCAGCCCGCCGCTGATCTGGGCGTCCAGAACGCCTGGAACCGCAACGATTCTGTCTTCCAGGTCTTCAGCAAAGGAGTGGAGGCGGCGCAGGGAAAATGGCCCGGAAAGAACCACCCGGATGACGGGAATGTCCTGGAAATTGAGCTCGATTACCTTGGGGTCTTCAGGAAGGTCCGGGGGCAGGTCCCTCTTGGCCTGCTCCACCTTGTCGCGCACCTTTTGCAGGGCGTCATCAATGTTCACGCTGGGCAGAAACTGAACCGCCACATGGCTTATGCCTTCTGCAGAGGTGGAGCGCACCTCCTCCGTATCGGCAAGGCCCCGGAGTTGGCGCTCAATGGGAATGGTGATGAGCTTCTCAATGTCTTCGGGCGCAACCCCCTCATAATCTGTTGTAACAAAAACAAAGGGTATGGTTATGTCCGGAAAGGACTCCCTGGGAAGCGAAACATAGGAATAAATGCCTGCCACCACAATGATGACCAGAAGAGCCATCACCGTTATCTGGCGGCGCAGGGCCATCTGGTTTATTATCATCTTATCTCCAGGGGCGTGCCTTCTTCCACAAGGGTCTGGCCTGCAACAATGAGGTGATCGCCCGGTTCAAGGCCGGAAAGTATCTGAACGCGGTCTCTTTTAATGAGGCCTATCTCCACGGTTCTCGCTCTGGCAATGCCATCCTCCTCCACAAAGACCAGCCGCTCGCCAGCCTTGTCCACCAGGGCGAAAAGCGGAACCGCAATGGCATCTTCAATGGCCCGGCGCAAAAGGCTTGCCCGCACAATCATGCCGGGCCGCAGGGCTGCTTCGGGGTTGGCGGTTTCCATGCGCACGGAAAAGGCGCGCGTGGCAGGGTCTGCGGCAAAGGATACAAAGTTCACGACACCTGTGTAGGCTCTTCCCGGCAGGGCGTCTGCTGTTATCGTGGCAGTCTGGCCAATGGACATGAAGCGCACATCCAGTTCAGGGACATCCACAAAAACCTTTATGCGGTTTGTGTCCACAATATGGAAAAGGGGCATTCCCCGATCCACAAACTCACCCTGGTCTGCAAACCTGGCGTTTATGACGCCTTTTACGGGAGAGCGCACAAGGCCGTTGTCCAAAGCTATCTGCGCTTCCTTTAAAGCCCCCTGGGCCAGGGCAAGCTCGGTGGCGCTGCGGTCAAGCTCCTCTTTGGACACAACATTTCTGTCAAAAAGCTGCTTGCGCCGCTCATACTGGCTTCGGGCAAGGTCCAGGGCAGCCTGGGCCCTTGTCAGGGAGGCCTCCAGAATTTTTACATCAATCCGCGCAATAAGCTGGCCTTCTTCCACCGCATCACCCTTGTCAACGCCCACCCACTCCATCTGGCCGCCGGCAAGGGCGGAAAGGGTTATGTCCTGCCATGCCTGGGTTTGGGCAGGCAGGGTGAGGATGTCCTCAAGGTATTGGGGAACAACCTCAACCACCTTCACGGGCACGGCTGCAACAACCCGCGAGTCATTGGGGGCGGCCTGCATCTGGGAAGGTGGAATAGCCGGAATGACCAGAAAAACGGCCACTGTTGCCAGGCATCCGGCAGCTAGGCCCAGCACAAACAAAATTAGACGCATGATGTTACCTGTCTTTCTTTTTTCATAAAGCGCAGTCAACCGCATTATTGAACTGCCATAAAAACACCCTTGCCCCCCATTGTGTCAAGCCCTGTGTGGCTTTAAATGCCATTGTCCCGCAAATTACCTGCTTTGAACTTGGTATTTCTGCTGCTATTGGCAGGACCCGCATTTGCCTGTATAGTATATTCAATATGGTAACGATTTAATGAAAGGATATGCCCATGCTTCCAGCACGAAAAAGATTTTGCGCCTTTCTGGTGATTCTTCTGCTTCTGGCAGCCTGTTCAACCGTGCCGGTTACGGGCCGCTCCCAGTTGAGTCTTGTTCCTGAATCCCAGCTTCTGGCCATGAGCCAGCAACAGTACGGGCAGTTTCTGCGCGAGAACACCTTGAGTAGCGACCGCAATGCCAGCCAGATGGTGGAGAGGGTGGGCACGCGGGTTGCCGGGGCTGTGGAGCGTTATATGAGGGAGCAGGGCATGGCATTGGAAGGCTATGCCTGGGAGTTCAAGCTGGTGGCAAGCGACCAGGTGAATGCCTGGGCCATGCCCGGCGGCAAGGTTGTTATTTATGAGGGTATTTTGCCGGTAACCAAGGATGAGGCCGGGCTGGCCGTGGTGA
>JAGVAW010000107.1 GCA_020060085.1 Desulfobacterales bacterium
AGTTAAACGAGGCCATGAGTTTTGCGGAAGCCGGCCTTGCCGAGGCAAAAGCAAGGGTGCAGCTTGCCCGCAGCGAAAATCTGTACGCAGGAGACCCGGCTGTTCCCATTGATCCCTGGTGGTCGTCCTACATTGTTGCAGACAACCAGTTTTCGCTTTCAAAAGACCCCAGATTCAGCAGCGCCTATAAAAATTACTTTCCCGTGCCGGGCAACCACACCAACACCGCATTTACAATAAACAGCCTGGAAAGCAACATGAACTATGCTGTGAAAATCCGCTACAAAACCGAGTACGATGCGGAACTGGCCGGGCACAATTCATCCCGGCCCCATTATCTGGATTTGGACGGCAATTCAGGCTCCCACACTGCTGCAAGCCCCGGCAACATAATCTATTTTGGCTACGGCAACCCTGCAAACCCTGGCCAGCTTACCCAGTTCACCACCAATGCTGGCAGCGGCTTCAAGCCGGTGCAAAGGGCCGTGGCCTGGGGCCGCTCCGGCGAAACAGTATATGAAGTGGAAATGGAGTTTGTGGCCTTTCCCGGCCCCCCCATACTTGGGGCCATCTACGCCAAGGCAGATGTAACGGGCAACGGCTCATCCCTCATCGCAGACGGCAGGGACCAGTGCGGCATGGAAAATGACAAGCCGCCCATCTACACAAAGGATCCGGCCATAACAAACCTTAACGGAACCCCCTCTACCCCCGGCAATCCGCCCTGGCCTGTTACAGGCCCCCAGGATATTGACATTGCCGCCTATGTCGCTGCAATGAAAGGCGAGGCGGATGTTGTTATCACTTCAGACACAAACAACGCCACCTACGGCAGCCCCACAAACTATGTTATTGTTTACTCCAACACCAGCAGCCCTTACAATGTAAACGGCCTAACCTTGAACAATGTTACGGGTTATGGCATTCTGCTTGTAGAGGGGGATTTGATTCTGGGCGGCGGCTTCAGGTGGTACGGCCTTGTTATTGCCACAGGCACAATGGTGTTCAACGGCGGCGGCGCAGGAATAAACATAAGGGGAGCAACTCTGGCCAACCAGACCGTTGACATAAACGGCGGCGTTGAGGTCTATTATAACAGTTGCGAGGTGCAGAAGGCCATAAGCAGCGCCACCATGCGGACCATTCTTTGGAGAGATGTAAATCTGGCTGACGGGAACTGATTTAACGACAACATAAGCTGCCAAATCAGCCCTTTAAAGGGCTTTTGGCGTTCCAAAACAAAGGGAAACGACTGCCATGAAAAAAAGACTGCTTAAAGGCGCCACCCTGTTATGCGTTTTTGCTCTGATTGCTGTCAGCCATGCTGTTGCCCAGGAGAACTTCATAATAGAGCTTAACAACGGCAGGGAATTGGTAGTGGAGGATTACTGGGAAGATAACGGCACCATTTCCTTTGATTATTCCGGCGGCTTTATACAGATGCCAAAATCCATGGTGGCAGGCATACGGCCCACTTCAGCCGCTACGCTTGCGCCCTTGCAGCGCACGACCCCTGCTCCCTCCGCCCCGACAGCCACTGACAGCAGCCAGGCAGCAGCCGGACCTGCGCAAGCTTCTGCTGACCCATCTGCTGAATCAACAGGGCCTGCTGCGCCCGCTACCGCATCAGCGCCGGAAGACCTGCTCATACAGGAATTTCGGACTTTTGAGCAGCGCTATGAAGGCCGTTTCAACATGAACCGGGCAGAGCTGGAAGGCCTTGTTACCGACATGACCCGCTGGCGGGATAAGGTGCTTGCAGCCCGTGTGGCCCCTTTCTACCGGGATGAACTAATCAAGATTTACGACATGAGCGAGGAGCTGGAAACCCTTCACGCAAGCACATTCTAAAAAGCGGCAAAATTTGGGGCCTTTTTTAGCCCTGGCAGAATGCAAAGACGCCACTCCGGCAGATGACGGAGTGGCGTCTTATTTTGCCTGAAAAAAAAGAGCTTCACACCAGACTGCAATCAGAAAAAGGTTGCGAAAGCGTGTAAGGTTGCCGTCATTTAAGGCCTTATGCCGGTGTTGAAGCCCTTGCCGCTGTTGGGCTTTGAATCCATGCAGGGCGCAATTGAAAGCTTTGGTATTATGCCATATCTTCCTTTTGAAAGCCTCTTGAGCCGGGCGGGCAGTCTTTGGAGCAGCAAGGAGGATAGCTGAAGCAGGGAAGTCCGCGCCAGTCTTTTAGGCTGAAAAAACAAGTGCGGGGAAAAGCCTTTTTAAAATCTGCTTTTCCCCGCATTATTTTTGATGTGCACCTTTTATTAATGAGCCTTTACGCTCACCCCTGTCTGAAAAGCCTCCCTTGAGCGGGTGATAAGGGCTGTTGCGGTTTCATCTTCAGCAAGGAGTATGAGCAACTGGCCTATTTTTGTTGGCGGAAGCTGTATATCCCCCACAGGAGGGACTGTTTCATAGGCAGTGTAGATCTGTCCCGTGGCAAGGCCATGTGCTTTGCCCTTGTCCAGAAAAACAATGCTGCCCCCGCCAAATACGGTGCGTCCGTCTTCTTCAAGAATAATCCTGGCATTCAAATCCTTCTTGCCCGGCAGAACCGTGATGGGGCCGTCCGGCAGCTTCCGGTAGGGCATAAGGAAATCCCCCACATCAATGTTGCGGAAGGATGTCTGAACAACTGCCACAAGCACTTCTCCGGTAACTTCCACAACAACTGCATGGCCAAGAATCCGGTGATGGTATCCCAGATGCTGCCCCCGTTTGGGTGCAAAGGGGTTTATCACCGGGCCTTCATTGCGCCAGATGGTAAGCAGATCGCCCTGTATGAAGCGCTGGCCTGCCTCAGGCTGAATATACACCACATGGCCCTGGCCGATGAGAACCGGGTCCTTGTATGCCTTTATTATCCGGCCAATGGGCTCAACCGGGACCTTTCTTACAAAGCCGCACTGGTCAAGGCCGGGATAGCGGTAGGTTCCTGGCCCCAAAGGAAGGACTCCTTTAAACGGGTCAGACGAAAGATCAATATATTCCTCCCCCCGCCTTTCCCAAAGCATTATTATCTCGCCAGGATAAATCCAGTGGGGGTTTGCTATGTCAGGATTCCGGCTCCACATATCGGGCCACACCGCAGGGGACTCGTAGAATTTTTCCGAGAGGTCCCACAGAGTATCGCCCTTTTTAACTTCGTGGTAGATGCCCTGGCTCCACTCAATGGTCACCCCGCCAGCTTGCTGCTGCGCCCACGCACAGGGGGTGAAAGCCATAAGAGCTGCTGTCAGCATTAAAACTGAAATGTATTTTCTTTGCATGAGGCCTTTTCCCCAAATTATGGTCACAGAGGCCATATCCTGCCTGTTATGCAGGGCGTTGGGTATTTTGCCCAACGCCCTGCCATAAGCAGCATCATTACCAGTAAGTGGCTCCGGAGATTGCGTACTCCTGGGTTCCGCCGGAAGAGCCGGGTGCAACAATCTGTTCTGTTATCAGATCCCGATGCACGCCCGGCACAAAGCGCAGCACCACCTTGCCTATGCCGCCCTTAACATTCTGGAATCTGACTCTCTGGTAGAACGGGAAGTTGGTGGAGACATCATTCCTGTCCCGCCATGTTCCCACATTAACCAGCGAGTCTGGATAATTGAGAATGGTCTCTGTCCTGGCATAAACCAGGTTGCCCTGGTCATCAAATTCCCAAACATCCATTTCCATTTTGGACTCTTCAATGGGCGGGTTGCCGTTGATGTCTTCAACATACCAGAAAAATTCAACATCGGCGAACCTGTAGGCAAAACCGTCAGCCGTGGTTTCGGTGCCTGCGTTAATGAGAGAAGGCGATGCCGGTGCGAGCTGAACCAGACCTGAACCGCCCAGGTAGCTTTCCGTTCCCTTGGCCATCTTCAAGTTGCAGACACCGGAGAAAAGAACCGGCCTGCGGCCCATGATGACATTTCCAAGTGCAAAATCGCTTGGCAGCCAGTTTAAGGTTGCTGTGGATAGATCCGTACCGCCAACACCCTGGGTTGCCTTGTACAGGTGTATTCCCTCGCATCCGGCCAGAATTGCCGTGGGATTACCCAAATCATCATAGGTGAATGCCAGGGAGCGGATGGCAAAGAGGCTTGTGTCTGTGGGCGGATCAAATTCCGGCAGACCTGTGTTGGCCTCTATCCAGCGCGGAGCCAAATCTCCGGCATGGGGTATGGGCAGCCCGGCTGCATCCAGCTTGAGCACATAGAGGTTGCCCACGGAATGGCCTTCTATGGGGCCGAAGAACTCGGTGGCAGCATAGAGATACTGATTAACCGAATCATGCAGCAGGGCAACAATGTTTCTGCCCGGATCCCTTACCGTGCTGAAGGTGAACTTGTCGCCATTGGCAAAGGCAACCTGCCCGGCCTTTACCGTGAAGCGCAGGACGCCGGGTATCTCGTAAACCTGGCCCACTGTTGCGGTGAGGGCCTGGGGGCCGGAGACCGAGCCCACAAGTTTGAAATAACCGCCCGGCTCAACAAAGGTAAGCTCCCAGTCCTCGGTCTTGGTGTCCTTGAAAACATCCACCTTTTCAATTACGCCATTACCCTTTGAGTAGAAGTTCAGGAAGGGTGTGGTGGCCCTCAAGCCTTTGCCAAGACCTGTGTTGAGGTTGGTCCAGTTGTTGTAGGTGTTGCCTGGGGCACCCTGATTTCCTTGGGTGTACCAGAAGCCTGTTTCCTGGGTGCCGATGTAAAGCACATCCCTGTTGCCCGGGCGATCCGGGAAAAGTTCCAGGGTGTTCACCTTGCTTCCGGCAAAGTAGTTGCCGACCTGGGTCCAACCGCCTTGGCCACTTGTAACGCTCACATACACGCCGTCCAGGGTGCCTGCATAAACAACAGCCGTACCCGTGCTTCCAGCGTTGGCGAGATCCATCCACTTTTTGAGATCCGTTATCACCTTGCCGCCTGCAAGGGTGTCGGCAGTCTGCCTGAAGCGCAGGCCCGGCTTGATGGGGGTGGGTGTTTCGGTGCAGTCCTCGGTATAATGCAGACCCTGACCGTCAGAGCCCACCCATGCCCAGTCCGAATATCTGTCCAGAAGTATTTTGGACACTCCAACGCTCAAGCGGTTGTATTCCACAGGTCCGCCGCCGTCGTCATACACAAAGGGGTTGGCCCGCATTGCGCCGAAAATCTCCTCGGTGTTGTCGCTGTTCCAGGTGGAGCCGCCGTTGAAGCTGCGGTAAATGGCACCTGCGCCCGCAAAACCCGTTGCCGCAAAAACAAGGCTGGGGTTATCAGGATGTACGACAATGTCGTTCACATAGGGGCTTATCCAGTTCTGGGAGAGCAGAACTGAAGACCTGCCTATGGTTTTCCAGTCCGCTCCTCCGGTGGTGGAAAGGTAAGGCCCGCCGCCGTTGGTGCCGATGTAGATTATGTCATCAGCCCCAGGCCCAAGGTACTCGCGCGGCACAACGGAGAAGCTTGAAACACGCGTTGTGCGTCCACCGTTATTCACCTCGCCGGTTACGGACACAAAGCCCTCAATGGGCTGAACCGTGCCGGAGCGCAGGGGCAGCATGGCAACGCCGTTTGTTGTTCCTGCGCTGGAAGGCACAGGGAAGGCGCCACCGGTGTTGTAAGTCTTAAAGGAAACAGCCGTGTTATCTGGAATGGCCTGGCCGTATATATCGGCTATGATCACTCCGATTGGGTCTTCAAGGTTGCTGATATGCCAGCCTGAAATGTTGTTGTAGGTTGAAAAGATGCCAAACTCCTCGCCAACAGGCGGGCCGTTGTCAATGGCAACCTGGTTGGCGGCTGTGGTGACATCCGTATCCTGATGGTAAGTGGCCCTTATGCTCACGCTGCCGGATTTAAGGCCGGAGCGCAGGGTGGTGCTCACCTGTCCGCCCTTGGTGTAGGCATAGAGCGGAATTATGGATTCGCCGCCGTTTGGCCCTGTTTCAAGGGTGAAGTTTATGCGGTAGCCATCTGCCACAAGTTTGTTGGTTGCATCCTTTACATCGAACACAAGTATGGAGGTGGACCTTCCGCCCGTACCGCGCACACTTATGGATGCGGGGTTGGGGTTGGGCTTGCCCTCACCCAGATCCGCCATTTCAATGCTGGCCGGAGGCGTTGCAATGATGAAATCCACCTCGCCTGTAACATCCTGATCCGGGTCAAGGGGATCCACCTTCCAGGTGGCGCGAACCTTGACAGTTCCGCCTATGGTGCCGGGAATAAGGGTTGTTTCCGCGTATCCGACGCCGCTCACTTCAGTGGTCACAACCGAATACGGCGAGAACTCGCCCATTGCCGTGTTGCTCAAGGAGAAGTATATTTCCTCCCCTACAACCGGCTGACCGTTGGCATCCTTAACCTCCACCCGCACCTGGGCGTTTCTCTCCTGGTTTGCAAGCACAAAGTCAGGAATTACGGAAACCTTTATTTCTCCCTGCTTGAAGGAGACCTTAAGCTCATCAGTGCGGCCTCCTGCCTCTGCCCGGATGATTGCAAAATCGTGGACATCAGAGCTGGTGAGCCGGGTAAGGGCAAAACCGCCGCCGGTCTGCACCTCGTTGCTGGAAAGGGTTCCGCCGCCGCCCACAATGGAGAAGCGCACTATCTGACCATCCGGAGCCGGGCCGCCTGCAACAAGGCTAACCTCTGCAAATATGGTTGCCTGGCTCACTCCGTCAGCAGGCAGGCTGGATGGATCCGCCGAAAGGGCAACAGCACCAATCTGCGGGCCGGTGAGGTTTATGGAAACCGTGCCCGTGACCTGGTTGGTAGCCCTGGCTGTTATGACAGCCTGGTTGGAGCCGCCGGGAACAGCAGATGGAGATCTGTATGTGAAGCTTGTCTGGCCTCCCACTGGCACGCCGCTATAGATATCCAGGGTGCCGTAATCCGAGCTTGGCAGGGAGTAAACCAGGGTAGTGGACCCATCTGCAACAGGGTTGCCCTGGGCATCCCGCGCAAGAAGGGTGATGAGCGATGTGGTTGTACCATCTGCCAGCAAACTGCCCGGATTGGCGCTCATGGTAATTTGAGCCACTTCGCCGGGCACAAAGCTTACAAAAACCGAGTTCTGCACACCGCCGGAAGCGGCTGTGATGACTGCATTGCCGATGGTGGGCGGGCTGTAAAGCCTTACCCGCGCCTCGCCGTTGACCGTGCCTGTGAAGTAGTTGCGCGGCCCGCCGGGAGAAACCAGATAACCGGCTGTTGCGGCAAAGTTCACCTGGGTTCCGTCTGCCACGGGTATGCCGGCAGTGTTGTAAACCTTGGCCACCAAAGTCACATAGCTGGTGCCATCTGCAACCATTGAGAAGTTGGTCTGGCCAGCGCCGTTGGTGAGGTTTAAGATTGCGATGTTTTCCGGTGTAAGGGTTAGATTGACAAGCGTTGTGCGGGTAATTCCGCCGCTTGAGGCCGTAACCGTTACAGTGTAAGCGCCCGGCTCCTGGGAGGCGGTCATGCGGACCCCTGCCTCGCCGTCTTGAGTGTAATCCACAAAAGGCGTGCCAACAGGCCCGGAGGGGCCTTCCAGGGCAAAGGTTACCTTTGTTCCATCCGCCACGATATTGCCGTACTGATCCCGCACCCTGGCGATTATGTCGGACTTACTTGAGCCGTCTGCAGAAAGGGTTGCCGGGTCTGCCGAGGCAGAGACGGAATCAACAATATCCGGGGTGAAGTTGATTTTAAGTGTGTTGCTGCGCGCACCTTCATATATGGCAATGACATCCACCGTCCCTGCCGTGTTGCTGGTGGTAAGGGTGAATGATGCCTCGCCGTTGGCGGTGAGTGCAGTTGCCACAAGGGGGAAGCCGTCATCCGCATAGAAGGTTACCGCGGACCCGTCCGCCACTTCCGAGCCATCCACATTGGTGACCCTTGCCGTTATGGTGGTGGATGAAGCACCGCCAACCGGCACATTGAGCTTGTCAGCATTTAAAACCACTTCACCGGCAAGGAAGGGAATGCCCTGTATGACGCTCGCCCCGGCGCAGCCGGGAGCGGTTGCCTCGCAAGCCGCGTTGAAAACTATCTCCCCATAGTCAATGCCGTTGCCAAAGGTGGGGCTCAAGCGGAAAGGTATGCGGGTGGAGCGGTCGTTTTTATCCCGCCATGTGCCGCGGTTGCGCACCACATCCCCGTAGCCTTCGTACAGGAATTCCTCAACAAGCTCAGCTTCCCCTTCTTCACTATACCTATAGTATTTTATCCACAGCTCTGAGCCTGCTATGGGCGGGTTGCCGTTGGAATCCTCGATGAACCATTCGTAGTCATAGGTGACAGAGCCGGACCCCGGCGTAGAAGGCCTTGCCCGCTGGGTCAGATTGGTTATGGAAACAGCACCGCTCATGAGAACCGTGCGGCGGGCCATGAGCAGGTTGGTGAGACCCGACTTGCTTGCCTGCCAGACCGTTGTTCCGTTGGCCAGATTAGTACCTGCAATGCCGTCTGTCGCCCTGTACAGGTTTATTCCCTGGCCGCCCACAAATATACGGGTGGGGTTGGCCGGGTTGTCCAGGGCAAGGGCGTGCTGGGCAAACAGGGTTTTGTCATCCGGCGGCTCGTACTGGGGCAGGCCGGTGCTGGCCTTGCTCCAGGGACTGCCTGCGGGCAGGCCGCCCGCAGCAAGACCCAGCACATAGACAGCACCAACCGGATGGGGCTCCAGCGCACCGTAAAAATAGGTGGCAGCATACAGCTTGTTGTTTGCCTTATCCAAAAGAAGATCCTGGATGTTGCCGCCCGGATCCCTGATGGTGTCAAAGGTGAAGGTGTCGCCAAGAGCAAAAGGCGTCTCTCCGCCTATGATTGTAAAGTCAATGCCTGCAACTGCATCACCAAAAAGCACTCCCTCTGTGGCGTTTGCTGCAAGAGGACCGGAAACCGAGCCTGTTACCGAGAACTGGGCCGGGTTTTCGGCCACACATTCAAGGGTCCAGGTCTGGGTCTGGGTAGTGGAGTAATTCACGCCCACGGTGGAAACCGTGCCTGTCCCAACACCTCCGGCAGCCAGTACCGGCTTGGTGGCCCGCAGGCCGCTGCCCATGCCGTTGCGGAAGGGCCGCCATTTGTTGGCGCTGTCCCAAATCCAAACACCCGATTCCAGGGTGCCCGCATAGATTATGTCATCTGCAGCAGGCCCGCCTGGATTGGGGTTGTAAACTGCCAGGGTGCGGATGTTGGCCCCGGAAAAGGTGTCTGCAAAGCGAACCCAGTCAAGCCCTCCGTTGGTGCTTGTCCAAAGGCCGGTGGCTGTTGCAGCATAAAGCCTTGCTGTTGCCCCGGAAGTGCCTGGGACCTTAACAATGTCGCGCACCACACGGCCAAGCCCCAGGCCCGTGGCCTGGGTGAAGGTGAGGCCACTTGACTGGCTGGTGGCAGTGCGGGAGCGGGCCTGGGAAACAAACACGCCTTCGCCGTTTGTACCTGCCCACAGGTAGTCGGAAGCATCATCAGGAAGGACAGCAAGCACGGCCGCATCAAGCTCCAGAAGGCCGAAAACCTCTCTTATGTTGTCGCTGTTCCAGTTCTGCCCTCCGTCAAAGCTGCGGTAAAGGTTGCCCTGGCCGCCGTAGCCCGTTACGGCCCACACAAGGCCCGGATAGGTAGGGTCTGCGGCAACGGCATTCACATAGGGGTCAATCCAGTTCTGGCCGGCCTCTGTGGAGGAGCGGCTCACGGATTTCCAGCTTGTGCCTGAATCCGTGGACTTGTAAACACCACCGCCATTGGTTGCCGCATAAAGAATCATATACATGGGATCGCCCAGGGAAAAGGGATCCACCGAGATGCTCATGACCCTTGTTGTGCGTCCACCGTCCGTAGCCTCTGCGGTGAGAGATACAAAGCCGCCCACAGGATTTGGGGGGGCTTTAGCTGTGTATGTTATTCTGGCTAATCCGTCTTGGGTTGGGGCGCTTGAAGGTACCGGAAACAATCCACCAGTATTGTATGTTTTGAAGGCAATGGCTGTATCATCGGGTACTGCATTACCCACAACATCCGCGACCGTGGCCAGAACCGTGGTTTCAAGGTCTACGGACTGGGGGTTAAGGCCCGAAAGGTTGCGGTAATAGGAGTAAAGCCCGAAGGCCTCGCCCACAGGCGGGCCGTTGCCGATGGCAAGGCTGCTTGTGGTAACGGTAACCTGTGTGTCGTTGTGGTAGGTGGCCTTTATGCTCACCGGGCCGGACTTGAAGCCGCTTCTTAAGGTTGTGCTCACCTTCCCGCTCTGGGTGAAGGCATAATCCGGCACAAGGCTTTCTCCGCCATTGGGGCCGGTCTGTATGGCAAAGTTTATCCTGTAGCCGTCTGCCACAAGCTGATTCTGGGCGTCCCGAACCTCAAACACAATAACGCTTGTGGTTTCGCCGCCCTGGCCCCGCACGCTCACCGCGGTTGGCAATGGATAACCTTGGGCAACATTGATTATGGCCGGGGCCGACTGCACAAAAATATTGGCCGAGCCGCGCACCTGGGTGCCAGACTGCATGGTCCATGTGCCTGTTACAACCACCGTGCCGCCGGTTTTGGCAGCCGTGAATGTTGTGCGGGCCTTGCCCGTGGAATCTGAAAGGGCGGAGGTGGGGCTTAATGAACCCATGTCCGCATTGCTCAAGCTGAAAGCAATGAGTGTGTTGGTGACAGGCAGGCCGTTTGCCTGTGCCACCTGGGCCACAATTTTGGATTCTTCCTTACCAGTGGCAAGAATCGTATTAGGTGTGGCGGTAAGCTCCACCTTGCCGGGCTTATACTCGATCTCCATCTCCGCCTGACGGCCGCCAGCCTGGGCGCGGATTGTGGCAGTTCCCTCCTGGGCAGATGCTGTAAGTACGGCCGTGGCAACACCACCGGCAGTGGTGTGGTTATGGGTGATGACACCAGCGCCTTCAACAATGGAAAAAACAACTTCCGTGCCGTCCGGCGCTGTTCCGCCGCCGGTAACACTCACCGTGGCGCTTACAAATGCCGTGCTTGCCCCATCAGCCGGAAGCGAGGGCGGATTTGCCGAAAGGCTTATGCCCGAAATCTGCGGGCCTGTAAGATTGATGTTGGTGGTGGCGTCCGGTGCATTGCCTGCCCTGGCCGTGATGGTTACCGGGTTGGTGGCAGGCACGGAGCTTGGGGCCGTGAAAATCGCTGTGGCAAGGCCGCCGACCGTTTGGGTGGAAAGGGTGGAAAGGGTGCCTGAACCCTGGGCCAGGGACAGGACCACAGAAGCTCCGTCCGCCACAGGATTACCCCAGGCATCCAGAACCGTCACGCGGATATTGCTTGTGCTGACACCATCTGCTGGCAGGTTGGCAGGAAGCGCACTTACGAAAACCTGGGCTGCCGGGCCGGAAATAAAATCCACAAAAACCGAGGCATTGCGATCCCCAGGAGGCGTGCCCACAGAGGCCGTTACATTGGCGGTTCCAAGGTTGGTGCTGCTGTACAACAGCACGGAGGCCATCCCTGAACTGCCGGAAATGGCGACTTCCGTGATGGCGGCAAAGCCGCCCGGAGCAAGAGAATCAGCAAAAAAGCCCTGGGTGGTTGTAAAGGTGACGGCAGTGCCTTCGGGCATGGGCGTTCCGGCACTGTTAACGGCGGTGGCATCAAGCCTCAAGGTGGAAGTGCCGTTTGCCACAATGGAGGTGGTTCCGCCCGTGGAAAGGACGACGCTGGCCACCTGGGATGAAGTGAACCGAACTGCCCTTGCCGCCTGAACCGCTCCTGAACTGGCGGTTACGGTATAGTTTCCTGCAGCAGCAGAGGAAAGGGCGGTAATCACCGTGCTTGCCCGACCCTGCTCATCTGTCTGCGCGCTGCGGGGGGCAATGGCGTCATAGGCCCCCGCAGGCCCCTGGGCAGCAAAATCCACCTTTGTACCCTGTTTGACCAGATTCCCCCGGGCATCCTTTACCACCGCGGTGATGGTGCTGGTACTAACATCATCGGTTGTTATGGTGGCACGGCTGACCAACAGATCAATCTGCGCGGCAGCACCGGGACCAACAGGCGCAGGTGCAGGTGCAGGGCTTGGTGCAGGATCATCGGCTCCGCCGCCGGGTCCACAGGCGCCTGCGAGAAGCAGCATAAATCCCAGTAAAAGGAACAGCGCAAATCTTGCTTTGCGTGTCTTCATGAGTGTTCCCTCGTATCGCTTCATATTGCCGTTTCCTCTATTTTCCCCGCATGATGCGCTTGGTTTCAAAAAAGCCCTCATAGGATTAAGGCACATTCTTTATTCCTGAATTGGCTGGCTATCTTTCCGTCAGATCCACAATTCTGGGGGTTATGAAAACCAGCAGTTCCTCGCGGTTATCAACAACCCTATCGCTCTTGAAGAGCCAGCCCAGCACAGGAACGCGGTTGAGCCAGGGCACGCCTTCCACCTGGTCGCGGCGTGTGGTTTTAATTATTCCGCCAATAACCACCGTGTCTCCGTCATCCAGCAGAAGCTCTGTATGAACCTCTTTGGTGTTGAAGGAGACTTCGCCCTCGATGCGCTCGCCGATGTCGTTTTTGGTTGTCTTTATGTTCATGGAGATGCGCCTGTCTGCCGTAACATGGGGGGTCACCTCAAGCAGAAGGTCAACATCGTGATACTCCACCGTGGTGTTACCGGCCTCATCTCGGACTCTGATGGGGTATTCAATACCCTGTTTGATAAGGGCCTGTTTGTTGTCCAGGGTGAGTATTTTGGGAGCGGAGACAATTTTGGCCGAGCCGCGGGATTCCAGGGCTGCCAGGGTTGCATCCAAGGTGAAGGGGGTAAGCCCTGCAAGCCGCCGGAAGTTGAAGCCAAGAATGTTGGCTGTATCCTCAATGGCGTAGTTCACCCCCCAGTTGTAGCCATAGGTGCCGCCCAGAGTGTCATAGCCGCGCTGGGGGCCTCGGCCCGCCCTGGCATCGCCGGGCTGAACGCCGGAACTGCCGCCCCAGTCAATGCCTATGTCCCTCTGGAAGGTGGAGGAAGCTTCCACTATGCGTGCCTCAATCATCACCTGTGCTGTGGGCTTGTCCAACTGCTCCACAATGGCCCTGGCTTCCCGGATATTTTCTTCCGTGGCAATTATAAGGACCGTGTTTGTGCGAACATCGCAGCGCAGGTTGGGAAAGCGCTTCACCTGAACAAGCACGGTGCCTGCTCCATCCGGGGCTGGCTGACGCTGCTCATCTTCAAAGCTTTCCAAATGCTCGGCCACTTCCGTGCAGTTGGCATAGTTGATGGGAATGTACTCCAGCCTCTGGGGCTGGGCAGCCTTGCGGGCCTGCTCCTGGGCAAGCCTTGCAGCCCGCTGCGCCTCTTCCTTGCGGCTTTCCGCCTCAATGCGCTCCCGCGCAGCCTTTGATTCAGCCTCAAGGGTGGCAAGCTTGGAAATGCGCACAATATCGCCGGCGCGCACACTGCCCAACTGATTCATCTTAAGAATAAGGTGCAGAACCTGATCCCAGGGAACAGGCTTGTCAATGGTCAGGGTAACCTCGCCCTCAACATCAGCATCAATGGCAAAGTTAAGCCCTGAAACCTCTTTTAAGATGCGGAAAACATTTTTGATATCCGTGCGATAGAAGTCCAGGGCGATTCTTTCGCCCGTAAAGACCGTCGGCTCGGCAAGCCCAAGGTGGTCTCCCATGTCCAGAACATCCAGGCCACGGGGTCTGGCAGCAATATCCTCCAGGGGTTTTTCAGGCTCCTTGGCAACTTCCTCCCAGGAAGGCAGGGCCGCAAGCTCCTGGGGCCTTGGCGGAATGGACGAGGCATCCAGATGAAGCAGAATGGCTCCGTCCTTCTTGTCCACCCTGTATGGCACAAATTCCCTTAATTCAACGGAGATTGATGCTGTTTGGTAATCCTTTTGAACAGGAATGATGCGATCTGCCGCAGAATCAAACCTGGTGGTGATAAGAGGGCGGCGCTGGGGTTCAGGAATCTGGACTCCAGGCAGGTCCATGAGAAGCCGCCTTTCGCCGATACGGCGCACGGCAAAGTCAACAGGCCGGTCCGTCCGGATTCTCACCACAGACTTGCCGTCCTTTTCCTGGATAAAGTCAATCTGGCGAAGGCGGGCCGGACCTCTGGACGCTGGGGCGGGTGCAGCCTCATATTCAGCAAGGCGGGCATCCGTCCTTTCCAGGGCTGTGGGGGAGGGCGAAGATGCAGGCATGACCGCAGGCATGGAGGGTACTACAGCCGGAGCTGCTAATGCAGCCGACACGCCCAGGGCCACAACAACGGTTCTGTCTTCCTGCCTCACCTCAAATGGGGCATCCTCGCTTAAGGCTATTTCAATCCGCGAGGAAACCGGAACATTTTCGGACTGCGTGCTGATAATGCCAGTCACCAGGGAATTTTCCACTGTAATGTTCCGGCTCACGCCGCCAAGTCCCGTTTCGGGGAAGTAAAGAACAACCCCCTGGGTGAAAGGCGACTTGACTGCCGTGTAGGTGAGCACTTCCGTGCCCCGGATGGTAACCTCCACAGCCTGGGCGGTCTGCTCCACGGTTATGCCGGTTATCAGCCGATTATCCGTGTCCGCATCCGCTGCTGCAGAGGCCAAAGGTGCATCCTGCACAGGGGCCGTCTTTGTCGCACAACCGAATGCACCGAGCCAAAGCACGGCGGCAACCAGGATTCCAAAGGCGCACTGTTTCTTGTTTAATCGCATCATACCCTATTCCCCGGCCTTCTTTTGAAGCCTTAGTTCTTGGGGGCTGCTGGTCACCCTTCCCAACAGATCCGTGACAATCTCCTCCACAAGTATCCTGTCCCGACTTATCTCAACAATCTGTCCGTCCTTGTCACCCACATAGCTCCCCTGCCGGACCACATGGCCCTTGCCATCTGGCACTTCAATCATGGCCATTGCCTCATCGCCCGCGCGGAGAACCGCCACAAGCTTGAGTTGGGAGATATCGAACCGCTCCAGGGGGGTCCGGGGGGCCGTACGCCGCCGGATCTCCGGTGCTGCATCTGCTGTCGCCCGTTCCTGCTGCTGGATGGGAGGCATGAAAGGATCCACCTTGCCTGCCGGATTGTAGGTGTAGCCCAAATCCAGGGACACCTCCCCAATATCCGCAAACAAAATAGGATCCTCCTGCTCATCAACCACAATGTCTATCCTGTCTGCCACCGGCTCCGCATCAGAAGCAGGCAGGGGCATGGGGATATCATCGGAAATAGGGGCCGGTTCGGGAATGGTTTCCCCAACCGGTTCCGGGACAGAAGGCACGGGAAGGGTTCCCAGAGGCGTTTCGGGCGGCTTGACAGCCACAGCAACCGTATCCTCCGGAAAGGGGGCGCGGACCACAGGCTTTCGCACCACCTTGGAGACCTCTACAGGCTGCTGCTCCAAAACATCTTCCTTCTGACCGCATCCGGCGCCAAACATAAGCGCCAAGGCCAGCAAAACAGAGAAAAACAGGCCGGCCCCCGTGGAAAAAGCTCTTTTGCGCGTTGGCTTACTCACTTTTTATCTCACCCGGCTTGGATGGTTCAATAAAACGATAGGTCACGGCCTGAAGGCTTGCCACAAGATTGCCCGAAAACTGGCCCTGAGGGCCGCCGCGCTCCGGCATAATGCGGACATCGCGGATGTTGACTATTCTGAACAGCTTGGAAACCCTGTCAAAAAACATTGCAATGTTGTGATAGGAACCCACAACCTCAATGGAGACAGGCATTTCGGAAAACACATCCTTTACAACTTCACCGTGGGGCGCAAAGCGCAGGAACTCAAGGTTGCTGTCCTGACCGGATTTGGAGATGCCCGCCAGCAGCGCAGGAACCTCCCTCTGGTTGGGCAGAAGCCTCAAACCCTGCTGGTACTGTAGCTCGACCTCCTCCTTCCTGGCCTTGAAGGTGTCAAGCTTGGCAGCCTCTCTCTTGTAGTTGGCCACGCTCCGCTGCAGCTCTTCCACCTGCCCGGACAGCTCGCTCTTTTCTTCCAGGGTAGGCTTATAAAAGAGGAAGACAAAGCCGCCGACAACCAGCACAAAAACTGCTACACAGATAATGATGCGCTGCACCTGGGTAAGCGCTGAAATCCGGTCAACAGCCTGTTCAAGCACCTGGGCTGCGCCTTTTTGATTTTCAGCCATCACGCCGCTCCTTATAATCTTTGGAAAACTGCTTTAAACACAAGCTGCCTGTGCAAACCCTCGCGGCCCTTGGGCAGGCCTGACAATTGAAGCATCAGACAGGTTTTATGCCGCCGGTTTCCGGCAGATGATTTCAAACTCCTTGAACTGCGTAAAAGGGCCTCCCCCGGCAGGACGGACAATGGATACAAGGTCCACGGAGGAAAAGCGCCCTGAGTCTTCCAGATTTTTCAAAAAGGAGGCAATGGTCTGGTTGTCCACCGCCATGCCCTTCAGATTTATGGTGGTTGCGCTGTCTTCAAGGCTTGTGAGCCACATTCGCTTGGGAACGACCAGTGCTGTCATTTCATCAAGCAAAAGAACGGGTTTGGCGCGGTCCTCCTGCAGAACGGTGATCACATTGAGCCTCTGCTGCACCATTTCAATGTGCTTGCGAAGCTCATCCACCTGCTGGGCAATCTGTCTGAAATGCTCCAGCTCCCTTTCTGCTGAAATCTTTTCCTCCCGCAGGGATGCAACCTGGCCGCTCAAAATGGTCTGGCCCCAGACAAGCGCCAGTACGACCACAAAGAGGCTGCCCACAAAAATAACCACCTGCCTGCGGACATTCTCCTGCTTTCGGGCGGAGCGAAACGGAAGTAAGTTAATATGGATCATTTGTCAGCCACTTTCCGCAGCGCCAGACCCAGTGCTATTGCAGCCTGGGGTGCCACACGCTTAAGATAAGATGGTTCAAACTGGCTCTCATTGACTTCCAGGGCGGTAAAGGGGTTCAGAATTTCAACGGGGATGCCCGTTTCAGCCGCAAGCATCTCCTTG
>JAGVAW010000020.1 GCA_020060085.1 Desulfobacterales bacterium
GTGCTGCTGACAACAGCAAGGGCTTTTTTTCAAGGATATGTCCCATGAGCCTTCTCACGGCCCAGAATATCTCCCTGTTTTTCGGGGAGCGAGCCATTTTTGATTCTTTGAGCTTCCAGGTGGAAGCGCGCGACAGGATAGGCTTTGTTGGCCGCAATGGCTCCGGCAAGACCTCGCTTATGCGCATGATTTTTGGCGAGATGGACCCTCAGGGCGGAGAAATAACAAGGATAAAAACCCTTCGGATAGGATATCTGCCCCAGGATGTTACGGAAACGGGCAGGGGCAGGGTGCTGGAAAGCCTGCTGGCAGGCATTCCCGGCAAGGCTGCGGTTGAAGACGAAATCCATGCAACCCAGAAGGCTCTGGACAAATCCGGCGATCAGGAGCGCCAGACCCTTCTTGCGGGCCGTCTGGCAGAGCTTTATGAAACTCTTGCACACTTTGAGGGTGTTTACGCAGCCCATTCTGCTGAAAAAATACTTGCCGGGCTGGGCTTTTCGGAAAACGATTTTGAGCGGCCCCTGTCCGAGCTTTCCGGCGGCTGGCGCACCCGCGCGGCCCTTGCCGGGCTTTTGTTCCAGAGACCCGACATTTTGCTGCTGGATGAGCCTACAAACCACCTGGATGTGGATTCCGTGCGCTGGGTCTCCCGCTTTCTGGATGACTACGACAAGGCCATGATCTTGGTATGCCACGACCGGCAGTTTTTGAACCGGCACATTAACCGCGTGATAAGCTTCGAGACCGAGGGCGTTCGCCAGTACAAGGGCGATTTTGAAAGCTACCTTGCCCAGAGGGCTGAAGAGGAGATAATTCTTGAGCGCCAGGCCAGAAACCAGGGGCAGAAGGTAAAGCAGGCCCAGAAATTCATCGAGCGCTTCCGCTACAAGTCCACAAAGGCCCGGCAGGCCCAGAGCAAAATAAAGGTGCTGGAAAAAATGGACATAATCCAGCGCCACAAGCCGGTCAAAACCGTTCGTTTTTCCTTTCCTCCCGTAAAGCAAAGCGGCAGGAATGTTGTTCATGTTGACAATGTGGCCAAGGTTTTCGGCGAAAATGTTCTTTACAGGAATGTGAACAGAACGGTTTTAAGGGGTGAGCGCATTGCAGTCATCGGTAAAAACGGGACAGGCAAGACCACCCTTCTGAAAATTATTGCAGGCGAGATCAAGGCCGATGAGGGCAAAATATCCATGGGCCAGGGAGTCAGCCTTTCCTACTATGCCCAGCATCAGGCCGAGCAGCTTGACTTGCGGCGCAGTGTGGTGGAGGAGGTTGGCTCTGTTGCGCCGGATGCCTCCCACACCTTTATCCGCAATGTGTGCGGCGCGTTTTTGTTTTCGGGCGATGATGTGGAAAAACCCATCAGCGTTCTTTCTGGAGGAGAAAAGGCCCGTGTGGCCCTTGCCAAGCTTCTTGTGCGACCGGGCAACTTCCTTCTCATGGATGAGCCTACAAACCACCTGGACATCATTGCAAGCGAGCAGTTGATAAACGCCCTGTCCCAGTATGACGGCACACTTTTGTTTGTTTCCCATAACCAGGCATTCGTAAACCGGCTGGCCACAAAGATATGGGACATAAAAAATTCCCATCTGGAGGAATACCCCGGCAGCCTGGAGGAGTATTACGACCACCTTGAAAGGCAGCAGGACTGCGGGACAGGGGGCGCGGCTCCGGTTTTGGGCAACCAGGCTGCCCGCAACGAAAAGGCAGGCAGCAGGGATGAAAAAAAGGCCATGAAGCGCGCCCAGGCGGACGCCCGCCGGATGCTCCACCAGAAAAGCGCGCCCATAAAAAGCCGCCTTGTCAAAACCGAGGCCCGGATTGATGAGCTGGAAAGCGATGAAAAGACCATAAGCGAGCAGTTGTGCGACCCCAAGGTGTTTGAGGATGCCGCCTCAAGCAAGGAGCTTTTGACCCGCTATGACAAGGTTAAAAAGGAGCTTGAAACCTGTTATGCCCGTTGGGAGCAGGATCAGAAAAGCCTTGAAGACATAGCAAAGGAGCTTGCCGAGGAGGGCTGCCTGGCAGACGATTGATTTTTGCTCTGCCTGCCCCGGCCTGACTCCCGGACATTGGCGCAATTGTTCGCAATCATTGACAGGTATTAAAAAATCTAATACGATTAGGTTGTTTGGCACATGGCACCATGAAGACCTTCACGCTTACCGGCAAAAGGTTTAGCAGCGGTTTGGCGGCCTGTAAGCAGGCAGCAGATTTTCTCTTTGGCAGACTGAAGAGAGGCCTTTCTTGTTGCCATTGGCTGCAAGATAAAGTGTTTTTCGCCAATCCGCCGATATTTCCTATCCCTTTTAATCTTTGGCAGGATTGGCGGCATAACCTGCCGACTAATCAAAGATGATGGACAATAATTCCGATAAAACTAATGTGTCGCCTTTTCAGATGGTTTGGGGGGCTGCCCTGCTCATCATGGGGGTTGCGGTTTTTTTCCGCATCCCGGAGGTGATGGGCCGGGTTGAGGAAATTCCCTCACTTGTGGGCGCAATGTGGTTTATCAGATTCAGCTTTTATTGCATGGGGGCAATTCTGGTGGCCGGCGGCGCAAAAAAGCTCTCCGCCCAGTACGGGGCCTTTCAGGCTGCTTCCAAAAGCAAGGGGCAGGAGGATGAAAAGCCTCCGGAACAGGGCAATAATTCAAAGCAGTAAAAGGCATTGACAGGCCGATTAACCCTTCCGCTTTCCCAAACAGGGAAGTATGACCGGGGAATTCCTATGACAGCCGCAGAAACCGCAAAAAAAATTCCTGCATCAGGCGATGTCTCCTCCATAAAAACCATCTCCGATTACCGGAGCAGGCTTCAGGAGCTTTCCAACCGCATCCATGCAGCCACCAATCTTGATGAAATCCTCATAGACATGAAGGATGACATCTGCACCCTTTTCAATGTGGAGCGGGTGACAATCTATGTTGTGGATGGCGTGCGCCGGGAGCTGGTTTCGCGGTACAAATCGGGCAGCGAGGTGGGGGAAATACGGGTTCCCATCGCCAACATGAGCGTTGTGGGCTATGCGGCCTCAAAGCAGAAGCTCATAAATGTCAAGGATGTTTACGATGACAAGGAGCTTGCTGCCATTGACCCGGTTCTGCGCTTTGACAAGCGGTGGGACAAGAAAGCCAACTTCCAGACCAAGCAGGTGCTGGCGCACCCAATCACCTTCAAGAATTTTCTGCTTGGGGCCATGCAGCTCATCAACAAGAAGGATAACCATCCTTTCAGCGTGACCGATGAGCAGGCTGTTGCAGAGCTTACCAAAACGCTGGGCATTGCCCTTTACAACCAGCGGCGCATGGTTCGGGCAAGGCCCAACAAGTTTGATTATCTTGTCAACAACAGCATCATAACCAGCAAGGAGCTGGAAAAGGCCGTTGCAGACGCCCGCCAGAACAAGGAGCCGGTGGAGACCATTCTTGTTAACGAGTTCAAAGTTTCCAAAAAGGATGTGTTGACCAGCCTTTCCCAGTTTTACAGGACCCCCTATATCCTGTTCAGCGATACAACACCCATTCCAGGCGATTTGCTAAAGGGCGTAAAGGTGCCCTTTATGAAGAACAACCTGTGGGTTCCCATACGGGAGGAGGATGGCCGCACAATAGTGGCCATTGACAATCCGGCGGATGTTCCCCGCATGGACATGGTAAAAGCCCTTTTTCCGGGCAAAAACATTGAGTTCCACATCTGCCTCAAGGATGACATACTCGCCTTTATCAAGCACTTTACCACCGATGAAAAGGAGATGAGCTCCATTGATGACATTCTGGGCCAGCTCCAGGTGGAAGAAGACGAGATGGATGACGAGATGAGCCGGGTGGGCGAGGAAGACTCGGCTGTTGTTCAGCTTGTCAACAAAATCATCCTTGATGCCTACGCAAGAAACGCCTCGGATATTCACATTGAGCCTTATCCTGGCAAGCAGAGTACCAGGGTGCGCATACGGGTGGACGGTGCCTGTGCTGTTTACCAGATGATTCCCTATCAGTACCGCAACGCCCTTGTAAGCCGTATCAAAATCATGAGCGATCTGGACATTGCAGAGCGCAGAAAGCCCCAGGACGGCAAGATAAAGTTCAGCAAGTACGGCGGCAAGGACATTGAGCTTCGTGTTGCAACTGTTCCCACCCAGGGAGGCATGGAAGATGTTGTCATGCGTATTCTGGCTGCAGGCGAGCCAATCCCCCTGAACAAAATGGGCTTTTCAAAACTAAACTACGAAAACTTCATAAGCTGCATCATAAAGCCCTATGGCATCATATTTGTCTGTGGCCCCACAGGTTCGGGTAAAACAACCACCCTGCATTCAGCTTTAGGCTACATCAACAAGCCCGACATAAAAATATGGACCGCTGAAGACCCGGTGGAAATCACCCAGGCAGGCCTCCGGCAGGTTCAGGTGAAGCCCAAAATCGGATTCGACTTTGCTGCGGCCATGCGTGCCTTTCTCCGTGCAGACCCTGATGTCATCATGGTCGGCGAAATGCGCGACAAGGAAACCACCCACATCGGCATCGAGGCATCCCTCACAGGCCACTTGGTGTTTTCCACCCTGCATACCAACAGCGCCCCGGAATCCGTCACCCGCCTTCTGGACATGGGCATGGACCCCTTCAACTTTGCAGATGCGGTTCTGTGCATCCTGGCCCAGCGTCTTGGCCGCACCCTTTGCAGCAAATGCAAGGAGCCTTACAATCCCTCGGAAGATGAGTTCAACGAGCTTGTGCGGGAATATGAGGAAGGTGAAAAAGGTGCTCTGGAAAGGAATCTGGGCATAAAATACAGCAAAGACCTTGTGCTTCATCGGGCCAAGGGCTGCGATGCCTGCAACCAGACAGGTTACAGGGGCCGTTGCGGCATTCACGAGCTTCTTATGGGAACCGATGACTGTAAAAAGCTAATTCAGTTGAGAACCCCCATGGAAGGCATACGCACCCAGGCTATTAAAGACGGCATGACAACCCTCAAGCAGGACGGCATAGGCAAGATTTTTGAAGGCAAGCTGGATCTGCTCCAGGTTCGCAAGGTCTGCATAAAGTAAGGCCCTCTCTGCCATAAAGCGCTCCAAACGGCCCCGGTGATCAGCCTGGGCCGTTTTTCTTCTTGCGGTTGCACTGTTTGCCCTGCATGGCTTATACTTATCCAGTCCCTCGTATGAGCAATCAGCGCCTGTTATTTAAAAGGGAGTGCAAAGATATGCCCCTTACACTTGCTTACAGCGCCAATGACAAAAAAAAGCCTCAACAGCTTGAGCAGGAACAATCCGGCCCCCGCATAAGCGCCCTCAAGCAGGCCGTGGAAAACGCCATACCCGGAATATGCCCGGAGCGGGCGCTTTTGTGGAGCGCGTACGCAAAAAAAAGGCATAACAAAAAAAAGAATTCGGCAGTACAGGTGGCCGAGGCCCTGGCCTTTGTCCTGGATAACAAGAGCATAGCTGTTTACCCCCACGAGCTTTTGGTGGGCAATTACACTTCCCGCCGGGTGGGCGGCATGATTGCCCCGGAGCTGGCAGGCTTCACTGCCCTGGCCGAGATTCCCGCCTTTCCACAACGAGAGGAAAACCCTCTGGAAATATCGGCCCCCGATATGGTCAGGCTGGCAAAAACCCTGCCTTTCTGGCTGCCTCGCACCCTTGCCTGGAGGGCCTGCCCTTCTGCTTTGGGGCGGCCCGGCTTTATTGCCCGCAATGCGCTTTTCAAAAAGTGGGTTATAAATGAGCTTGGAGGCATAGCCCATTTTGCGCCGGATTATGAAAAGCTTCTTGCACAAGGCGTTGAAGGCATAATTGGTTCGGCCCGCAAAAAACGCAGGGACCAGGAGCCAGACAGCGAGACCTGGCAGTTTTTGACCGCTGTAATAATAGCAGGCGAGGCCCTGGCCCGTTTTGGAAACCGCTACAGCACCCTGGCCTTTGATCTGGCCCGCAAAGAAAGCGATCCCTCCCGCAAAAAGGAGCTTCTGGAAATTGCCCGCACCTGTTGCCAGGTTCCCCGCCACGGGGCCACTAGTTTCAGGGAGGCCCTTCAGTCCGTGCTTCTGGCCCACATTGCCATTGTTCACGAAGGCCTGGATGTGAGTATATGCCCAGGCCGCATGGATCAGTATCTGTGGCCCTATTACAAAAAAGATCTGGTGGACGGGCAAATTACTCCGCAAGAGGCCCGCGAGCTTCTTGACTGCTTTTGCATAAAGCTGTGCGAAACCGTGCCTGTGTGGAGCAGGGCGGTGAACCGCATGTTTTCCGGGCTGCCGTCATACCAGACCGTTTGCGTGGGCGGTACGGACAAAAAGGGAAAGGACGCTGTAAACGACTTGAGCTATATGCTTCTGGACATAACCGGCGAGTTGAGGATGCGGGAGCCCAACTTCCATGCCCGCATACACAAAAAAAGCCCCAAGCCATGGCTGGATGCGGTTTATCGGATGCTCGCCAAAGGGGCCAACACGCCTGCCCTTTACAACGATGAGGTGATCGTTCCGGCCCTTGTGAATTACGGCCTTTCCCTTGAGGATGCCAGAAACTACACGCCCATAGGCTGTGTGGAGCCTGGCAGCCAGGGCAAAAGCTTTGGCTCAACGGATGCGGCTCTTGTGAATGTGCCTGTTGCCCTTGAGCGGGCCTTGAATGGTGGCAAACGATTTGGCGGGCGCATACGCACCGGGGCTGTCACCATGCCTGTTAGCCGCATGAAGAGCATGGAGGATGTGAAAAATGCCTTTTCCATTCAGCTTGCCTTTTTGTTAAAGGAGCTTGTGCGTGATTTGAGATGGGTGGAAAAGGCCAATGCAGATTATCATCCCACACCCCTTTCCAGTATGCTCATGGATGGCTGCATTGATTCGGCAAGATGCCTCACACAAGGCGGGGCAACTTACAATGCTTCGGGTGTTCAGTTTGTAGGCCCGGCGGATGTGGGCGATTCCCTTGCTGCAATCGAGCAGCTTGTTTTTGAGGAAAAACGGATCACCCTTGCAGAACTTGTGGAGGCCCTGAAGGAAAACCTGCCTGATGAATCCCTGCGGGCAAGGCTTAAAAAATGCAGAAAATTCGGCAATGATGATCCTGCCGCCGATTTCTGGACTCAATTTGTTGTTGAGGAATTTGTGCGGATTCTGGAGGGCCACGGCAGCAACACAAGAGGGGGCCGCTATGTGGCCGGGCTGTATTCCACCACAACCCATGAGCATTTCGGCAGGGTGACAGGGGCCACCCCAAACGGACGGCGCAAAGGTGAACCATTTGCTTCGGGCATTGCTCCGGCCAACGGCAGCGATAAAAAAGGCCCGACAGCCCTTTTAAACTCCATGAACCGGCTGGACTATTCCCTTCTTCCAAACGGGGTCAACTTCAACATAAAGTTTGCCAGTAATGTTCTTGCAGGGGAAAAGGGGGCTGCCATACTGCAAAAGCTCATGCAGACCTATTTTGAGCGGGGAGGAATGCAGGCCCAGTTGAATGTGCTGGACAGACAGACCCTGCAAAAGATCAAGGAAAATCCGGATGCCTATCCCAACCTGCTTGTGCGCGTCTCCGGGTACAGCGCCTACTTCAACAACCTTACAGAGCCCATGAAGGATGAGATAATAGCGAGAACAGCCAACAGTATATAGTTGAAGGGCGGTTCCAGGAAGCCGTGGGCTGTGTTGCACTGCGCATCGGAATTTCGGTCATGTACCTTGGGTACACTCCCTCATTCCTCGCTTGTGCGCCTTGCCCACGGCTCCCTGGAACCGCCCTGCACGAAAGGTGTATGAAAAGAAAAACAGAGGCGTAGGTTGGGATAGAAAAACCGGCAATTCAAAGATGTTGGAAGGCAAGAAGCTTGGATGGCTCTTGCGAGAAGCGCTTTGGTTCACCCAACAATCTGGATTGGTATGAAATAAAAACTTGAAGTTTTTTGAAAAGGGGTGCGGGGGAAATCGTTTTTTCAAAAACGGTTTCCCCCGCGTTCTTTTTTGGGTTTTATAGGTTTTCTACAGTTTTTTGAGCACACTGGCGGCCAGATCCATGTCTTCCGGGCAGAAAACATAGAGGGCCTTTGTGCTGCCTGCCATGCCGGAGCCGTAAACATACTGTATGTTGACGCCTTCCTCTCCGAAAAGGGCTGCCAGCCTGGCAAGGGTGCCGGGCTTGTCGTCCAGCTCCATTGCCAGAACCGGAACCACATCAAATGTGTATTCATTCTCGGTGAGCAGGCCCAGGGCCTTGTCGGTGTTGTCCACTATCATGCGGATCAGGGCGAACTCCACAGAATCCTTTTGCATGGAGTTGTAATTTGCAGCGGATGCTATTCTGCGGATGGAGCGGCCGCGGGCCTTGAAAAGCTCCCGCACATAGTCGGAAGCATCCTGAATGGTCATGGCGTCAATGTTGATGCTGTTTTCCGAAAGCAGCAGAGCCAGCTTGCCCAGCTCTCCGGGCTGGTTTTTCAAAAACAGGCGAATTTCCGTTCTGACCATTTTTACTCTCCGATTATTTTCCTGTAAGGCGCCTTATGCCGTCATTGCCTGCCACAATTACTTCCGTTGCAAGGCCCAGAAAAAGCCCGTGCTCCACAACTCCGGCCCTTTTGTCCAGCATCTCGGCCAGCTTGTAGGGGTCTTCAATGGGGCCGAACTTGGCATCAAGAATAAGATTTCTGTGGTCCGTGCGGAAGGGTTTTGAGATGACATTCTCCCGCAGGGTGACTTGCGCCCCCAGGGACTCCAGAAAGCGTTTTTCCGTGTGCAGGGCAAAGGGCACCACTTCCACAGGCAGGGGGAAGATGGTCCCCAATCGGTCGGAAAGCTTTGACTGGTCCACCACGATTATATTTTTTCTGCTGGTCTGGGCCAGGATTTTTTCCTGAAGAAGCGCGCCGCCGCCGCCTTTTATAAGGTTAAGCTTTGGATCAACTTCGTCTGCTCCGTCAATGCTTAAATCAATGTGGTCATATTCTGCAAAGGTGGCAAGGGGAATGCCAAGCGAGCTTGCCAGATCATAAGTGGGCACAGAGCTTGGTATGCCCACAATGTCCCGCAGTTCGCCGCTTTTCATAAGTTTTGCAAGCCTTACAATGGCAAAGGTGGCCGTGCTTCCCGTGCCCAGACCCACAATCATTCCCGATTCCACTTCGTTGACTGCCTCTTCTGCTGCCAGCCGCTTGTAATCATCCTGTTTTGTCATGACAAAGGCTCTTTCAGGTTGTCCTAAAGGAATAAAATTTTGTTTAAAAACCCATTTCTCAAGATGTAATGAACTTGGAGGCCAAGTGCAAGTGTTTTTAGCCCGGATAATTCACGAGAAAAGATTTGTGTACTGGCAAGGCTAGAGGGGCTTTCGGCATACTGCTGTATGCCGAGTCCCCGATAACGAAGCCAGTGCGCAAATCAGGTTCGCCCGCAGGGTGAAAAATTTTGCCGTTTAAACAACTTTTGCATCAAAAGCAGACTGTATTTTCGACCCGGCTTCAAAAGTGCACTTATATATCTGTAAATATTTTATATTTTCTTATAGGCAAAATTTTTCATGAATTATACGGGTTAGGCCAAAATTCATTAAGGCCCAACCTTTAAATTTTAACACAATTTGCCGCTTTTGGTCAGGGGGTTTTTGTCGGATGTATTTAGGCAGCAACAAGGCTGCATTGCCCAGAAGGAGGCATTAAAAATTTGATTACTTATAAGCAAAGGGCCAGGCCTATCCAAAAAGCCCGACCAACTGCTCCAGAACGGGCATTGTATCCCTGTCTGCAAGGTGGATGCCTAAAATTGTTCGGCCTGATTCCCTGAGCGCCTGGGCATCCCCCAATGCCTGGGCGGCTTTTAAAGTGCCAAAGGTCAGGCTTCCATCGCTACCCCCCATCTCATTTGGAATAACTGCATCCTGGGTCATTTTGGCCGTGATTTGCAAAAAAAGCCCGCGGCCTGCATCTCCCTTGTGAAGCTGGCCTGTGGAGTGGAGAAAGCGCGGGCCGTAGCCTGCCACCACAGCCAGGCCGGTTTTTTGTGAGAGCTTTTTCACTGCCCGGCCAAGCCATTCATCAACCTGGGCAGAAGGTTTGAGATAGGCCTGTATGCACAGATAGCTTCTGCCTGCGCCGGAGGCGTTCCCCTGCCGGGCCTTTGCCAGGAAGGCATTAAAGGCATCCTGGGCCGAATCTGCCGGAAAATCGCCATACACAACAAGGCTGTTTTCCTTTAGAAGGGGCTTTGGTTCGGGAAGCTTGCCCTCCTTAACGAAATCGGCCATCATCTGGCGGGCACTCACCTTGGCGCTTTCCACATCCGGCTGGTCAAAAGGGTTCACGCCAAGGCGGGCGCAAGCTATGGCAACGGCCATCTCCTGGCGGAAAAACTCGCCGCCGATATCATGAGTATCTTTCAGCGTAAGGCAGGTTACTGGATGCCCGGCCTGGGCAAGGGCTGCAAGCCTGGGCCTGTCAAAATCCTCACCTTCAAGAGCAATGTGCACAAAAAAGCGGTCCGGCCCATAGTTTTGGGGCTTTTCCAGGTTTGTTTCCTCCACAGGCAGAATACCAAATCCCTGCTTGCCCGTGCTTTCGGCCACAAGCTGCTCTATCCACGCACAAAGGGGTGCAAGAGACGGTGAAAGCACAAGGGTGAGCTTATCCCGGCCCGAAGCGGCCAGGACTCCCATTGAGGAGCCTAAACGGGCTGCGGTGTTGTCTCCGTGAAAGGGGCAGTTTTTGGGGCCGGTGTTTATGCTCATGGCCTCGGCGGATTTTAAGAGCTTTTTGATGTTCACCCCCAAAAGGGCGGCAGGAACAAGCCCGAAATAGGAAAGCGCGCTAAAGCGCCCGCCGATGTCAGGATCATTTAAAAAGGCCTTGCGGAAGCCGAATTGGTGGGCCATCTGCTCCAGGGTGGAGCCGGGATCTGTTATCACCGCGAAGTTCTTGCCTGCCTGCTCCCCAAGGCTCTGGCGCGCGAAATTGTAAAAATACTTGGCAAAGGAGAGGGTTTCAACGGTTCCTCCGCTCTTGGTGGATATTATAAAGAGGGTAGAGCGTGGATGCGCCCAGCGGGCTGCTTCCAAAACCGCGCCCGGGTCTGTGCTGTCAAGGACTTTAAGCTCGCAGAAGCCCTTTTTCCTGCCGAATATTTTGGCAAAGACCTCCGGCGCAAGGCTGGAACCGCCCATGCCCAGAAGCAGCACCCGATTTATGCCGTCCCTGCGGACAGCATCCACAAAGGCAAGAATTTCTCCCACAACAGGAAGCATTTTTTGCGGGCTGACAAGCCAGCCAAGACGGTTTGATATTTCCTTTGGCGAGTCCTTCCAGACAGTGTGATCATGGCTCCAGATTCGCCCAAGGATGCCTTTTTCCATCAGGGTTCTGCGAAAGGCCAAAACATCTTCGGTGTATTTTCCCAAATTTTCCATATAGCCGGAGAGGACGCATTTTAGCGCCCCGCTCTTTTGCTCTATCAACTGCATGAGGGTTTCAAAGGAAGCGGCAAAGGCCTCTACCCCCTCTTTTTGCAGGGTGTCTGTAACCTGCGACAAATCAATTTCCAGTGTTTCCAGTGCGTCAATGTCTGCTTGGGCCTGGACAAGGCCCTGCTCAATGGTATTTCCCACCTTTCCGTGGTCCATAAAGGCGTCAAGGGTTTCCGGCGGCAGGGTGTTGACAGTGTGCGGCCCCACAAGCGGCTCAACATACAACAGGTCGGGATAATCGGGGTTTTTTACGCTGGTGCTGGCCCACAAAAGCCTTTGCACTCTTGCGCCCTGTTTTTCCAGGGCATCCCAGCGAGGTCCTGAAAAAATTGCAAGGAAGCGCCCATAGGCAAGCTTTGCGTTGGCAACTGCAATGCGGCCCAAAAGGGCTGGGTCATCTCCCTGTTTGAGCAGCCGGTCAACAGCAGAATCTATGCGGCTCACAAAAAAGGAGGCAACCGAGGCCACGCGGTTCACCCCATGCCCCTTTGGAGCGGAAGGACCTTTTGCTGCAAGTTCTTCAAGGCCTTCCAGATATGCGTTTGCCACCTGCTCATAATTTTCGCATGAGAAAAGAAGCGTTGCGTTTACATTCACGCCTTGTGCGATGAGTGTTTTAATGGCAGCAACCCCGGCGGGAGTTGCCGGAACCTTTATCATGAGGTTAGGCCTATCCACGGCCTCCCACAAATGCAGGGCCTCCTCCACCGTGCCATTTGTATTGTCTGCAAGTTTGGGGCTTACCTCCAGGCTCACAAATCCGTCTGCACCGTCAGTTTTTCGGTAAACAGGCAAAAGGGCGTCTGCTGCACTGGTTATGTCTTCCAGCACAAGGGCTTCATAAATTTGGTCGGGCGACTTTCCCTGGCGCACAAGGAGCAGAAAATCCTCATCATAATCCGCGCTGTTGGCAATGGCCTTTTCAAAAATGGAAGGATTGCTTGTGACCCCTCCAAGGCCTTTTGCAACAAGGTCTGCCAGCTTTTGCTCAAGAATGAATGAGCGGCGGATGAAATCCAGCCAGATGCTCTGCCCTGCCTGCTTGAGTTCCTCTATTTTGGACATGACGGCCTCTCCTGCGTGGTTTGTGCAAAAAAATACGGACAGGCTTTTGTGCTAAAGGCAACAATTCAATGGCCAAAAAAACGGTTCCAGTCGTTTAACGACCAGTCATAGCTCTGATAAATGACCCGGATGTTTTTTTGGTTGGATGCCAGACTTTCTGCAAAATCCCCTTTTGCATATCGTAGCACAAAATCCTGGGGGTTTCCATTGAAGTCTTTGGCAAACCACCTGAAAATGCGGGTAACAAAAAGGCGGTCGCCCTGCATATAGGTTTGTTCTGGGTCATTGATAAAGGCCAAAGTTGCAGCATCAAGCTGCTCGTCTATCCTTTGGCCCTCAAAGGGCACAGGCCAAAGGGGAGGGCAGCTTACTGCCGCGCAGTTGATGGCAAAATGAATTCTTGGGTCGGCAAATTTGGGTCGGATGATGTCATGCTCGATGTTATCAAGGGTCAGAGTTCGCTCTCCCACCTTTACAAAAGAAATTTTCCAGGGGCTTCGCAAAAAGCTGCCCAAATCCTTTATGGAGCTGATATCCGGGTAGGCGGTGAGGATAAGTTTTATGGTCCAGGCGTTGTAGGCGTTTATCCAGTAGGCAAGCTCATGGTTTGGCGTAAGGCTTTCCGGCTCAATGCGGGAGAGGGCTTCCAGGTATTGGTCCAGAATCGCTTTGTCACGGGCAAGCCCCTGGTAATCCACAAGGCCCTGGCGGATATGCTTTTCCAGAAGCCCTGCATACAGGGAGTTGTCCGGCGGGGCGGCATAATCCCGGCAAAAAGCCGGGCTGCCCGGAATCAACAGCGCGCAAAAAAGCACAATTGCGGCAAGCCTCTTCATAAAACTCCTCCGCACAAAAGGGATGCCCAAAATTTTCTCGAATTTTTATCACTATGGCATAATGAAGCCCCCTTGTAAACCCGAAAGAACTTCTGCCAAAACACAATAAAAACAATGATATTTGTGGTATTTGGATTGTATTTGCCCATGCTGAAAACAGGCTCTTATCACAAAAAGCATAAAAATTATTGCAAATAAATATGATGCGGGTTTTTAGGCCTAAAGCCCTGTTGCAAGTTTTTGCCGGATTTTTGCCTTCAATCGTAGAAGTGCAGGGGAATCAACAGAGCGCGGGCGGGGAAGATTGACGGGAATATCGTCCTGAATGCGGCCTGGCGCCCCTTTCATTATGAGAACTCTATCTGCCAGGCTGCACGCCTCAACAACATCGTGGGTCACAAACACGATTGTCTGGTCAAGCTCCTTCCAAAGGCTCACAGTAAGATCCTGCATCTCCTGGCGGGTCTGCATGTCAAGCGAGGCAAAAGGCTCATCCATGAGCAGAACCAAAGGCTCAAGAACCAGTACCCTTGCAAGGGCGACCCTCTGGCGCATTCCTCCGGAAATCTCGCCCGGCAGGTAGCGCCCGAAGGGGGCAAGCCCCACAAGCTCAAGAAAATGGGCCACGCGCTCCTTTATCTTTTTTTTGACCAGGCCCCTTCGAAAAAGGCCGAATGCAACATTTTCCTCTACTGTAAGCCAGGGAAAAAGAGCATCCTCCTGAAAAACCATGCAGCGGTCCGCCCCTGGGCCTTTTACGGGGCTGCCTGAAATCAAAACCTTTCCTGCATCTGCCTTCAAAAAACCGGCTATTATTTTAAGGAGTGTTGATTTGCCGCATCCGCTTGGCCCGGTGACTGCAAGAAACTCGCCTGTGCGCGCGGAAAAGGTTAAATTCTCAAAAGCTGTGAAAAAGCCCCCTGAAATTGGAAACACCTTGCTTACTGCCGTTAGATCCAGAACCTTGGGGCTTTTTTCTGCGCGGGGAAGGCCCCCAATGAGTTTAAGGTTTGCTTTCATGGCGCCCTGCGCGCGCTCTTGAAAAGCGAGCGCATCCCTCCTGTAAGAAACCTGTCGCTGGCCCTACCCATAATGGCAATAAGAATTATGCCCACAACAATCATGTCAATTCTGCCAAGCATTCGGGCATCCATTATTACGGCCCCAAGGCCTCTTTGCACGCCGGTCAGCTCTCCAAGCACAAGGTATGCCCAGGCAATGCCAAGCCCCAAACGAAGGCCGGAAACTATGTGGCCCATGGCAGCAGGCAAAAGAATGCCAAACACGGCACGAAGGCGGTTTACGCCCATCATTGCCCCGGCCTGGAGCAGCAGGGGGTTGACCTGGCGCGCACCTGCCGCAGAATTTATGTATATGGGGAAGAAGGCGGCCAGGGCCACAAGAAAGATTGTGGTTTTTGTGCCTATGCCAAACCACACAAGTGCCAGGGGCAGCCAGCATATACCGGGAACCGCGCGCAGGGCGTTTATGAATGTGCCCATCAGTTCCTGGGCAATGGAAATTCTGCCAGAAAGAACCCCAAGGGGCAGGCCGACTGCCACGGCCAGCAGAAAGCCGCCGAAAACCCTGCCCAGGCTTGTAATGGCATCCTCCAAAAAGCGCCCGGAATAAGGCCCCTGAACCGGATCCCCAAAAATATAATTGTAGCCTGTTGCCCCCACCTGGGCCGGACCGGGAAAAAGATATTCAGGAGCAAGATTAAGGGTGCAGACAGCAAACCATGCAATTATTACAATAAGTGGCAGGGCAAGGGGCAGAAGCAGCCTTGCGCCCTTTTTTGCATTTGGAGGAGACTGGGAAAATACCGGCACGGCAATAACCTCTCTTCGCTCCAGCTTTTTACGGCTGCTGCATCAGGTCTCTTTCAACTTCTAAAACAAAGGAAAGGTCAAAAAGCCTTTCATAGTCAGGCTCCTTATTTATCAGCCCAAGGGCAAGCATTCTTTGCCCCAGGTTTTTGGCATTTTCAATGTAAGCCTTGTCAATTTTCCATGCCAGCTCAATGTTGGGAGCGCCCTTTTGCCAAACTTCCTTTGGCGTGCCGAAAGATGCAGCCTTTTCAAGCCACTGGTCGGGGTTCTGCGTCAGAAAACGGGTGGCCATTGCATGGGCCTTAACCAGGTCTGCCACCAGCCGCGGATTTTGCTTTATGGTTCTTTCAGTAACAATAAGGCCGGCATTTATGGTTGAAAAGGCATCATCAAAATAGGGATATGAAAGAATGCGCCCATAGCCCTGATGCACGGCCAGCGCCGGAAAAGGCTCTCCTGAAAGAAAGGCATCCACGCTGCCCCGCGCTAAAGCTGTGCCCATGTCAAAAAAATCCACCCGTATGAGGCGAACATCGCGATCAGGCACAAGATTGTGCTTTGCAAGGGTTTCCCGCAGAAGTATTTCGTGCATTGTACCAGGGACATAGGCAACGATTCTTCCTGCCAGGTCGTTCACGGAATTTATAGGCCCGTCATTTTTTACGACAAGGGCAGATGACTTGTTGCACAGGGCTGCCACCACCACAATGGGCTGGCCCCAGGCCGCGCTGTGAATGGCATGGGCTATGGTTGTGCCGCACATATCCAGGCTGCCAGCCAGAAGCGCGGTTTTCTGGTCTGCCGGGTTGGTAAAGGCAAGAATCTGGGCTTTTAAGTTTGTCGGCAGAAAATCCTGGTAGAAATAGGGGGCGATTGTCTGGGCTGTGCGCCAGGTGCCTATGCGGACAAGGCCCTCTCCGGCATGGGCCCTATTCGCCCCGCAAAAGGCGGCAAAGAAAAGGGCAATCAAAAAGAATGAAATTACAGAGGGCTTTTTCACAGGCCGTAACTCCGCACTTCAAGCAGGTAGCGAGCTTTTTAATGCCCGTGCGCAATTTGGCCGGGCATTTTTTATGGGTCTTGCATCAAAAACATTGGATGGCAAACTCACATCCCAGCCCATTTCATCCAAAAGAGCAACGCATCTTGTCATGCTTGCCCCCCGGCCTGACCCGGTTTCCGCCTCCCTGTCCCGCGGGCTTGAGCCTTTTTCCGGAAAAAACAGGTTGCCGCCTGCCAAAAGAGCAGCGGAATTAGGCTCGTGGGTGCAGTGCGCCCGGCAGGCATCTGCCATAACAAGGCGGCTCACCGCCTCCATGCGTGCCAGCTCCATTTCGTTTATCATGCCAAATCGCTCAAAGGGCGAGCCGGGAAAGTTGATGCGCCGCATGATGCCTGAATAAACCGCCTTGTTCTCGTAAGCAAGAACCATAAGGTCGGCTATCTCTTTCTTGCTGTGTTCCGGGCCTACAGGCTCTATGCAGTTCATCCACAACAGGCCGGATTCATTAATTGCTGAAATGGTTTCAAGGCGCTTTTCCCTGGAAAAGGGCGTGTCCCTGCCCTCGCCCAGGCGCACAGCGTGATAGAAGCCTGAAAAACCTGCATCCACAAGGGCCTGGCCCTCTTTGACACTTATGTCGCGGGTGTTGGCCACAAGGGGCACGCTCACATGGTTTTTTAGCATCCGCCCGGTTTCCAGAAGTTTTTCAAATGCAAAGGAGCCGGTTGTCATTATGTTGAGGCCGTCTGCGCCTTCTGCCTGTGCATCAATGGCCCATTGCAGAACCTGCTGCTCCGGAAAAACAATTTCTGTGGTGAAAAACCCAAGGTTTTTGGCAAGCGAACAGAAACGGCAGTTGTAGGGGCAGGGGCCAGCGTTAAGCCCTATGTGCAGGTGGCGCTCGCCTTTGTTGCCAAAGCTGCTGCGGGAAAGGGTGTTGGCCGCTGACATGACCGAGTAAACAGCCTCGCTGCAAAGGGGCAATTCAAGCAAAAAAACTGCCTCATCCCTCGAAAGGGATGCCATATCCAGGGCCTTTTTTATAAGTTCA
Organism: Desulfobacterales bacterium; assembly: GCA_020060085.1. GTDB lineage: Bacteria > Desulfobacterota > Desulfobacteria > Desulfobacterales > Desulfatibacillaceae > JAGVAW01. The sequence goes on from JAGVAW010000020.1 coordinate 17,251, forward strand.
TTGGTTTTCTTTTCCATTTGGATTATCAGGCGTCTTTCTGTTGCAAGGAGGTTGCCCAAAACAAGGGGCATTGAAAGATCTTTTCCTATCATTTTTCTGTACTTTAATGATATCCATTTTTAAAAAAAAGGCAAAACCCCTGCCCCTCTTTTATGAGATTCCCTTTAAGCGTGGCTGTCTGACAGGCGGGCCATGCTGATTTGGTTGACAAGAAAGCCTCCTGGCTTCATAAAGCCAAAATGGCAGGGAAAAGCTCCTGCTGCTAAAACCGCTTTTTGGAAAATCGGGGAGAGAAATGGCAATTATCGGCGTGATTTCCGACACGCATATGGCCTGGCCCACCAGGGAGCTTGCAAGCCTGGTGAACCCGGGCAGCGTTTTTGGCGATGCTGACTTTATAATCCATTGCGGAGACATAATGGATTTGAGCGTTCTGGAGGCCTTTGCCCCCAAAAGGGTGGTGGCGGTCTGCGGAAACATGGACAGCAATGCCATTGCCGGCGTTCTTCCGGCCAAAGCCGTGGAAAGGGTGGGGGATATCGCCATAGGGATAATTCACGGCTGGGGGCCGCGGGAAAATCTGGAGGCCCGCATCCTACCCGAATTTGCCCAACTGGAAGTGGATGCAATATGCTACGGCCACACCCATACTCCTGCCAACTCTCTGCGGGGGGGCATCCTTCTTTTCAACCCCGGTTCCTTCATGTCCGGCACTGTGGGGCTTCTTGAGGTGGATAAAGGCATTTCCGGGCGGATTGTCCGTCTTTAGTGTTTGTAAGGAACCTTTTTTGAGGAGAAAAAAACCATGTCCAGCGCGATTTTTGAAACCCATTTCCCCTCTCTTCCGGCACCCAAGCGCGGCAAGGTGCGCGATATGTACGATCTGGGCGATGCAATGCTCATGGTGGCTTCAGACAGGCTTTCGGCCTTTGATGTGGTGATGCCAAACCCAGTGCCCGACAAAGGCAAGGTGCTTACCCAGATAAGCCTTTTCTGGTTTGGGCAAATGGAAGGGCTTGTGGAAAACCACATTATAACAAGCGATGTGTCAAAGTACCCGGCAGTGTGCAAGCCCTATGCAGATGACCTTGCAGGCCGCAGCATCCTTGTTAAAAAGGCCAAGCCCCTGGCCGTGGAGTGCGTTGTGCGCGGCTACATAACCGGCAGCGGCTGGAAGGATTACCAGAAGACGGGCAGCGTCTGCGGAATAGAGCTTCCCCAGGGCCTGCAAGAGTCCGAAAAGCTCCCTCAAGCCCTTTTCACGCCTTCCACCAAGGCAGAGCAGGGGCTTCACGATGAAAACATAAGCTTTGAAGAGGCTGCCAAAATTGTGGGCCAAAAAGTTGCAGAGCAGATTCGCGATCTGTCCCTTGCCATATACGAAAGGGGTGTGGCCCTTGCCGGCTCCAAGGGAATAATCATAGCAGACACCAAGTTCGAGTTCGGCTTGTTGGATGACAGGCTTATTCTCATTGACGAGGTGCTCACCCCGGATTCCTCGCGCTTCTGGCCAAAGGAGACCTACAAGGTGGGCCAGGGCCAGGAGAGCTTTGACAAGCAGTTTGTGCGCGATTATCTGCTTGGCATAAAATGGGGCAAAAAGCCGCCCGCCCCGGTTCTGCCTGATGAGGTGGTGGCCAAAACCCGCGAAAAGTACATCCAGGCCCTTGAAAGGCTCACCGGCCACCGTTATGGACTGTAAGCGCATAACAAGCCCCATTGAAAGGCTGGATGAGGCAGACACCACATTTGCAGTCACAATAGGCCAGGAGCAGGAGGCGCTTGACCGCTCACTTGCGCTTGTTGGCCTGGTGCATCCGCCCTTTGTACGCCAAAAAGCTGACAACAGCTTTCAGGTGGTTTCCGGCTTTGCCAGGGTGGCCCGTTGCAGAGAGCAGGGTTGGTCGCAAATTTCCGTAAATCTGCTGCCGGAAAGCGCGGATATGGCTGCCTGCGCCTGTATTGCGGTTGCAGATAATTCCGGCCAGAGGCCCCTTAACCCGATGGAGCAGGCAAGGGCTGTTGCGCTTTTGGAGCGCTTTTGCGCCCCGGAGAATCTGGAGGCGTTTCTGCCCCTTGTCTTTGGCAGCCCAGCGCCCCTGCCTTTTGCAAAAAAAATTGCGGCGTTGGTTAAACTTCCACAAAGCCTTCATCTGCCCATTGCTTTGGGCAGAATAAGCCTTCCTGTTGCCCAAAGGCTTTGCCAAATGCCTCAAAATGAGGCCCAGGCCCTTGGCGGGCTGCTTGCGGGCCTGCCCCTTTCTGTAAGCAAGCACAAGGAAATTGTTGATAACATTGAGCAGATAGCAGCCAGGGAGGAAAAGTCCCTTCTTGCTGTTTTTGATGAGCCGGATTTTGCAGCCATTTTGCTTGAGGACAATTCTGACGCCAATGTTAAGGCAAGCCTTGTGCGCCAGTGGCTTAAAATACGGCGCTATCCCAACCTTGAAAAAGCCATGCAGGAATTTGACAGCCACCTTGCCGGATTGGGCCTGCCGCCATCAATAAGCTGGCAGCCCCCGCCTTTTCTGGAAGGGTCCACCCACAGGCTTGTTCTGCGCTTTGAAAACCGGGCGGAAATTGAAAATCTGCGGGATATTTTAGGCCAAATCCTTTCTCATCCGGCCCTTGGCAGGCTTCTGGACGAATGAATTCATGCCCTGGACAAGGCAAATAACCACAATTTATGTGGACAGGCAGGTGGAGGGCTTTGCTCAAACAGCCCAGGTTATTGAAAGCCTTCCCCATGCCCTGGTGGAGAAGGTTGACGGCCCCTCTGCAATCCATTCAAAAATCCGCCACGAGGCCGATAGCGCTGGTGCAGGCAAGAAAATCCTTTACCTTTGCCAAAACAAGGGGCGCTTTCTGCGTCCTTGCCCCGGCACCAGCCATTATTCCTGCTGCGGCTACACCATTGCCCACATCGGAACCTATTGCCCTATGGACTGCGCCTACTGCGTGCTCCAGGCATATTTTCATCCGCCAATTTTAAGCTTTTTTGTCAACCATGATGAGCTTTTTACCCAGCTTGACGAGTTTTTTTGCCAAAAGCCCAAGGATATGCGCCGGGTTGGAACCGGCGAGTTCACAGACAGCCTTGTGTGGGACAGCGTAAGCGACCTTTCCGCCAGACTGGTGGAGAGATTTGCATCGCAGAACCATGCGGTTCTTGAGCTTAAAACAAAAACCGCCTTTGTTGACAGAATTTTGGGCCTTTCCCACAATCGCAAAACCATTGTGGCCTTTTCCGTTAACACGCCAAAAGTGATAAAGGAGCAGGAAAGATCAACCGCAAGCCTTGCTGCCAGGCTTGCTGCTGCAAAAAAATGCCAGGAAAACGGCTACCCGCTTGCATTTCACTTTGATCCCCTGGTTATTTATCCGGGCTGCGAGGCCGAGTATGTAAAGGTGGTGGAGCAGATATTTGATGCTGTCTCACCCAAAAACACGGTTTGGATAAGCCTTGGGGCTTTCCGCTGCATGCCAGACCTTTTGGCCATTATCCGGCAGCGTTTTCCGGCATCCAAGCTGCCTTACGGCGAGCTTATCCCCGGCCTGGATGGCAAGATGCGCTACTTCAAGCCCCTTCGCATCGCCCTGTTTGAAGTCCTGATAAAGGCCATAAAAGACATTGCACCGGGTGTTACAGCCTATTTTTGCATGGAGGATGAGCCAGCCTGGAAAAAATGCTTCGGCTTTAGCCCCTCCCAAAAGGGCGGGATTGCCGCCATGCTGGATGAAGCGGCCCAAAGGGTCTGCGGCATTGAAGGAAATGGCAACAGGTGAAAGATGTTGCAGGAAGGAAGGTTTTTGTAAAATCTGCTGCTATGCGTTGCCCAAAGGCTCCATAGAAGAAAGCTGGGCCGGGTCGTTTTCCGGCGATTGCCAGGTGTCTCTTTCCATTGATTTGCCTGCCTGAACCCGGCAGCTCACCTTGCTTATGATGAGATCCCTCACAAGATAGGCCAGGGCATACTCCTGGGCCGGAGTAAGATCTGTCAAATCCAGAGCTTCATGAATTTCCCGGATAACAGGCAGAACCTGGTTGTGGATGACCTTTTGTTCAGGAGAGAGCCTGCCGGTTCCCCAAACTGCATCCACAATGTGGCTTGCGGGCTTGGCAAGCAGGGTTGCCCGGTGTTTCTGGTAAATGGAAAGGGCCAGCTCGTTTATCCGCTCCCCCACCAGCCTGCCAATTTGAGTTATCTGCTCTGTCTTGTCCCCTTTGTTGAAAAATCTCCTTAATAGTCCCATATCGCCCTTTTTACCCGCCCCCTTTTTTTCCTGCTCTATGGTTCCCCCGAATGGCAGCCCCGTATATGGAAATTTCATAGAAAACTTCCAATCCTGCCCTGACCATAATCTAACTATTTTATCACAAAAACCCAAAACAAAAAAGTGTTTTTCCGGCCTGTTTTTCTTTCCCATGTAGGCCGCTACTGGGCCTAAAGCCAAGTCCGGCAAGGGCCGGGCTTGAGTTTTTGCTTTTGAGCCTTTGCTTAAAAACAGCCCTGCCCTTATCAGCAGGGGATATTTCAGGGCCATAAGCATAAAGAAAAAGATTTATTTGTCGGGCTTTTTCGTAAAGGGGGCATTAAGCCATCATGCTCACTTTACGCTTTGCATCCAGAACAAAATGATGGTTCCGGTGCTTTTTTTGGCAACCTGTTTTTTTTCGTGCTTTTCGTGTTTTTCGTGGTTCA
>JAGVAW010000102.1 GCA_020060085.1 Desulfobacterales bacterium
GCGGGGACCCCACGGCTATTGCTACAACAAAAAGAACTATAAATACGATTGTTATTGAGGTTGCCATATCGTTATCTCACCTTCTGAGCAAAAAATCTTCCCGAAATTGAAAACGCCTTGCAGCGTTCCCCCCGTCAAAGAGCGATAAGCCCTATGGCTCAATGCTTCTCCGATGTGTGCCAAGGAAAATGCGCCTTATGTTTATGAGACAACGAATTGCCATGATAAAGAAAAAGTAGGGGATGCACAGGCGGAAAAACCAGTCCGGCAAACCCAGGGCAAGGGTGCCCGTGGAGTACTGGGCCTCCACCTGAATGTATTTGTATGCAGCGGCAAAAAGCAGGATGCAAACCGCCATTGCAAAAAGCTGGGCCGCCGTGTCAATGGCCTTGGAAAGCCTTGAATCCCCCAGGACATGGGTGAGAACATCAATTTTGACATGGCGGTTGTACTCCGCTGCAAGGCCCGCCCCAAGAAAGGTGAGCCAGAGCACCTGCAGGCGAAGGGCCTCATCAATCCACATCCAGCCCGCCTGAAAGAGGTTGCGGGCAAGCACCTGGCCAAAGGAAAGGGTTACCATTGCAAACAAAATGAGAATCACCAGCGCCTTTTCCAGAAAAACAAGGCTTTTGTGCGCTTGAGCCAGAATGTCTACAAGAAACTTCATGGACGGACTCTCCTTTGGCGCTTAAATGCAGCCGGAAAAATTGCCGTTTGACCCCTTTGCAGGGGCCTTGTGCAGCCTTTTAAAACTCGTGCCGCAACATCTTCTTTTTAACCGGATATGTCTTTTTTGCTTTCAGGCACTTTGAAAAGCAGGGAAAAGGCATAGGGGGAAACCTGCCGCCAACTGCCCGAAACAGTTGCCAGCAACCCTTATGCCGCGCTTTTTGACCCCGGTTCCAAAAAAGGCCCTCAAGTTGTCATCATCCCACCCAGACATTTCTTGCAGCCATGTCCGGGTCTGCAATTCCCTCCTGAATGGAAGGGCCGTGATCTGCCAGAAAATCGCTGCTTCTGCGGGTAAGGCCCTGGGTTTTAAGCTCATCCACCAGATCCGCGCAGACTGACTCTATGTACTGCCCCTTTTTGGCCCAGTTGTTTTCCAGCACCAGGCCTTCAAGCTTTTGGGCCGTCTGCTGCCCCAGACCGCCAAGCTGCATAAGGCTTTTTTGCATCCATTTGTAAAAGGGCGTGTATTTTTTTGCCAGAAGATGAACCATGGAGGCGGCATCTGCCACAAACTTTATCTGCGCATAGGCAGCCGCCACAAAATCGCCCCTTTTTACGCTTCTTGAAAAATTGTACTGGCCTGACTGGCCTATGGTCATTGCCCGTGACGCCAGCTTTTTTTTCCGCACATCTTCAGGATAAAAATCCAGATATCTTTTACGCCAGAGCTTAAATTCGCCCGAAAAATCGCAAAAAACCCTGCCATTGGTGGCTGCTGCCAGGGAGTTTTCCGGTATGGCAAGCCATTGATCCAGGGTTTGGGGCAAAAAATCCAGGCCCGTGAAGCCCTGGTAAAAATCCTCAATGCAAAAAACGCCCACCCTGCCCTGGCCAAAAAGGCTTGTTTTGCGCGGCCCCGCCCCCAAAAACTCATTGGGAAGGCTGTTGTAGGCCCTTGAAAGAGGCTCAAAAAGCTTATGGCTGTCAGAGCGCCTTATCCAAAGGCAGAAACCCGGCCCCCAGTCGTGATCCTGGCTGTATTGGTCGTCAAAACCATAGCACTCGGAGCCATCGCCCACAAGACCGGCTGCTATTTTATTGACAGAGCCTGCAAACTCCCGCTCCAGCATAGGGCGGCCATGCTCGTAAAAAAAAGCCTCGCATATATCCAGCCCTTTTTCAGGGGGGATATTGCCCATCAATGACCTGCCTCAAGCGCCGCAAGATTTTGGGAAACCAGCCGCGCCTTATGCCCGGCGCCTATTCGCCCGTAAAGGGCAAAGGCCTGTTGGAAACGGCTCACGGCCTCTTCCCGATGACCGGCATCTGCCAGAACCCAGGCTGCATTTGCGTGGGAATCGGCAACCTGCTCGACCAAACCGCATTCCTCAAACAACTTGAGGGCCTTTTCATAATAAGGCAGGGCCTTTGCTGCATCCCCCCTGTCCCGATGAACAGAGCCGAGGTTCTGCAACTGGAAGGCACAGCCTGTCTTGTCTTCTAACTGTTTAAATATGTTTGCTGATTGAGTAAAGGCATCGAGCGCATTATCCCACAACCGGGCCGCTACAAACACATGGCCCAGGTTGTTTAAAACCCCTGCCCGATGCTCTGCAAAAGTATGCCCTCTTTTGCCAAACAAATCAAGCGCTTTATTGAAACAAAGCGCACTATCCTTAAAATTGCCCTTCTGGGCCAGTTTTCCGCCTGCGGAATTGAGAAGGGAAATTTTCTTCAACAGCCTGTCATCATTATCTTTTTTAGCAGACATGACCCGCCCTGATAATTCACGGGCTAATAGCCCTTGAATTTAGGCTCCCTTTTTTCCAGAAATGCGGCAAAGCCTTCAATTATGTCGTGGCTTTTCATCACAACGGAAAGGACATATGATTCATAATCTAATGCCTGGGGCAGGTCCCATTTCTGGAAGTTCTGAAGCCCCCGCTTGGCAAAAGCTATTGGGATTGGCGCACTTGTGGCGAACCTGCGGGCCATCTCCCAGGTTGCCTTTTCCAAATCATCATGGGGAACAACTTTGTTGACCATGCCTATGCGGGCAGCTTCGTCAGCAGGCACCACCTCGCCGGAGAAAATGAGCTCACAGGCCTTGGCATAGCCCACCAGCCGGGGAAGAAAGTAAATGCCGCCCCAGTCGGGATGCACGCCCCGGCGCACAAAAACCTGGCCGAAACGCGCCTTGTCGCTGGCGATTATCACATCGCAGCACAGGGCCAGATTGACCCCGCCGCCCGCAGCAGGCCCGTTCACAGACGAGATGACCGGCTTTTCCATATTGTTTATGAGAAGCACGGCCTCGCACATGGCATGGCGCTGGGCTGATACCTTTTCCTCCAGAGCCTTGGTCTGGCCGGATGCAAACTCGTTCACATCGCCGCCGGTGCAGAAATACTTGCCTGCCCCGGTGATGACCACGCAGCGCACCTCCGGGTCATTGGCAACATCTGTCAGCACGGCCACAATCTCCTGGCGCATAAGCCCGCCAAAGGAGTTGTAGGGAGGCCGGTTCAAGGTTATGGTTGCGACATTTTCCTTTTTTTCCAGCAGTATATGCTCAAGATTCATTTTTCCCCCTTTTTTGGCTGGCCAAAGGCAAAGGCCAAAAACCCCGAATTTATTTTCAGCGCAAAAATCCCTAAACAGAGCAGTTGAAAAAACCTCCCAGAGCCTTGCACACAGCAAGCACCTGCTCCTCAATCTGCGCTATTATCTGGGCAGCCTCCGGCTCGTCTTTGACCAGGCCCGCTATCTGGCCGCAGGGCATGACAGCAGAATCTTTGTTGCCGCCCTGCATCACATAGGCTGCATCCCCGTGCTGGGTCATGGCCTGATCAACAGCAGCCTGGCCCTCACCTTTACCTGCCGCCCCATCGCCCTTCTGCATTCCGGAAACCGCCATTGCAAGACTGTTGGCCAGAACCCTTATGGGCATGGCCTCCTTGCCCAGCAGAAGGGTGCCGTCACATTGGGCGGCCTGCACCCCCTCCTTGAAAAAGGAAGGCACGGGGCATTCCTTGCAGGCCACAAAGCGGGTTCCCATTTCCACACCAGAGGCCCCAAGAGCCATTGCCGCCACCACGCCCCTGGCATCTGCAATTCCGCCTGCGGCTATTACGGGAATGGAAACAGCATCCGCTATCTGGGGAATAAGGCAGAATGTGGTCACATTTTCCCTGCCCACATGGCCGCCTGCCTCGTAGCCCATTGCAATGACCGCATCCACCCCGGCATCCTGGGCCTTTTGCGCCAGCCTCACGCTGCTAACCTTGTGGATGACGGTAAGGCCGCCGGATCTTGCCAGATCCATTATTTTTGCAGGGTTGCCAGCAGAAGTGGTTATGGTTTTGACTCCCATTTCAATGGCAATCTCAATGGCCTCAAAGGCATTGGGCCGGTAAACCGGAATATTCACTCCAACAGGTTTGTCTGTAAGCTCGCGGGCGATTTTAAGTTCCTGGCGGAGTTTATCGCCCTCCAGACCCGAAGCTGCTATCTGGCCGAACCCCCCTGCATTGCTGATGGCTGCGGCCATTTTCCCCAGGGTGATGAGCCGCATGGGACCTAAAATGACAGGCAGGCGCGTGCCCAATAGACCAGCCACCTTACCGCCCCAGGCAGGTTTTTCAGACTGCGGTGAGTGATGCACTGTATCTCTCCTTGAGTTCGGATTTTTTGACCTTCATGGTTGCGGTGAGGGGAAGCTCCTCCACAAATTCAAAGCGGGTGGGGTGCTTGTACTTGGCTGCCCTGCCCTTCAAAAATTCCAGAATCTCCTCGGTTGTGATTTTCTGGCCGGGCATGGGCTGGATAAAGGCCATGCCTGTTTCCCCCCATTTGTCGTCCGGCACGCCGATGATTGCCACATTGGCAATGGCCGGATGCTGGGCAAGGACCTTCTCCACCTCCGCAGGGTAAACATTCTCGCCGCCGGAGCGGTACATATCCTTGGCCCTGTCCACAATATAAAGGTAGCCCTCCTCGTCCATGTAGCCCAAATCGCCCGTGTGCAGCACGCCGTTGGTAACGGTCCGCTTGCTTATTTCCGGCAGGTTCCAGTAGCCGCTCATAACTGTGGGGCCTTTGGCAAGCATCTCGCCTATTTCGCCGGGAGGCAGCTCATTGCCGTTCCTGTCGCCTATCCACACATGGACAAAAAAGCCGGGCTTGCCAATGGAACCCATCTTGCGCTGGATGTCATCCTTGGGCAGAAGGGTCATGGCCGAACACTCGGTCTGGCCGAAACCCTGCTGCATATAAAGGCCGCGCTTTGCAAGCTCGTCAAAGAGCCTCATGGGGGTGCGCTCGCCGCCGCCCATGACAGAGCGCACAGAGGAGACATCCACCTGATCGAGCTTGCCGGTTTCAAGGATGATTCTCCACATGGTGGTGAGGGCAAACACTATGGTTGCGCGGTAGCGCTGTATGTCCTCGGCAAACTCGTTGGGGTCAAAACCCCGGCGCATGATAAGGGTTATGCCCCCGAAAATGGCCGGGGTGGCCACAATGAAAAGCCCGCCCGAATGGAAAAGGGGAAGCTGGGCCACCATGACATCGTTTTCACCGCCGCCATCCGTGTACATGGCGGTCTGGAAGCACTTGAAATAGGTCTGGGAGTGGGATAGCACCGCGCCCTTGGGAAAGCCTGTAACCCCTGATGTGTAAACAATGGCAAGCGGATCTTCAACTTCAACGGGCGCATCCGGGGTGGGTTCAGCCACGGGCCTGTCCGCCACGCCGGAAGCATAATCCTGCGCCCAGTCCGGGCAGCTTGGCATTCCAGGGTTTCCAGACTGGCAGTAGATGAACTTGTCCTCCTCAACAGTGAGCCGGGTGCGGATGCCGTCAATGGACCCAAGAAAGGAATCGTGAAAAAGTATGAGCCGCGCGCCGCAGTCGTTTATCTGGTATTCAAGCTCCGGGCCAACAAGCCGCCAGTTCAAGGGTACAAAGATTATGCCAAGCTTGGCTGCTGCAAAGTAGGCCTCCAAAAACTCTATGCAGTTTAACATCAGCACGACCATGCGGTCGCCCTTTTTGAGGCCCTTTTTCTGGAGAAAGTGCGCGCAGCGGTTAACGCCCTCGTTCAAGGCACCGTAAGTTACCGGCTCATCTTCAAAAATTATGGCAGTCTTGTTTGCGTTTTTGAGCGCCCTTTTGCGGATAATGTATCCCACATCCCATTGCACAGCCATTTTCCTGACTCCTTTCATGCCGTTAAGGCAGTTTATTTCCGGGTTGATTTGTTCAGCGCATTTCCTTTAACAGTTCCACAAGCCTTGGCAGGGCCTCGCCCGTGGGCGCTGCCACAAAATCATCCGCCTGACGGGTAAGCTCGCTTGGCTTGGGGTTTATTTCAACCAGATAGGCCCCCCTGGCCTTTGCATAACCAGGGATTGACGCAGCCGGGTGCACCACGCCGGAGGTTCCGCACACAAGCACAAAGCCGGAGCGCGAAGCCAAAGCAAAGGATTCTTCCAGTTGCTGCACAGGCTCGCCAAAGCTCACAAAGTCGGGCCTCATGACCCCGCTGTTGCAGGCAGGGCAGGCCGGAAGCTCTCCAAGAAGGGCCTCAAAGCCTTTTGTTTTAAGGGACTCCACCATTTTGTCTGCAAAGGCGAAGTATTCCGCCATGCCCGGCATCTGCCGCTGGTTGCAGGAGATGCAGCGCAGACGGAACATATTGCCGTGCAGCTCAAAAACGGTTCTGCTGCCTGCCTTGTTGTGCAGGTCATCCACATTCTGGGTTATCACGGCGGCCAGAATCCCCAACCTTTCCATGTCTGCCAGGGCAATGTGCCCTGCATTGGGCCGGGCGGTTTTAAGGGAATCAAAAAAACCCTTCAGAATTTGGGGAGCCTGCTCCGGGTAGGCGGCAAGAACCCCAAGTATTCCACTGGAAGCGCCTTTGGGGTGGGTGTCCCACAGCCCGCCTTTATCCCGGTAAGTGGATATGCCCGATTCCGCACTCACCCCCGCGCCCGTGAGGGCAACGCCGGGGGCCATATCCCTCATTTTTTTTGCAATTTCCCTTAATTTTTCCATACCCGGCTCACTTGCCTTTGAAAACCGGCTTGCGCTTTTCCAGAAAGGCAAGCTGGCCTTCCTTCAAATCCTCGCTGGCAAAGCCAAGCGCCTGGAGCACCTGGGCCTGGGCCTTGTCCTCCTGGGAAAAAGTCATGTTCTTTTCCAGCATATTCAATATGGTTTTGGTGCTTTTCAAGGCTATGGGCGCATTGGATGCGATTTCGCGGGCCATCTGGTAGGTGAAGTCAGAAAGCTCTTCCTTTGGAACAAGGTGGCTCACAAGCCCCATTTCCTTTGCCTGCTGGGCAAGGTAGGTGCGGGCCGTGAAAAAAAGCTCGCGGGTGGCTGCCATGCCGATGGCCTGCACAAACTCCACAAGGCCCTCCGGGTGATAAACAAGGCCCAGGCGCGCAGGCGGCATTCCCACCTTAACCGTGTCTGCTGCTATGCGTATGTCGCAGACCATTGAAAGGTTAAGGCCCGCGCCGAAGCAATAGCCGTTCCACGAGGCTATTGTGGGGTAAGGAAAGAATTTTAGGCTTTTGAATGCAAGCTCAAGGGGGTTGTGGGTCTTTATAAGCTCCTCCATTTCCGGGTCCGGCTTTGTGGGAATTGCCCCTATGTCAAAGCCCGCAGAAAAGGCCTTGCCCTGCCCGCCGGAAAGAACCACGCAGCGCACCGTATCCTCCTGCTCCCAGCGGGAAAGGGTCTGGTACATACGGAAAAGCATTTCAGGAGACAGGGAGTTCCCCTTTTCCGGGCGGTTGAAGGTCAGGGTGCCCACATGGTCTTCAACGGATTCGAGCAGTACATCCTGGGCCATGATTATTTGCCTTTCCTTTAAATAGAGTGTGCGCCCCGTCAAAAAGGGTGCAAAAAGCAAGTTATTGAAAGCTACTTGATTTCAACCGGCCCGGCAGGCTCCACAGAATGGATTTTAATTTCATACCTCACAGCCCTGCCTGCCAGAGGGTGGTTTTTGTCCAGGTGAACCCAGTCTCCCACAAAGCCGCGCACCGTATAGCATTCGCTGGTGCAGTCCGGGTAAAGCCTCCGGTAAAGCTCGCCCACCTTTGTTGGCGGGTTTGGCAGCTCGCTGGCATGAACCTTTTCCACAAGGGAGGGCCTGTACGGGCCAAAGGCTTCTTCCGGCAAAAGGGTGAAAGCCGCCTCATCGCCTGGGGCAAGCCCGTTTATGCGGCTGTAAAACCCGGCGGGAAAAGGCCCCTTGCCGAAAACAAAGCGGATGGGGGTGCGCTCATGCGTGTCATCTATAAGCGCGCCGCTTTCATCAAAAAGCCTGTATGTGAGCGTGAGCCACACGCCCTTTGCCACACGCATTGACGGCTTTTTGATTTGCATGGACAGCCTTTAGATGTCCTGGCCGAAATCCAGTATCGGCCTGGCTTCAAGCACATCAAAAAGGACAAAATGCTTCAGCATATTGGCCCCGTCTCCTATGCGTGCGCGGATTTCCTCCATGCGCCTGTCAAAGCCCGGACCGGAATCCTCCATGTGGGCAACCTTCACATAGAGGCGGCAGCCCTGCATTCCCATGCCCTTGCCACCGTGCATGATGACAAGAAATGCGCCGTAGGGGTTTTCGCTCAAGTTGGCAAAGCTGCGGTTGTCGCCCAGCATCATGCTTATCTGGCTGTCGCCCTCAAGGGCTGGCGAGCCGAAAGCAGCCACATTGACCTTGCCGTCCTTTGAGGTGGTGGCCAGAATGTTGGTGCGCTCCCTGGAGGCGAAAAAACCTTTCACTACATCGCTTACCTGCATAGCTCCCCCTTTTGAATAAGGTGTCATCCGGATTGGCCGTTACAGGCCCCTTCGGCCTCGGCAAACAGCTTTTTAAGGCCCGGATCTCCGGTAATCCTGCGCTTTGCTCCATATAAAAAGGTCCACTTCAAAAGCTTTTCCACGGCCTGGGAAAGCTGGCCGAAATGGCTGATGAACTGGATGGTCTTGCCGTACTGGGCCTCCATTGTCTTTTTTTCCTTGCACCCGCAGCCTAAAGTCACAAGGTGGATTTTGCGCCTGTCGCAGAAGTCTATGGCAATGCCCACATCCACGCCGAAGTTGGACTCGCCGTCCGTGACATGGATGAGCAGATTTCTGCGCCCGTCCTTTGGCATGAAGCAGGCCGCGGCTATCAAAGCCTGGCCGGAAGCTGTCTGGCCTGCCGGAGGCACGGAAAGGAGCTTTCTCTTGTTGATGAGGCGGCTCAACATACAGATTCCGTCCACCTCGAAATAGGCCCAGGCAGCAAGGTGTGTGTCAAACCCTGCAAGGGCCTTGTGGATGTTGCCCACCGTGTTTTCCACCATGCGCCACTTGTTGCCCCTCATGCTGCCCGTGGCATCCAAAAGCAGGGTGACATTCCAGTCCATGCGGGGCAGCTTGTCCACCTGGGAAAAGCAGCGACCGTTGATCGGCGCGCGGTAAAGCCGCCTGCGGTCAACCTTGCCGGATGCCAGACCCCGGTTGACCACCTTGTGGCGGTCTGCATAATTCAAAAATACGGCCTTTAACCGGGCCACGGTGCGGCGATCCACAACCGGGTGGGCAGGGATATTGAAGTCCCACCGGCTCATGGGAGCGATATCCGGGTTGTCCGGCCCGGCCACCGCGGCTATAAGGGGGGTTATGTCTGATGAGCGGCTGGCAAGGTGGGCCGAAATTTCGTGGATGAGCGCAGGAGCCAGAGGCGGTTTCTGCACCGGGCTTTTTTCATTTCCCTTGGCAGGGGGCCTTATGGCCCGCACGCTGTCCTCATCCACCCACACAAGGCGCTTGTCCAAAAGGGTAAGCCTCTGGCACACAGGCTCAAGAATCCGCCATGTTTCAAGATAATGCTCTGCGCGGATTTCGCAGCGTTTGGTCACGGAATCATGGCTGTCAGGGACTTCTTCGAGCTTTCTTGTAAGCTGATGCAGATCCGCCAGGGGCCTTTCGTAAACCGGCTCCATCAACTGCTCTATACTCGGATTCCAGGTGGAGACCCACCAAAGGTAGATGAGGGCGTCAACAGTCAGGATTTCGCTTCTGAGCTTTGCCGCTGCCTCCACCAGGGCGCGGCCCCTTGTCTGGCGCACATAGGCCCCAAGTATGGAGCGGTCTGCCAGGCGGTCAACGAAAATGTCCTCGCCGGTCTTTATCATCTTCTGGAACATGACCCTCAAAAGGCCGGGCATCTGTTTAAAGCGGGGGGCAAGGATTTTGAAAACCCGCTCGCTCCACTCTATCTGGCCCAGGGCCTCGTGAACCACAAGACCCACAAGGTAATCCATTTTGCGGGGGGGAACCGGGTACTGGCCCATGACAAGGGTGGGGTCCACCACTATGGCCGCGGGGTCGCCGTGGGACATTCCAAGATACTCGATCCGGCCCACATTTGGCCCCAGGTGGCCGGCAACCTTGCGCAGGGCGCGCAGAAGATTGGCAAGCTCAACAGCCTCGCTGGGGGAGACATTCTTGCGCCAGTAGCTTGACAAGGGCCCGGCAGCCACCAGCGCCGCTGCATCCAGCGGCTTGTCCGGCTTTGACATCCTCTGGGGCAGAACAGGCCTGCCCAGGACAAAGGAATCAGTATATCTGGTATGCGTCTGCATCGCCCCCCGTTGTGTGGCCCCCTTCCAGGTGCAGGGACAGAAGAACTGATTCAAGGATATCCCGGCTGGCCTGCAGGCTGCATATAAAGGCGTCCCGCACGGACGCGCCAACTGCAACCATCTCGGCTATCATAAGGGTATGGCGGGTGCTCACCACCATGGGTTCCTGGGTGTTCTTGCGAAGCTGGTTGGCAACCGAAACAATAGTCTTGGCGGTCTTTACATCAATGCCGGCCTTCAGGTGCAGAACATCGGCCTCCACATCGCCCGGCAGATAGTCCATGAGGGTCACATAAAACCTGTCCCGCAGGGCTGCATCCAGCATTTCCGTGCCCACAAACTCCTCGCCCTCATTCAGGGTGGCAAAAAACACCACGCCAGGGGCCACTTCCAGCATTCCAAGCTCATCCACCCACACTTTGCGGTCCTGGGAGAGCACCGAAAAAAGCATATTCAGGGCCTTGGGATGTTCAGGCCGGTTTATCTCCTCAAGGTGGATGACGCATCCGGGCGTCTGGATGGCCTGGGGAAAAAGAAACTGCTGATAGTAGGTCTGGCCGTCCTTGAGGCGGTGCTCACCGAAAAGCTGGCCCGGCTCGGAGAGTATGCCCACCTGGAATGTGGCCATGGGCCTTTTGTTGCGGGCTGCAAACTGGCGCACCATTGTTGACTTGCCGCAGCCCTGCTTGCCTGCAACCAGCACATTCACCGGATGGCGCTTGGAAAGCTTACTTATCCACTCCATGTTCTGAATAATATCTCTGGACAAAAAAAAGTGCGGTTCGGGTCTGGGCACAGCCAGGCCGGATTCAAATTGAGCCATGACACCCCTTTCAGGAGAAGCTAAAAATCAGCATCAAGGTTTATTCCAGCAATATCTGCAAACAAAGCGCTGCAAATTTATGAGCAAGTATGGTGCCAAGCCTGCACCTGGGGCAGCAGATTCCTAACATTTTGTTTTATTTGGATATACAGATGAAGGAAAAGGGCATTTTAAAAGCAGGGAAAAAGCGGCAGGGCAAGGTGCGGGGCATTTTAGTCCCGCACGATTTAATGCTCTTGTTATAACAGTTTTATTTAATTGATAATAAAATTTTATGGGACAAAAGGGATACAATTTGTGCCGCAGGGCCTTTATGCGCCCAAACGACCCAGCTTTTATCGGGCAAAAGGCGGGGTTGCAGAACTTGCAGGCCCACGCAATGAACCTTGGCAGGCTTGCAAAATATAATTATTTGACATTATTGGTATAAGATGTTTGAAAAAAGCCGCTGAAAAGGCGGTGGCGCAGCCGCCCTCAAAACCATGCCCAAAACAGGGCAGAGTAAAAGACGCAAAAAAAATCCTCCATTTTTTATTTTAGGTGTGTCTTGTCCCAGAAAAAAGCAAAAAAACCAGCCAAGAGCCGCCTTTGGGGAAACCTTGGCCCCTACTACCTGAAGTGGTCTTTTTATTTTGTGGTCATCGGCCTGGCAGCGGGCGCAGGCGCCTTGATATTTGACTTTCTGTGCCATGCAGGCGTGCGTTTTTTTCTGGACGGCATGGCAGGCTGGCGGCCCCCTGTTCCTGCTGGCGAGGTATCGGGCTTTGTGCCTTCAACAAGGGCTTTCAACCGCTGGATTCTGCTTGTGCTGCCTGCAATGGGCGGACTGATTTCGGGTTTTCTGGTATTCAAATTCGCCCCGGAATCTGAAGGCCACGGAACAGACGCCGCTATTGCCGCCTATCACTACAAGGGCGGCAGCATAAGGGCAAGGGTGCCTGTCATCAAGACCCTGGCATCGGCCATAACCCTTACCACAGGCGGGTCTGGAGGCCGTGAAGGCCCCATTGCCCTTATCGGCGCGGGCATAGGCTCCTTTTTGGGAACAAGGCTAAAGCTCACCGAGCGCGAGCGGCGCATAATGCTTGCAGCAGGAATCGCCGCAGGCGTGGGCAGCATTTTCCGCGCGCCTCTGGCCGGAGCCTTGTTTGCAGCAGAGGTGCTGTACCGCGACCCGGAAATTGAAAGCGATGTGGTGATTCCAGCTGGCCTGGCCTCGGTTGTGGCTTATTGCCTTTTCTGCCTTGTTACGGGAAACTGGGGTTCCCTTTTTGCTGCCCCGCATTTTACCTTTTCCAACCCTCTTGAGCTTGGGCCATACCTTGCGCTTGCCCTTGTGGTTGTGGGAGGAGGATTTTTGTATGTGCGCTGCTTTTACGGCGTGATTGGCATTTTTGCAAAGCTCAAGGTTTCCAACTACTTAAAGCCTGCCATCGGCGGGCTGTTGACGGGCATCATCGGTTTTTTTCTGCCGGAGGCTTTAAGTTTTGGCTACGGATTTGTCCAGCAGGCCCTTTTCAACGAGGCAACCATACTCTTTCTGCTCCTTCTGGCAGGCGGCAAGATACTAACCACAAGTTTTTCCATAGGCTCAGGCGGCTCAGGCGGCGTTTTCGGGCCTTCCATAGTTATAGGCGGGGCCTTGGGTGGGGCTGTGGGCCTTGCCTTTGCCGGGCTTATGCCAAGCGTGGTAACCCAGCCGGGGGCCTTTGTGGTGGTGGGCATGGCAGGCTTTTTCACCGGGGTTTCCAATGCGCCCATCTCCACCATAATTTTTGTTTCAGAGATGACCGGATCCTACCACCTGCTGCTTCCAAGCCTTCTTGTCTGCTCTGTTAGCTATCTGTTTTCAAGGCGCTGGACCATTTTTGCAAAGCAGCCAAAAAACCGCATGGCCTCTCCAGCCCATGCAGGCGATTTTTTTGTGGACATACTCCAGGCCGCCCGCGTGCGGGATATAATGGACAGAGTAAAAAAATACCCCCTCATCAGCGAGCAGATGCCATTCGGGGATTTCAAGAATCTTTTTGTGAAAACCAGCCAGCATTACTTTCCGGTGGTGGATGAAAAGGGAAGGTTTTCCGGGATTTTCTCCTCAACAGACATCCGGCGGGTGCTTTTTGAAAAGGACATGGAATCCCTTGTGCTGGTAAGAGACATTGCCACGCGGGACATAATTTTTGTAACACCCCACGATGACCTTGCCACGGTGATGCAGAAGTTCACCGTGAAGAACCTGGATATGCTCCCGGTTGTGAGGGCCGATGATTTTGGAGTCCTTATAGGAATGTTGAGCCGCAGAGAGGTGATTGCCCACTACAACAGCCTTGTGGCTGGCTTTTCCAGAGAAAAGGGTGCAGACAGCGGCAACCCGTGAAAAAAGACCGGGAAGGCCCACCCAATACCACCCCCGTCATTCCGGCCCATTGATGCTGTCAAAGCTTCTGCCGCTGTTCTGCTTTGAATCCATGCACAGCCTTGTTTAAGGCTTTGCCCCGCATATTTCCTGGCCCGCCCTGTTTCAATAAGGTTAACAACCCGTTTTATTCTGGATTCCCGCATACGCGGGAATGACGGTTTTTTTGTTTTCCGGTCCCGCATACGCGGGAATGACGGGTTTTTTGTTTTCCGGTCCCTCATACGCGGGAATGACGGGCCGGGGGCAGTTCCGGGGAGACGAGGGTTTTCCCCTTCAAACACCTTTCGTACAGGGCGGTTCCAGGCGGGCAGCCAACAGCCTTTCTGCCCTTTTTAACCCTACACCTGCTGAAGAATCCTTTTCAGCCGGTTGTGGCCCACCTTGTCCAGGCGCAGAAACTTCACTCCCATGCCCAAAGGGAAATTTTCAGGGTCATCGGTCTGGGTACGCACCCAGGCCACCTTGCAGGGAATCTTGAGGGGCTTTTCGCCATCAGGAAGTGTGAGGCTCAACTGGAAGGTCTCGCCGTAGCCAAGGGGCATATCCGTGCTGATGAACATTCCCCCGCACGAGGCGTCCCGCGTGAGGGTCTCTAAAAATGTGTGGCCGTTTTCAAAGCGCACGGGCAGGGTTTTCAAATATCTGGGTGCCTTGCGGATGAAGCTCACGCCAAGCGAGTTGTCAGTGGCTTTCTTGAGCCTGTCCACAAGGCTTTGCATTATTTTTTTCATTATGGGTGAAAGATTTTCAAACTCATTGTCCAGGGCTTCCGGGCTGATGACGCCCACGGTGGCGGTCCCCATGGCCCTGGCTGTGGCGCTTCTGGGCATTCCCGTAACAAAGGCCATTTCGCCGAATATCTCTCCCTGGCGCATGACCTCCACAACAATGTCCTCGCCACGAACATCCTTTATTATTTTGATAGCGCCGGAAAGAACCACATAAACCTTCTCTTCATCGCTACCCTCGTCAAATACGACCATATCATTTTCATAAGTATGCTCGGAGGAAATGGGATACATTTAGTCGGCCCCCCTTCTTGCAAAAAGCTATTGTTTATTGGAATGGCAGCTTAACTTAAAAAAACCGGCCTTTAGAATGATTTCAGCTTTTGGTAGTATAAAATATTGTGCGCCCTGTTTGCAACGGACTAATTTACGCAATAAAAAAATTATGGTTAGCGGGAAAAATAACAAAATCGCCGCCGCCTTTTTCTTATGCAAAATCAATAATGGCCTTTTGCTTTTTTTGGGGAGCGGCTTTTTTTATAATACCCGGATAAAGGGCTGCCCTCGGCCTTGTTACAGGGCAGCAGGGTTTGCATAGCAGAAAAGGCAGTTATGCCCGCATGGCTGAAGGTTGTATGAGCCTATGTCGCGGCTTTCATTGCAAAAGCAGCCTGCCTTTGTGCGCTGGCCTTTATCGGGCCTGCGGCTCAAGCCCGGCCCGTAAAGGGACTCCAAAAGACCGTGATCAATGCAGGCTCCGGCGCGGATGGCGCTGCCTTCCGGCAGGGCATCAAAGGCCTGCTTTTCGCAGCAGGTGAAAAGCTCCAAGCCTAAAGGCGCTGCCCTTTGGGCAAGATCATTTAGAATTTCCGCCTGCCGGGCTGCATCTGGCAGCACAAAGGCAAGGCCCGGATGCTTTGACAGCCTTCTGCTGATTTTTGCATAGTAGTCCAGAAAGCTCACCGTTAAGCGGCTTATGCCAGATTCTGCAAGTCTGGAGGCTATTTTGTCAAAATCTCCCAGGTTGTCTTGAATCGGCCCGTCACCCTGCCTGAAAAAGCAGATGGGATCAAAGCGCCAGCACACAGCGCCTGGGCCGACAAGTTTGGCAAGCTTTCCGGCCTGCTCAATCCTTTGCTCAAGCGGTAACAGGCCTGGCTCAAGAATGCTGACCGCCGAATTTATGGTAAAATGGAAAAAGAGCTTGTAACCAACATCCAAAAGCCTGCTGCCAAAGCCGCCCAATAGAAAGGGGCCAAAGTTCTTGGACCAGAACACAATGCTGTGAACCCTTGCCGGATTAACCTCCACAATGCTTTTGCGCCTGTTGAAGGGGTTTTCCACAACAAAGCGGCCTGCAAGAATCGCATCCATGAACCAGTCCATATAAAAGGCGGGTATATCTGTGCGCCGCGATGCGCTGATAACAATTTTTTCCGGCTGCATCATGGGGTCAAAACCTTTACCCTTGAGATTTTTTCCAAAAAACGGCAACAGTAAGACATTGTCAATCAGCTTTTAGGTCATTTTACTCGCAAAGGGCAAAAAAATGGAAAAACCTTTTTTTAAAAAAGGTGAGACAAAAAAAAGCTCTGTAAAAGAGCTGCTTGCAAGCAGCAGGGCCATTGAAGGCGTTTTTGTGCAGGGCTGGGTGCGAACAGCGCGCGACCACAAGGACTTTGCCTTTCTTGAGGTTAATGACGGGTCCTGCTTAAAAAACCTCCAGGTGCTTGTGGATGGCGGACTGCCTGCCTACGGGGCCTTGGCGGACTTTTCCACAGGAAGCGCCATAAGCATTTTGGGAGACCTTGTGGAGTCTCCGGGCAAGGGCCAGAAATGGGAGCTTAAAGCAAAGGAAATTGAGCTTGTCGGCTCCTGCCCGCCAGACTACCCCTTGCAGAAAAAGCGCCATTCAGACGAGTTTTTGCGCACAATAGCCCATTTGCGGCCCCGCACAAACAAATACGGCGCTCTTTTGCGAATCCGCTCCCAGCTTGCCCAGGCTGTGCACAGTTTTTTTTGCGATGAAGGCTTTTTTCTTGTCTCCACCCCTATTTTAACTGCAAGCGACTGCGAGGGCGCGGGAGACCTCTTTTCCGTAAGCGCTCCTGCCCATGAAAACAAGGAGGAGTTCTTCGGCAAAAAGGCCTTTCTCACGGTTTCGGGCCAGCTTGCCCTTGAAACCCATGCCCTGGCTTTGGGCAAGGTCTATACATTTGGCCCCACCTTTAGGGCGGAAAACAGCCACACAGCCCGCCATGCCGCAGAGTTCTGGATGATAGAGCCGGAAATGGCCTTTGCAGATCTGGCTGATGACATGGATCTCGCGGAAAAATTCGTCAAATACCTTGTGGGCCATCTTTTAAACTTCTGCCAGGAGGATATGGAGCTTTTTTTTGCCTTTGTGGACAAGAGCCTGCAAGAAGCCCTCAATGCAATCGCGGACAAAACCTTTGAGCGGATAACCTACACAAAAGCCATTGAAATTCTGCAAAAATCCGGCAAAAGCTTTGAACACCCGGTTGCCTGGGGTTTGGATCTCCAGACCGAGCACGAGCGCTTCCTTGCAGAAAGCTTTGTGCAAGGCCCTGTTTTTGTCTGCGACTACCCGACCCAAATCAAACCCTTTTACATGAGGGCCAACCCGGACGGCAAAACCGTTGCTGCAATGGATTTATTGGCCCCGCGGGTGGGCGAGATAATAGGCGGCAGCCAGCGGGAGGAGCGCCACGATTTTTTGAAGGCTGCCATGGAAAGGCAAAAGCTTTCTAAAGAGGAATACGGCTGGTATCTGGATACGCGCCTCTACGGAAGCGCGCCCCACAGCGGCTTTGGCATGGGCTTTGAGCGCTTCCTGATGCTTGCCACAGGCATTACAAACATACGCGATGTCATAAGCTTTCCCCGCACGCCGGGCAGCATAGCCTATTGATGGCGGCAGAAATCCGCAAGATATGCTATTGTTGGGATGGCGCATCTTTTGCTGCGCTGTCCCAACCTTCCGGCGTACAGGGTGGTTCCAGGTGGCGCGTATGCAAGGCGCACTTTGCGAGGAATGAGGGAGCATACTCATAGTATGTGACCGAATTCCGATGCGCAGTGCAACACAGCCCACGGCTTCCTGGGGCCGCCCTTCGAGGAGAAATTTCATGATAGGTGCCATCTGCGGCGACATAATCGGCTCAATTTACGAGCATTCGGGCGGCAGGTTCAAGAAGACGGATTTTCCTCTGTTTTCGAAAGGTTGCCGTTTCACGGATGACAGCGTTCTCACCCTTGCCGTGGCCCAGGCCATTTTGCAGGGGGCTGATTACGGCAAAACCATTCGCAGCTTTGCCCGCAAATGGCCCAATGCCGGATACGGCAGCTCCTTTTATACCTGGATGCGTTCAGACACGGCAGGGCCATATTTGAGCTTCGGCAACGGCTCGGCCATGCGGGTAAGCCCTGTGGGATTTGCCTTTGACAGCGCAGAGGAAGTGCTTTTGCAGGCAAAGGCAAGCGCCAGCCCCACCCATAACCACCCGGAGGGCATAAAGGGCGCACAGGCCACGGCCCTGGCGGTTTTTTTAGCCCGCACGGGCGCTTCCAAAAAGGAAATTGCTGGCGAAATAACGCAGCTTTTTGGCTACGACCTTTCCCGCACAACAGAGCAGATAAGGCCCGGTTACTCCTTTGATGTGACCTGCCAGGGGTCAGTACCCCAAGCCCTGTGCGTTTTTTTGGATTCAGAAAATTTTGAGGATGCCGTGCGGAAGGCCGTTTCTTTAGGGGGAGATACTGACACCCAGGCTGCCATTGCAGGGGCCGTGGCAGAGGCCTTTTACGGCGGGGTCCCGGTGTCCATTGCACAAAAGGCCCTGGAGTATCTGCCGGTTAAGC
>JAGVAW010000308.1 GCA_020060085.1 Desulfobacterales bacterium
CAGACATTCCCCAACGGATTTACAACCATATTTACCTTATGGACAGGTCCAAGAAAATCTACGAGACAATAAAATAGGCCTTTTTTAAGGCCATTTTTCCAGGCAAGGCCAAAGGCCGGAAAAACTGGCCCCGAACAGACAATTGTGGTAAATTATTTTGGGGGCAGGGAAGCTTTAAAACAACAAAAGATATTGCATAACAGTTTTTTAAAAAAGCTTTTTCCAGATGGATAAAAAATAGCTTTTTTACAAGCCCGCCAAAGGTGTTCATGGCCTTAATATACAGATTTCTTGCGGTTTTTGCCGCTTTTGCGCTTGCCCTGCCTGCATGGGCAGGCGCTGATGTCGGCCCGCAATACGCCTACAAGGTGCGCAAGGGGGATAATCTTATACGCTTGGCTCGCATTTTTTCAAATGCAGATGCCTACAAACAGATTGTCCGCGAAAACAACATTCAAAACCCCAACCTTATAAGGGTGGGCCAAATCATCAACATTCCTGTTGAGATGCCCATAAATATACTGCGCCAGTACCTTATTGCCATCCAGATGCAGGATGGGGAAAGGGCCTATGCCCTCCTGTCCCGGCAAACCCGCAGAAACTACTCGCCCGATGACTTTGACCTGGCAGTGGGGGAGCAGGCTGGTTTTGACCTTTCCTCCCTAACGATGCTGGCAGACGGCACCTTGAACAATCTGCGCCTTGTAAGCATTGCGGCCCGCACGCCAACAGATAAGCAGGAATGGACTTTCAACCTTGTTTATGAAAGAGGGGCCTGGCGGGTCATGCTTGAGAACTTTTCCATAAATGTGCAAAACGGGGATGAATAAGGCTTAAAGGAAAGTTGCTTTTTAAAAAGCCGCAGAACCCGCCGGGGCAAGGTGCTTTCCTGCAAGCCCTACCTCAAGGCTCTTATTTTGCCTAAAGCCAAAAGCCTTTCCAATGAAGAAGCTGACCCCAAAGCCAGGGTCAGCGCCCCCTGCGCGCCCCGCCAGGAAGCTCTTGCAGCCCTTGCCAGAGGCCATGAGGAATCCATCCGGGCCATCACAAGCTGGTAAACCGCCTCCTTGGCTGCATTAAATACTGTCCCTGCAAAAACCTTGTTGCCGGATACGGCAAAGGCATCCATTTCTCCAAAGCTTATCAGCGCAGGCTTTGCGGAAGGGGAGTAGATTTTGAGCGCCTTGCCGTCAAGCAGATTCATGGCGTTTTGAGCTGATAGCCTTCCCATGTCCATGGCGTGATATGCCTGCTTTGGCAGGGCGCTATCCAGTTGGGCCGCATCCCCTGCCACAAAAATTGCCGGGTGCGCCTGGCTTGCCAGGTGTTTATCCACCTTTGCCCAGGCTCCGGGCCTTTGGGCCAAGCCGGATTCGTAGAGCAGATCCGGGGCCTTGGCTCCGCCCGTCCACAGGGTTATGTCTGTTTCAAGGCTTTTTCCGCTGGCAAGAACAACCGCCCCTTCCCTTACCTGGGCCACCTTTTCTCCGGTCAAAAACTTCACGGCAAGGCCCCTGCAATGGCGGCGCACTTCCGGGTCAATGACAGGCGGCGCTTCGGGCAGCAGGCGGTCTTGACCTTCCACCACGCTGATTTTAAGGCCCGGATGCCTGCCGAATCGGCGCAGAATTTCCCCCAATGCCTCCACGCCCTCCAGCCCGCCGCCAACAATAACAACCCTTATGCCCTTTTGCCTGTGAACCAAATTTTCCAGCCGCCTGTTAATGGCAGCACAATGGTCCGGGCTTTTAAAGGGCATGGAATATCGGGCCGCACCCTCAATGCCAAAGGTGTTGTTGACCCCGCCCACGGCAAGGATGAGGGCATCATAGCCAAGGGAGTCGCCGGAAGAGCATACAATTTGCTTTTTGTCAGGTCTGATGGCGGTGACCCTTTCGCCCACCCATTTGTGGCCAGCCCTTTTAATTATGGCAGCCTTGTCCAGGCGCAGACTTTTTGGGCTTTTGCGCTGGGATACCAACTCGTGGATATTGGGCAGAAACTCAAAAAAGGGGTTGGGGTCCAGAACCGTCACAGACCAAGCCTGGGGGATTGATCTGGCCGCGCACAGGCCTGCAAAATTGGCCCCTGCAACAACAATGCGGCGGGAAGAAAGATTTCGCCTTTTTCCGATGAAAAGCAAATAGCCTCCAAACAGGCTTTGCGTTTAGCGTCCTATGCCTTAAAGTTTGCGGCCCAGCTTGCAGGCTTGGTCAAGAAAGCGTTGAGGTATCTTCTCCATGGATTTTGTGCCCGGAAGGGCAAGCCGCCCCTTTATTTTCAGCCCTCCGTAGTGGAGTACCTCCCGCACGGCGTTTATGGCCCCCCGGCTTTCGGCAGCAATGAAGTTGAAGGGCCAGGGGGGTTGAGCAGGCGGTTACAATGAGGGCTGGTTTGCCCTTCTGTCTGGCAATGGGAAAGCCGTTTGGCTTTTCACCCATGAAAAGCGGCACATTGCGATCAAAAAGCATTTTCAACTGGGCGCTCATGTTGCCCCAGTGGGTGGGCGTGCCGACCACCAGGCCCTCGCAGGCCGCAATTTTATCGCCCGCAGAATGCCCCCCGTCTTCAGGGAGAATGCAGCGACCGTCCGGACGGCATTTCATACAGGCAATGCAGTGGGCTATTTTCAGGTCATAAACATTAATCCATTCCACCTTGTGGCCCTTTTCCTTAAGCCCCTTTTCAACCGCCCGGAGAAGGGTTGCCACCTTGCCGCTTTTTTTTGGGCTTCCGTTTAAAATGAGTATCATGTTTTTTTCTGTCTTGAGGGTCTGTATTGTTAAAAAGCCATTTCGAATTTAAATCTTTATAAGCTCGTATTTCCGGCTGCCCAGGCCAATCTGTTCTCCGTAGGAAAGCTGGAGATCCGCCTGGGTGTGGCTCCACAAACCGGGGATTTTTGCCTCGCCCGGGGCCAGGTTTTTTGTGAGCAGGCTTTGGGGGTTGCCTGCCTGCTGGTTCACCAGATCCCAACTGGCCTGATCAATTGCAACCGGATCCATAGACGCAAGAATGCCCACATCCGGCACTATTGGGACATCCGACCAGGGTATGCAGTCGCAGTCGGGCGTAATATCCATGAGCAGGTTGAAAAAGCCCGCTCTTCCTGCAACGCTTTTGAAGGCCCCCAAAGCATACTCGGTCATGCGC
>JAGVAW010000264.1 GCA_020060085.1 Desulfobacterales bacterium
ACATCCAGGCTGGGGTTTGTGGTCACACCAAGCATTGTTTCTGCCGTCTTGTAGTGGGGGGCAAGCTCCTTTTCCCAGTCCACCCCAAGGTTGCTCCAGGCACCATCCCTATAAAACCCCTGTTTGGGCCGCAGCAGCACGGCTGCATAAACCGTGCTTCCGCCTCCCACCCCAACACCGCCCACAATCACCACATGCTTGAAAAAGGTCTGGGAAAAAAAGCCGGTGCAGCCAAGCCTGGGTGCCCACAAAAGGTGGCGCAGGCTTTTGTCAGCCCTTTCCACGGCCTGGGAGGTCACCCATCGGCCCTGCTCCAGCACGGCCACGCTCATTCCCTTTTCTGCCAGGCGCAGAGCTGCCACAGAGCCGCCAAAGCCGCTGCCCACAACAACGCAATCAAAAGTTTCCATGAGTTTCCCCCAAAGCCTTTTTTGCCGTTTGCCGCACCCTGATGCCAAAAATGTCATGTTAACAGGGCTTGTTGCAAAAAAACAACCCGGATGCAGGAGGATTTTACCAGAAATATTGCCGGGCCAACAGTGCCGGTCAGCTTGTTTTAAGGGCGTTTGCGTTATATATTTTCAAAACAGGCGGTTTTTCGCCGCATTGTTGTTTTCTTCCAATGAAAGGGGGTTTGTTCATGGAAAAGATTACGGTCACGGTGCTTGCCAGGATGAAGGCAGATGGACAAAAGATAACGGCCCTGACAGCCTATGATTTTCCCTTTGCCCGCATGGTGGATGAATCCGGTGTGGACATCATACTGGTGGGCGATTCCTTGGGCATGGTGGTTCAGGGCGAGACCAGCACCCTGCCCGTGACCATGGATCAGATGATTTACCACACGCGCATTGTGGCCCGGGGTGTCAAGCGGGCAATGGTTGTGGGGGATATGCCATTTATGAGCTACCAGGCATCTGTTTCCCAGGCTGTTGAAAATGCAGGGCGCTTTTTAAAGGAGGCCGGGGCTTCTGCCGTGAAGCTGGAGGGCGGCGCATCCGTGGCCAGAACCATTGAGGCCATAGCTGCTGCGGGCATTCCTGTCCAGGCCCATATCGGGCTGACCCCCCAGTCGGTTCACCAGATGGGGGGGTTCAAGGTTCAGCGCCAGGAGGACAAGCTGCTGGATGATGCCAAAAAGGTACAGGATGCCGGGGCCTTTTCCGTGGTTCTTGAGGGAATTCCCTTTGCCATTTCTCAAAAGATAACCGCCTCTCTGTCCATACCCACCATAGGCATTGGCGCAGGGGCAGACTGTGACGGGCAGATTCTGGTGCTCCACGACCTTTTGGGCCTGAATGAGGGCCATGTGCCAAAGTTTGCCAAGCGCTATGCCCAACTGGCTAAAGATGCCAGGGCCGCCCTTGGCCAATATGTGGGCGAGGTGAAGGAAAAGGCTTTTCCCACAAAGGAGCACAGCTTCAAATAAAGGGCCTGCAATTTGCCATAAGCCCTTGCCGGAAAGGAAGGTTTTGTCGGCAGGCCCCTGGAAAAGTCCAAAAAAGCGGGTTTCACCCCTTTGGTGAGAGACATTTCACCTTTTTTGGGGTTCTTTGTTGTTGAAAAGACCCTTGACATGATGTATATTATTGAACAGAGAGGGTTTTAGGTTTTTTGGCCCGCACCTTTAATCAGTATGGGTAGCAGACGGGTCAAATAGGGCCACCCCTAAAGGATACACGACACTTTTCCCTTACTTTGCTTGCGCCCTGTAACTGCCTCCCTTTTGCAGGAGGAACCAAGACCATGCTGACTATGCTCAAAATTCACAGACAACAAAAAGGCGTCACCCTTGTCGAGTTGCTCGTCGTAACGGTGATAATCGCCATTGTGGCTGGAATCGGCATACCCAACATGATTGACTATATGCCGCGAATCCGTCTTAACGGCGCAGCCCGGCAGATAATGACGGATATGGTTGTCACCCGCATGAATGCCGTGCGCCAGAACACACGGGCAGAGATAAAATTCAACACCAGCGGAACCTACGAAATCTGGGTGGATGAAAACCGGAACAACTCAAAGGATTCTGGCGAGGTTACGATAAAAAACATCAAGGACAACTATTCTGATGTCAACATAACCCGCGCCATTACGATTGTTTTCAACTCCCGCGGTGTGGCCTCAACCTGGGGCTATACAACGGTCACCAACTCAAAGGGATCAAAAAATATTTACACTTTTATGGGCGGCCACGCCAGGATATTCTAACAGCTTGAAGGTTTTGCAGCAGTCAACAGGCGAGGAAAAGCCATGAATGAACATTCCCTGAAAATCCGGCAGGTCCCAGCTTTTGTGGGGCAAAGGGGCGAGCAGGGCTTTTCCCTTGTGGAAATCCTTGTGGCCATGACCATACTCTCCATCGGTCTTCTGGGAATGGCGGCCCTCACCGTGGGCATAATGCACGGTAACACCCAGAGCAAGAATGTAACCGAGGCCACGGCCCTTGCAACGGATCGCCTTGAGTTTCTGCGCAACAGGGGCTTTAGCCAGCTTCCGGCAGGTACTGTAACCACAACGGAAGGCTATGGAAGCGTTGCCGGTTTTCCGGAATACAAGCGTGTTACTCAAACGCAGATGGATACGCCTGTTGCCGGGGCTGCAAGAATTCAGGTGAGCGTTTTTTGGAAGTCGGATGCGCGCTCCGTGGTTTTGTCCACCATCGTTTCGGGGTGAGCCAATGAAAACAATAAATTTCAATCGTGAAGCAGGGTTTTCGCTTGTGGAGCTTCTGGTGGCAATGACCCTGGGGCTTATTGTACTCACGGGCCTTTCCAACACATTTCTCATGCAAAACCGTGCATATGATATGCAGGATCAGATAATGGTGGCAACCCAGAAGGCCAGGGGCGCAATGGACCTTCTTTCGCGGGAGTTGCGCATGGCCGGCTATGACCCCCGTGGTGCGGGCTTTGACCCCCTTCCGGTCAGCACCACCCAGCTTCGAATCCGCACGGATCTGAATGGAGACGGGCAGACCACAAGCACCAATGAGAACATCATTTATGCTTACGATTCCTCGGAGATGAGAATCACAAGAAATGACGGTTCAGGCGCATTCAGCCTTTGCCGGGATGTGCAAACCTTTGTTTTTGAATATCTTGATGAGAACGGCAACATAACGGCCGTAAACGCGAATGTCCGGGCAGTCCGGTTGAGAATTGTGGTGCGCACGGAAAAACCGGATTCAAAATACCCCAGCAATGGCGGATACCGCACCCGCTCCCTTGAAATGGTGGTAACGCCGCCGAATCTGGCAATCTGATTGCCTGTAGGTTTTCTGCAAGGCCGACAGGTTTTTTGTTAAAGGGGGGGCCGTTGGGCCAGAGGCCACCCTTAATGGATTCATCGGCCACAGCCAGCCTGCTTTGCTGGCTTTTAAGGCCACAACGGCCAGCGGCATCCTTATCATTGCTGTAAGCATCCCCCTTGTTTTCAACAAAATACCCCCCAACCACATTTATGGCTTTCGGCTTAAAAAGGCTTTTGAATCGGAACAAAACTGGTATGCCATAAACCAATATGGCGCAAAGGTAATGATTGTCTGGTCATGCATAATGATTGCTGCCGGGGAAATGATTTTCCGCAAGGGGATAAGCCTCGCCCTTTGGGGAGATTGCCCCCCTTATTGTCTGCATGGCGGCAGCCATAGGCCAGACGGTATATTTTGCCCGGCAGCTTAACAGCCCCTGAAGCCCCCAAAGGTTTTGATCAGAAAAAGCCCCAGGCCCACACACCAGACATTGATAAAGGCATTGGCAGCCAGATCAAAGGTGCTGACAGCGTAAACCCCATTCTGGATATTGAAGGAAAAGTCCAAAACCCCCAAAAAGATGAGCGCCCCTGCGCTTGCCAGGGCCAGAACTGCACCTTCCCGCCGTTTTTTCAAGCGCAAAACCCCTGCAATAAAAAAGGCCAGGGCTAAAAAGCTGTCCGGCAATGGAAAGCTGTGCTCAAAAACCAGGTAGCATTCCGGGGCAGGGTCCGGGGCCAGGCCCACAGTAAAAAACAAAATCCAAAAAATTGTCAGCCCCAGGGCTGTTGCCAGCATGAGAATGGCTGCAAGGGCGTTTTGGCCTGGGGAGATTGGAGCATCCTGAATCATGGCTGGCCCTTTTCATTGATGGTGGCAGGGAAAAGCTTAAATCGCTTATTGCCTGGACAGCCTTTTTTGCTTCCAATTCTATCAGACAGGCCAGAAATATTCCAGGTTATCCGGCTCGGCCCAGCCAAAGCGTTTGTAATAGGTAATGTCTTTTCTCAAGAGGTTGGAGCGGTGGGAGGCGTGAAACCTTTCCATGCCCAGCCACCAGGGCATGGGTGCAACATCTTTTTTCAGGTGCAGGGCAAGAAATGGCATGGTGTTTTTAAAGCCCCGTTTTATCCACTGGGCAATCATGGCATCCCGGTAAAGCATAAGGGCATCTTCATAACCCTTCCACATTTTCACGGCAGGGTGGTTCTTCCATCCCCCGCCATTTAGCAGGGTGTTTAAAATCTGGCTGGCTTCCAGCCTCTGCTTGCCAAGCCTTCTGTAATCAAGAATCCCGGCAGCTTTTTCAAAATCAGGATATGGTAGAAAGGTCTGCATAAAGGCAAAATAAGCCTTCTTTAAACAGGTTTCAATGGTTTTGATAAAAATAATTACTCTCTGTTTATTCCGAATTCTCTTGACATACCGTACTTAATTAGGAATAATTACTGATATAGAACTGTTATGATCTTAAGGATTGTCCTATGCAGATCAACCCGGAAGACAACCAAGCCCGTCTGGAGCATTTTCAAAAAGCCCTAAAAAAATCGGGCGTTAAAATGACTGTTCAACGCATGGAGGTTTTTAGGGAGCTTGCCGGTACCGGAAGCCATCCTGATGCTGAAACGCTTTTTAAGGGTGTGCGCCAAAAAATCCCCATGATCAGCCTGGACACGGTTTACCGCACCTTGTGGCTTTTTATTGATCTGGGGCTGGTATCTGCTGTGGGCCAGTCAAAAGAGCGGGCCAGATTTGATGCAAACACCTTGCAGCACCATCATTTTGTGTGCAGGCAATGCGGCAGAATGCAGGATTTTTACAGCGACAGCCTGAATCGGCTTGCCCTTCCGGATTCTATTGAACAGATTGGAACCGTTGAAAAAACCCAGGTGGAGGTTTTGGGCCTTTGTGCTGACTGTCTTTCCAAGACTGATAACCCTTAACCCTTTGAAGGGAGGAAAAATGAAAAAGCTTACCACAAACGCAGGCGCACCTGTGCCGGATAACCAGAATGTGCTGACAGCAGGAAAACGAGGCCCCATGCTGCTCCAAGATGTGTGGTTTCTGGAAAAGCTTGCCAACTTCGACCGGGAGGTCATTCCTGAAAGGCGAATGCACGCCAAGGGTTCGGGTGCATTCGGAACCTTCACTGTCACCCACGACATAACCCAATACACAAAGGCCGCCATTTTTTCGCAAATCGGCAAAAAGACAGATCTTTTTATTCGCTTTTCCACGGTAGCCGGAGAGCGCGGCGCAGCAGATGCAGAGCGGGACATCCGGGGCTTTGCCATTAAGTTCTACACAGAGGAAGGCAACTGGGATCTGGTGGGTAACAACACGCCGGTTTTCTTTTTGCGCGATCCGTTAAAGTTTCCCGACCTCAACCATGCTGTGAAAAGGGATCCCCGCACCAATATGCGCAGCGCCAGAAACAACTGGGATTTCTGGACAAGCCTGCCCGAAGCCCTGCACCAGGTCACAATAACCATGAGCGACAGGGGCATTCCGGCATCATACCGCCACATGGACGGTTTTGGCAGCCACACATTCAGTTTTATCAATGCCAGGAATGAGCGCTTCTGGGTGAAGTTTCACCTTGAGACCATGCAGGGAATCAAAAACCTCACGGATGAAGAGGCAGCAGAGCTTGTGGGCAAGGACAGGGAAAGCCACCAGCGCGATCTGTACGAGAGCATAGAGAAAAAGGACTTCCCCCGCTGGAAATTCTCCGTGCAGATAATGCCTGAAAAAGAGGCTGCCACCTACTCCCACAACCCCTTTGATCTCACCAAGGTATGGTTCCACAAAGATTACCCCCTTATTCCCGTGGGCGAGCTTGCGCTTAACCGCAACCCTGAAAACTACTTTGCCGAGGTGGAGCAGGCAGCCTTCAACCCGGCCAATGTAGTTCCGGGCATAAGCTTTTCGCCGGACAAGATGCTCCAGGGGCGGCTTTTCTCTTATGGCGATGCCCAGCGCTACCGGCTTGGCGTGAACCACCACCTCATTCCCGTTAACCAGGCCCGCTGCCCGGTCCACAGCTATCACCGGGACGGGGCTATGCGGGTGGACGGCAACTATGGCAGCACACTGGCTTACGAGCCCAACAGTTATGGGCAGTGGCAGGAGCAGCCGGATTTTGCAGAGCCGCCGCTGTCCCTGGAAGGTGCGGCAGACCATTGGAATCACCGGGAGGATGATGATTATTATTCCCAGCCCGGCAAGCTCTTTCGGCTCATGAGCCCGGAGCAGCAGCAGGTGCTGTTTGACAACACGGCCAGAGCCATGGGTGATGCACCAGAGCAAATCAAGCTCCGCCATATAGGAAATTGCATGAAGGCAGACCCGGCCTATGGAGCAGGCGTTGCAAAGGCGCTGGGGCTTGATCCTGAAAAAGCATCCGCATAACAGTAGCAGGGCAAGGCCCGGAGGGAGCAATTTTTTCGGGCCTTGAGCCCAAAAAGTTTTGAATATGGAAGATGTAAGCTTAAAAGCCTGGTATTTGAAAAGGGATGAAAATCTGCTCAAGGCTTGGCTTTGTGCTCCCCATGTGGCGAAGTGGTGGGGAGATCCCCAAAAGGCTTATACGGAGCTGCTTGCCCCTGCTGCTGGCGGAGGCGGTGAACTTATTCTGTATGGCAAAAAGCCGGTGGGCCTGTTGCGGTGGCAGATTCCAAACCCTGATGAGCTGGCTGCCGCGGGCCTGCACGAAATTTTGCCTGATACTCTTGACATTGACATAGCAATCGGCGAGCCGGATTTCACGGGCCGGGGAATAGGCCCCAGGGCCTTAAGCCTTCTGGTTGAAAAGCTTTTTAAGGAAAAAGCCCCACCCGAAATAATGATGTGCACCTCTGTGGAAAATACGCGCGCAATGAGAGCGTATGAAAAGGCCGGGTTCAGGCGCATCCGAAAATTTTTTGATCCGGGGTTTGGGACTTTTTGGCTATTTACCGTAAGACAAGGCCGCCTGGTTGATTAAAATACCTTGACCTGGCAGGCTGTTACCCATTATCAATGATAATTGGGGGAGGCAGGGGCAGGAGCAAACAGCGGCTTATTGCTGGTTTTGTGCTGCGCCCCGGACATTTAAAGCCGCCTGGCAGGGCGGACAGG
Organism: Desulfobacterales bacterium; assembly: GCA_020060085.1. Taxonomy (GTDB): domain Bacteria; phylum Desulfobacterota; class Desulfobacteria; order Desulfobacterales; family Desulfatibacillaceae; genus JAGVAW01. Next base: position 7,373 of record JAGVAW010000264.1, read on the forward strand.
GATTTGTCGCACATGAGGAGCAGCCCCAAACAAGACGCAGCAAACCATATCATTGCCGATGATGCCGGAAAAATATGGGAAAAGCTCTCCATCCTGGCCCATAAGGCTGTTCGGGGGGAGCTGGACGCCACCGGCGAGATTGCCGACATCCTGCGAGGCCGACAGGCGGACGGGAGTGTTGAGGCCCCATGTTTTTCAGACCTTGCAGATGTTATCAGCAAGGCGGCTGAAAGGGAAAAAAACCTTGTCCGCCGAATTATGCTGCTGGAAAAGGAAAACCGGCGACTGATAGATTCCGGGGCCAGGCTTGCCCAGGCAATACAACAGGCCAAGGGTGCCACCCTGGAAACCATTTACCGGCTTGTGCTGGCTGCTGAATACAAGGATGAGGACACAAGCAGCCACATTCAGCGAATGAGCCTTTATTCCGCAGCTGTTGCCAGGGCAATGGGCCTGCCGGAGCCGGAGGTGGAGCAGATTTTGTACGCCTCGCCCATGCATGATGTAGGAAAAATCGGCATTCCAGACTGGATACTTTTAAAGCCGGGCAAGCTTGATGACGGGGAGTGGGAGATAATGAAGACCCACACCACCATTGGTGCGGGCATTCTGGAAAACTCCACATCAGATTTAATCTGCATGGCAGAAGACATTGCCCTTGCCCACCACGAGAGATGGGATGGACGAGGCTACCCTTACGGAATTTCAGGTTCCGAAATTCCTTTGTCGGCCCGCATAACCTCTGTTGCAGATGTGTTTGACGCCCTTACCAGCAAACGGCCTTACAAGGAGGCCTTTCCCGAAGAAAAGGCTTTTGGAATCATTCGGGAGGAGCGGGGCAGCCAGTTTGACCCGACTGTGGTGGATGCTTTTTTTTCCATTCAGGATAAAATTATTGAAATTAAAAAAGAGCACCGTTACACGGACTTCAAGCTTTTGTCCCTTTGATTCTGAAGGCGTTGCCTTAAAGATGCAACAGGCTTCAAATACAATAAGTTTCAACTGCATCGGAAAGAAAGGTCTTTAAATTGAGCAACCCCTTTAAAACCCAACCTCTGCCCGATTTTACAGGCAAGGTGGTGGTCCTGTATCTGGAAAACCGCACCTATGAGCATGTTGTGGTGCTGGAAAGCCCGGAGTTCACCATGCAGGGCGGACGGCTTTTTCTGACCGGGGAAATCCCCGAGGGCGTGTCCCCCAATGACTGGGCATCAAGAATTTCAAGCAATGTGGCCTGGGACCGCATTGAGGAATATCTTGTTTTTGCCAACCTGGATGACTACCTTTCCCGTGCTTCCATTGCAATGGATGACAATATGCTCCAGTAGCACGGCTCTTCCTGCCCCAACCACTCCAAGAAGCGAAAAGCAGAATATGGCAGCCTGTTAAGGCTTTTTGGCCTCCTTTTCTTGGGGCCGGATATCTGCTATTAAGGAAAAAGAAGAAAAGCTGCGGATTCGCCAACCTTTTTCCGGAGCAAAAGCTATGAGCGTGCAGACCCAGACCGGCCCGGCAGCCCTTGACCGCAGGGAGGTTGCCAAAAAGATGTACCAGTACATCGAGCGCAAGGCCCTGGATGCATACAACAGCGGTGAGGATGAGTTTTTCATCGGCTACATGATGATTGTCCGGGATCTTGGCTTTGAAACCTCGCCGGACAACACATTTGCCTTCATGGATGATGAGGGGTCCCAGGATTATGAAATATCCTTCTTTGATGAGCCTGTGGCTGCTTTTATCTACAAAGTAGGGAGGCTTCTCATGAAAAAACACGGCGACAAGATTCGCGCCCTGGAAATGAAAAACGACATTCTTTATATTTTCTTTGCCTAAAGCCATGCGTATTCTTATTGTAGAAGATGACAAAAAAATTGCCTCCTTTGTGGCCAAGGGCTTGAAGGAGGAGGGTTTTGCCGTTGATGTGGCCCATAACGGAGTGGACGGCCTGCACTTGGGCCAGACCGAGCCTTATGATGCCGCAGTGGTGGACATAATGCTGCCGGGACTGGACGGCCTTACCCTTATTGAGCGGCTGCGGGCAGGGGGCAACAAAACTCCTGTGCTGATTCTCTCGGCCAAGCGCTCGGTGGATGACAGGGTTAAGGGGCTGCAAACCGGAGGGGACGATTATCTTGTAAAGCCCTTTTCCTTTTCCGAGCTGGTGGCCCGTCTCCAGGCCCTTATCCGCAGGTCGGCCCAGGTGACCCAGCCATCAAAACTCTCCTTTGCCAACCTCAACCTGGATCTCTTGGCCCGTCGGGTATGGCGGGACGAAACGGAAATAAGCCTTCCTGCCAAAGAGCTTGCCCTGCTTGAGTACCTGCTCCGAAACCCAGGCCGCATTGTTTCCAAAACCAGCATACTTGAAAATGTTTATGACTATTCCTTTGATCCCCAGACAAATGTGGTGGATGTTCTGGTGTGCCGCCTTCGCAACAAGGTGGACAAGGACTTCTCCCCCAAGCTGATTCATACCGTGCGGGGAATGGGTTATGTCCTCAAAGAAAAGTAGCCGGCTTGGCCTCACCTTTTCCCTTAAGCTCTCCCTGGTGTACGGCCTGTTTTTTTCCATTGCATCCGTGGCGCTTTTCGGAGCGGTTTATTACACTGTGCACGGCATGGTGATGCGCGGCGAGCAGGAGGTTGTCCAGGCCCGGATTCGGGAATACCGGGCTTGGTATGCCGAAGGCGGGATCGCGGCCCTGCAGAAGCGATTTTACGACCGCTCGGACATGACCCGCGATATTTATTTTGTGCGCGTGGTGGGTCCGGGCAATGCAGCTCTTTTTGTGAGCATTCCCCGCGGGGTCGGCTCTGTTGACCTTATCCAGATAAATCTGGCCCAGGTGGCAAAGCCCCAGCCCTGGTACAATGTGTTGCTTGGGCGGGGGCCGGAAAACACCTGGACTGTGGTCTCGGACACCCTTGCCCAGGGCCTTGTTCTGCAGGTGGGTAAAAGCTCCACCCAAAGCCAGCTTATTATGCGACAGCTTGGCCGGGTTTTTCTTTTGTTCATTCTGCCGGTGTTCATCCTTGGCGTTGCCGGAGGGGCGCTGCTCACATTCCGGGCCATGTCTCCCCTGCGGCGAATAATTAGCACAGTGCGCGATATTCTGCACACGGGCAAAACCAGCAAGCGGGTGGAAGGCCCTGCAGGCAGGGGCGAAATGGGCGCTCTGGTGGAGCTTTTCAACCGGATGCTCGAAAAAAATGACGCCCTCATTGAGGCCATGCGAAACTCTCTGGACAGCGTTGCACACGATTTTAAAACCCCCATGACCCGCCTGCGCACAGAGGCGGAGTTCGCTCTGGCAAATCCCGAAGATTCCGAGGCCCTGCTGGATGCTCTTGCCACCTGCCTTGAAGAATCGGAGCGTATGCTCACCATGCTTGATACCCTCATGGATGTGGCTGAAGCCCAGACAGGGTCCATGCGCCTGGCCCTGGGGCCGGTGGATGTATGCGAGGTGGCCCGCTCGGTGGCGGATCTCTACGAAATTCTGGCAGACGAAAAAGGTGTGAGTATAAAGCTTGATCTGCCTGAAGAGCCGGTGCTGGCTTTGGCGGATGAAAACCGGGTGAAGCAGGCGGCGGCAAACCTTGTGGACAATGCTGTGAAATACGGCCCGGACAATGGCGAGGTTCTGTTGAGGGTTTTTGCAGATGAAAAAGGGGTGGCCTTTGCTGTTTCAGATCAGGGGCCGGGCATACCCCCCTGGGAAAGGGAAAAAATATGGGAGCGCCTTTACCGAGGTGATTTAAGCCGCTCAAAGCGGGGCCTTGGGCTGGGGCTTTCCCTTGTTCAGGCCGTGGCAATGGCACACGGGGGCCAGGCCCTTGTGCAAAGCGAGCCGGGAAAGGGATCGGTTTTCACCCTTTATCTGCCTGCTCTGGCTTGAGTGCGATAGTGCGCTTGGCAAAAAAATCGCTGCGGGCTGCTTTTGTCAGCGCACGCTTATGTTCTCGTAGCGCTTGAGTATGCGCCGGGCCAGGCTTACCTTGTGTACCTCGTCAGCTCCGTCATAGATTCTGGCGGCCCGCTCATGGCGGAAGAAAAAGGCCAGCACCGTGTCATCTGTCATGCCCAGTCCGCCATGAACCTGCAAGGCCTTGTCCACAACTTCACTCATCGTGTTTGCCACAACGAATTTTATCATGGACACTTCATCGCGGGCCTCTTTGTGGCCCTTTGTTTCCATGGCCCAGGCCGCGTGAAGCACCATTAGCCGGGCAGCCTGTATCTTTGCCGCGCAGTCTGCAACCCACTGCTGCACAATCTGTTTGCTGGCAAGGGTTTTGCCCGGCCCCATCTGGCGGTGGCAGGCCCGGTGGCACATCAGATCAAAGGCCCGATTGCATATTCCAAGCCAGCGCATACAATGATGAATCCGGCCCGGCCCCAGCCTCTCCTGGGCTATCACAAAGCCGTGGCCCTCGCCGCCAAGCAGGTTTTCCTGGGGTACAACGCAGTTCTGGTACAGTATTTCAGCGTGGGAAAAGTAGCCGTCACCTGCATGGCCCATCACCGGGATGTTGCGCACAAGGTTAAAGCCGGGCGTGTCCGTGGGGACAATTATCATGGATGCGCGCAGATAAGGCGGCTGCTCCGGGTTTGTTACGGCCATTACAATGGCGAACTTTGCGCCGTCTGCTGCTGTGGTGTACCATTTGTGGCCGTTTATTACATAATTGCCGCCATCTTTTACGGCAGTTGTGTCCAGCATCACAGGGTTGGATCCGGGCAAATCCACTTCTGTCATGGAAAAGCAGCTTCTTATTCTGCCATCAATTATGGGGGCAAGGTACTTTTCCTTCTGCTCCTTTGAGCCATGCAGGGCAAGAATCTCGGCATTGCCCGCATCCGGGGCATGGCAGCCGAAAACATAGTGGCCCAGGGGCGAGCGGCCCAGGGCCTCGGAAACAAGGCCGTGCTCCACAAGGGTAAGCCCCATGCCGCCGTATTCTACGGGGTGGTTTGGCGCCCACAGCTCCATCTTTTTAACCATGTCCCGCTTGGCATTAAGGGTCGGCTCCATCTGGGCAAAGCTCTTTGTGGCAAATTCGCGCTCAAGGGGAATAAGCTCGCGATCCACAAACTCGTTTATGAGCGCAAGAATTGCCTGCATTTTTTCGGAGATGGTAAAATCCATGACTTTCCTCCCTGTTTTTCAGCGGATGGTCAAAAGGCCAGGCTCGTTTGCAGCAGCAAGATGGCCTGTGTCGTTGAAGACTGAAAGAATTATCCCTTTGGGGCTGTAGGTGAAGGCAGTTACCGAGGCGTTTAATATCTGAAAGGCAAGCTCCATTGTTTTTGCATCGGAAAGGGAGAGAGCCATCTGTACGGTTGCAGCCACCGGGCCTGCGGAAGTGAAAACAGCCACCTTTTTTTTGGAAGGATGCGTTTCCATGATTTGGCGCACGCCCTGACGGACCCTTTGGGTGAAATCCTGCCAGCGTGGGGCAATTTCCGGGTCTACATTGCCGCTTACCCATTGTCGCATGACCTTTGCAAAGAGCCGGTTAAAGGCCTTGGGGTCGCTGGCCATTTTGTCCAGGTCAATGCGCACCTGGGGGTCCTCCTCAACCATGCGGTTTATCTGGCGCTGCCAGACCGTGGCTGCGTCAAACTCGTCAAAGGCCTTGCTCTGAATAAACTCGCACTCCGGCAGGCCTGCCTGGGAAAGGGCCGGATTAAGCGGCTCTGCTGTCTGAAGGTGGCGCTTCATTGCGCCCGTAAAAGCCGCGTCCGGCACAAGCCCCCTTTGGGCAAGGCTGTTTGCCAGAATCTGGGACTGGCGGATTCCCAAAGGCGAAAGGTTGTCGTAATCTGCCTGGCCGAAACTGGCCTGGCCGTGGCGTACCAAATAAAGGGTGCTCATAATTTCACGCAGCCGAAATTCTTGCCTGCCCAAAAACAGGGCTGGACTCAATCCTGTTAAATGGTTTAATGTGCAAGGGAGTTTAGATAACCTCTAACTGATTGTTTATCCCTTATTTTTTGTTTTAAGTCAAGGAAAAAGCGAGCAATCGCTCTTTTTTATTATGGAACGACTCCGCGAAAAAATAGAGGCAGCCCTTCAAGAGCTTGAGGGCCGAACGCCAGTCAGCTCATCCCAGTGGATGGAGGCTGCAAAGAATCTGCTGGAATGGAAAAGGGCAAATTCGGCTGCCGGGCTTTGGGTTGAGGCACCCGCCATGCTCACGGCCACCCTGGATGATGGCCTGGGGCAGGGCCTTGCTGTTATTGAGGCCTGGGCAAAAGTGCTTGGGCTTGTCGTAAGGCGCATTGGCCTTTTGGCAGAGCCCCAAGACATTGTTGCTGCCTGCATTGAGCAAAAGCCCCGCATACTTGGGCTTACAGTGCTGCGAAACGACATGGAAGAGGCCCTGATACAAGTTGCGTCCTGCCTGCCTGCCCATACCCTTTTGGTTGCCGGGGGCCCGGCCTTTGCAGCCAACCCGGATTTGGCAGATGAGGCCAAAGTTGACTGCGCTGCAAAAAATGCAGGCACCTTTGTGCGCTTTTTGCTGGAAAGGCTTTAATGCAAAAGCAAGCTTCCAGGAACCACGAAAAGCACGAAAAAAGCCCAAGGCCTGCCAGAACTCCCGGCATTATCGTTGGAGCTTTAGGCTTTGATTTTTAAGGAAGCCCATAAGGGCTTTCCCTTGCCCGGAAGTTTAGCGTGAGGCAAGCCCAATCTGCTCTCCCAGCCATTGGGAAACATGGCCCACAGGCAATTCCCATCCAAGGTCATTGTGGGTTTCGTGAAAATAGCCCTCATAAACCCTGCGGGTTTTATCCGCAGAGCCTATTTTTTGAAAAAGCTCCTGGCTTGTTTGGGCGGGGATTATGGGGTCGGCCCCTCCGTGGATGACAAGAACAGGCAGATTCAGCCTGCCAGCGTTTTTCTTTACAAGGCTGATGGCCTTTGCCATCTCCACCCCGAAGCGGGCCGAGGCCATTGAATGCACAAGGGGGTCGTTAAGATAGCGCTCAATCACTTTGGGGTCTCTGGAAATGCCCTGGGCATTGAGCTTGGTGTCCATGCTAAAGCCCGGCCACAAGCGCGCCATTATGCGGCTTGCCAGAATAAGCACGGGCGACACGGCTCCCTGGGTGAGGGCGGGACCTGACACAACAAGCCCGCTAAAATCAGACTTCCTGTTCAACACAAAATGCAGGGCAATTAAGCCACCCATGGAATGGCCAAACAAAAACCAGGGCATTTTTTCTTCCCTGCTTTTTGCAAAGGCAAAAATCCCTTCCAGGTCCCGGTCAAAATCTTTCCACGAATCCACATGGCCTCGCTTGCCGTATGACTTTCCGTGGCCGGGGTTGTCAAAACCATAAACAACAATGCCCATTTGAGTAAGGGCGGGGACAAGGTTTTCGTAGCGCCCGGAATGCTCTCCAAAGCCATGCACCAGCACCAGACCGGCCACAGGGGCTTTTTCAGGCCGCCAGACCTGATAAAAAATGCGGCCTCCAACACCCTGGTCAAGAAAATCGCTGTTACGGATCAAGGGCCTTCTCCTGTTGAAAAGGTTTTTTCAATGCAAAAAAGCGCCTGCAAAATAGGTGCAGATGATGCAGGCAGGGTTTTGCTTTTGGCGCACTTAAATCCCTGCCAGCGCTTTTTTTGTAGCAAAACCGCCCAGCCACTTTACATGAAGGCTACACTAATATACAAATGGAATAAATGTTTTTTTGTTTTTTTGGCTCAAAGGCTCTCTGCTTTTTTGTGTCTGCACAGAGAAATGAAACAAGGCCGGTTTTTTCGGCTTCACACTCAAGGCCTTTGGTGTAGGGGTTATGGAAGGCATATTTCGCATAGGCAGGAATGGGCGGTTTATTTCCGCCAATTCGGATATGGCCCAATTGATGGGCTATAACTCCCCTGAAAATCTTGTCCGCGAGATGGGGGATCTCTCCCAGTCCTTTTTCGCCCGTCCGCGAGATTATGATGAGGTGGCTGCCGAGCTTGCCGCCGGCATTAACATCAGCGGAATGAAGTTTACCTACAAGACTCGTGACGGCAAGCAGCGCGAAGGGCTTTTGCACCTGCGCCCCACCTTTGACAGCCAGGGCAAGCTGCTTTTTGTGGATGGCTCACTTTCTCATCCAAAGGGTCAAACCGAAAGGGTCCAATCCTCCTCCTGGGATGCTGTTCGCAGCCGCACCACCCGGCGCTTTATTGAAACCTTGAGCAAGGAAATGCGCGCACCCATGAACGCCATCATGGGTATGGCGGATCTTCTGGCCAATACCGATCTTAGCGAGCAGCAAACCCAGTATGTGCAGACCATCAAGTCTGCCGGAGAAAGCCTTCTGGGCCTTGCTGCCAATGTCATTTTCCTCTCCAGAATGGAGGCCCGAACCCTGGAGCTGGAGAAAATCCCCTTCAGCCTTCTGGAGCTTGTGGAAAAAACCTGCGAGGCCCTTGCAGTAAAGGCTCATGAAAAAAATCTGGATCTGGCCTGCACGGTCTTGCCGGGAGTGAGCAACCGGCTTGTGGGCGACCCCTTTCACCTGCGCCAGGTGCTTGTAAATGTGGCTTCCTATGCAATGGAAGCTGCCAGGGAAGGCCAGATTTCGGTCACGGTCAAGCGAATGCAGGAAGGGCAGATCGCCAGCCTGACCCAGCAGGATGACTCATCAAATGCTGTGGGCATTGAATTCAGCGTGTCGTGCGCCCAGTATGCCCTGCCCACGGAAAACCTTGCAGACCTTTTTGATCACGATTCTCCCCTTGCGGACGGAGCTTGTGAAACCGAAAAGAAGCTGGGGCTTAAAATTGCATCCCAACTGGTGCATCTTATGGGCGGCAGAATAGCCGTGAAGCCCGAAAAAGGCGCAATTTGTTTCACGGCCATTCTCCAGCGCCAGCCCCGTGGTCAGGCTCACCCTGCGGGCGCATCCCTGCTAAAGGACATGAATATCCTTGTGGCGGATAATGATGTGAAAGGCAGAAATCTGCTCAAGGAGATTCTAAACGAGGTGGGGGCAAGAGTTACCGAGGCCGATGACGCCCAGACAGCCATCACCCTTTTGCGCGATGCCTGGATGCTTCCCAAGCCTTATGATATGCTGCTCATAAGCCAGGTCATGCCCGATATGGGGGGCCTGGAAGCAACCGAGATTGTCCGCATTGAAAACTTAAGCCCCCTGTGCATTCTCATCCTGCCCATGAGCGCCTCCTATGAAGAGCTGGAAAGGGCCAGAGAAAAAGGCATAGCCTACTTTTTAAGAAAGCCCTTCAAGCGCGTCCCAACCCTTAAGGTGCTGCGGGCCGCCATGCGAAGGGAAGCCCTGGAGGAGGACGAGGGACAGGAAGAAAACCTGCCGCCCGTGGACATCCTGCTGGTGGAGGATTCCGAAACCAACCGCTTTGTCATCCGCGCCTACCTTAAAAACACCCCTTGCCGCATCCACATTGCCGAAAATGGCGAAAAGGCCGTGGAAAAGTTTACCACCGGCAGTTTTGACCTTGTGCTAATGGATATGCAGATGCCGGTGATGGACGGCTATGAGGCCTTATCCAAAATCCGCAAATGGGAAAAGGAGAACGCCGCCCAAAAAACGCCCATCATCGCCATGACAGCAGATGCAGGCCAGGAGGATGAAATAAGATACATTGATACGGGCTTTGATGGCTTTTTGTCCAAGCCCATCAAGAAGAACCTGCTGCTTTCCACCCTTGTGAACCAGATTGTGGGACCCAACAAGCTTCTTCCCAAACGCCAGATAAACCGCATAATGGACACCTTGGGAGTGAGCAGCGATGAGCCAATTCTGGCTTGGGTGAACCCCGACCTGGAGGAAATGGCCCCCCAATACCTTGAAAAGCTTGCTGAAAGGGCTGCCACGGTTCCCGACCTGTTGGCAAAGGGAGACTTTGAATCCATAAAAACCCTTGGCCACCAGATGAAGGGCGAAGGCAATGCCTTTGGCTTTGAGGCCATAGGCAGGCTGGGAGCGGTGATCGAGGAGGCGGCAGGCCGCCGCCATGAGGAGAGGATTATCGAGTTTACCGAAAAGCTTAAAGACTATCTTGCCAGGGTGGAAATCGTCTGATTTAGGGCCTGTTTAAAAACCTGAATTTTTTAAGAGGAGGCGCTTGTAAAAAAGCCCTCCTCTTTTTGCAGGTTTTCCTGCAACAGCCCATTTTTCACAGGTAGTCTGCAATATCCCTTCTTTTGCTCATGAAAAGTGAATAACCTGCCATAAACAGGATAACGCCTGCTGCAAAAAAAACGGCAAGACCTAAAAAGGATGGGTGTTTATCCCACAACACTCCATCCCGAAAAAAGGAAACAACCCAGTGCATGGGGTTGGCGGCCATGAGGCTTTGCCAATTTTCAGGCAGAAGGCTTATTGGGTAAAAAACGGGCGTGGCGAATAATAGAACATGGAAGCCTATTTTAAGC
>JAGVAW010000225.1 GCA_020060085.1 Desulfobacterales bacterium
GCATAGGGCGCATATCATGCCTGGATCTGGAAAATTCCACAGTGCTGGCGGATCTTCCCAAATTCGGGCCACGGGACCTTTGCTGCGGGGAGCTGCACTACCGGGCCGGTTCGTGGGAGGTTTTTGAAGAGCGGGCAGAAGCCACAATCAGCCGCCTTGAGGATTTGCAGATAAAGCGGATGGTCTGCTACTGCGCCAGTTGCTACACCTTTTTTTCGCGCATAATGCCTCTGGTTTACGGAAAATCACTTCCCTTTGAAACTGTCTCCCTTTATCAGTGGCTGTGGGAGCGCGTGGATTCGGGCAGGCTTGCCGTGAAAAAGCCGCTCAACTACGAAGCTGCGGTATCTGAATCCTGCTATGTGAGCGAGCTTGGGCCGCAATTTGCCGCAACCCTGCGAAATCTCTACGGCGCAGCAGGCATGACTCTGCGCGAGCTGCCCCACCACGGGGAAAACAACCTGTCCTGCGGGGCTGTAAGCTTTGCCCGGAATCAGAACATCTTCAAGAGTATGCTTTCGGTTCAGAGGGCCAAATACCGCGATGCAAAGCAGGCAGGCGCAAAGGATATGGCCCTTAACTGTCCGGGCTGCTTTCTTACTCTGGGTTTCACCTCATTCCTTCACGGAATCCGCCTGCGGTATATGCCCGATGAGCTTTTGAAGGCCTTTGGCGATGATGTTACCCGGCCACTTAAAAGCAGGATGCCCCTTATTGTGCGCACAGCCATAATGCGTGCCCCGCTTGCAGCAAAAAGGGTAGCCCCAGGTTCTTTGCGCTGATGGGGATGCGTTTTGGCTTCCAGGCGCTTGGTTTTGCCGGGTTTTTTCCTTCAACATCCAGTAAAAACCACGGTTCCAGCCGTGGTTTTTCTGTTCAGCCACAAAACTACAGGGCGGCCTCAGAGTAGGATGGCTTTTTCTTTTCAACCACCAGCGTACAGGGGCGGGTCCAGAGGTTCATGGACAAGGCTTGCGAGTTTGGCAAGGTTGAAGGTGTACTTGTTGTACATCGAGACCTTGCCAAACGAGCGTAACGCAGTCCATGAACCTCTGGGGCCGCCCTCTATTCCAAATAGGTCTTGAGCGCCCCATTCATCCCCTCAAACCCCTGCCTTGTAACGCGCGACAGGCGCTTCCACAAAAGAGGAATCAAGAGGCCGGAAAACTCGTCCCTGTGAATGTAGAGCACTGATTTGCCGTCTGCCTGGGGGATTAATTCATGGATGTGCTCGCCGTCTGCAAGGCCGGGCACAAAAAGGTGGCCAAGCCATGAAAAGGCCCTGGGCGGGTCATAGCGCACAACCCTGGGGGTAAATGTCATGCCCCGGCTGCCCTTTGGCTTGGCACGGACTGTTATTTTTTCTCCGGGCTTTATCTGCCCGCGGCCAAAAACCACAAAGGGGTTCCACTCTTCATAAGAGGCCAAATCCGTGAGCACGCTCCAAATCTTTTCCACCGGGGCCTCTATAAGAATTTGGGTGTAAACCTCGCGCATGGGCAAATCTCCGTTTATTTATCTACCCGGCTTTTGGGGCCGGCAGACATTGAAGGCTTAAAACTCCCCATATTGGCCAATCACCTCATCCGCCTGGGTCAGGACCGTTTCCACGCTGCGGGGAGCTTTGTCGGGATGTTTGCATCCGCAGCCAAGACACTCCCGGTGTGATCTTTCCGGAAAAACCGCGCAGGGCATAACCCTGCCGGATTCATCTGTCCGGCGGCCAAAAGCGTCATTGCTGGGGGCAATGGCCGAATTGGACATTCCGTAATAATGCCAGTTTGTAAGAGCGCAGCCGCCGCCCGTGTCCGGGCTTGGGCAGGAGCAGATGGTATAAGGCGTGTCAACGCATTTCATGGAAGTGAAAATGCAGCCGTGGGAAAGATAAAGGATGTTTGCCATCTCCACGGCAAGGGCCTTGTGGAGCCTGAAGGCCTTGCGGTTTTTCTGAAGCCCCCTTATCCATGACTGGGTGTAGCTGTCTATCACCGGCAGAAACTCCCAGGTTCCGTAAGTCCGGCGCAAAAGGGTTTCCAGCCGGTAAAGCTTTGAGCCGCTTTTTTTGTGCTCTTTTAACTTGGCAAAAAGCTTTATGAACTTTTCATCGGTTTGGGGAAGAACCCCGTATTTTTTTTCAAGCAGGTCGTGCCGGGCCATTAGCCTGTCCAGCAAAAGGCGGTTCTGCTTCTGGCTGGTGAGAGTGAAAACCTTGCCGCCCTTTTGTGTGAGATCATAAACAAGGCCCGAACTGCGGCAAACGCAATGACCCATGTATGTTACGGGCGAATCCAGAAGCTGGGTCCATACGCTTTGAATGGGCACAACCTGGCCCCGGATGGAAAACTCCATTGCCAGGTCGCGGATAACATTCATGGCCTCAACTGGAATCTTCTCCCCCCGCCAGGCCAGCAGAGTGATAAGCTCGTGGATAACAGGAAAGCTTGTGGTCCGGCTCCACAAAAAGTAATCCCCTATTCTGTCTGCCACCCTTCTTGCAACATTGCTTTTAAGCTTTTTATCCCCTCCTGAAAGGGCTACCCGCACAAGGCCTTGCAGGAGCCGGTTTTTTTCCACATGGGAAAGCTCCTGGGGAAGGGGATTTTCATTGGGCTTTAACCTCATGTCCTTGAGATGGCTGACAAGACCCGAAAGCTCGCGGATTAACCGGGGCCACTTTTCCTCTATTTCCACAGGAAGGGCGGCTCTGCCCTCAAAGGGATCGTGCATAAAAGGAAGTCCTTCCAATTGGTTGAAACAGCGTTTTGGCAACACACCATATTGCAAAAAGGCTTGTAATTGTTGGCCCCATAAACAAAAGCTTGACATATCCAACTGGTTTTGTAATACAATTCGTATCCCCGAATAATGTAAAATACCTTAAGGCGGGGTGAGGTGTTTATATCCGGGGCGTTACCTTCTTTTAAAAAGAACAAATCGTACTTATCATGAATCTGTGGCCCTTTGTCCACTTTTTTGCCTTTATTTCGTATGTTGCCACGGCAGTTTTTGTTCTGTGGAAAAACCCCCGTTTTGCCGTAAACCGGGTGTGCGCCGCCACCATTTTATGCTTTGCCCTGTGGAGCCTTCAGATGACCGTGCTCTCCGCACCGGGCACAAGCCATTTGACCGCTCTTTTTTTCGTGCATCTGGCCTCTTTGGGCTGGCTTTGCTTCACCCCTTTTCTGCTTTATTTTGTAGCCATTCTCACCCAAAGAAAGAAACTTGTCAAAAGCCTTGCCTTCCGCGTGTTTATTGTTCTTGGCCCGGCACTCGGCCTTGCCACGCAATTTAGCGGACTGCTTGTGGCGGATGTGTTTTATACGGGCCAGCGTTGGGCCTTTGTCTGGTCTTCATCATTTATGGGAATTATATTTGTTCTGGGCTGCGCTCTTTATGTGGGGCCTGCCATTTTTTTTCTTGTCGATTTTCTCAAAAAAACACCAAACATTATACGCCGCAAGCGCGCCAGAATCATGCTTTTTGCGGTTATCGCATCTTCATCCATCGTGGCTTTCTCAAACCTTGTGTTTTGGCCCCTGGGTATGGCAACGGTTGAATCCATGACAAGCTTAATGGGAGTTGTCTGGGTTTTCTTTATTGCCTATGCTGTGGCCCGCTACCATTTTCTTGCCGTAAGTCCTGCAATGGCTGCGCAAAACATTCTTGCGACAATGGCAGACATGGTCATTCTGTGCGATTCTGAAGGCAGAATCGTCACCACAAACCGGGCATGTATAAATACTTTGGGCTATGGGCAGGATGCCCTGAAAGGCAAGCCCGTTGACATTCTTTTTTTCGATCCGCCGTTAAGCCAATCCCCCAGTTTTTGCAGCATCCTTTGCCAGGACAATGTGACAAACCTTTCAACCGAGTTCTCCACCCGCAGCAAGCAAGCCCTGCCCGTGCTTCTAACAAGCAGCCTGCTTACCGATGAAGGCGGCCAGCCGGTGGGTGCTGTTCTTGTGGCCAGAGACATGAGGGTTCTGCGCCAGGCAAAAAAGGCGCTTTTTGCTTCAGAGCAAAAATACCGGCAGATTCTTGAAAGCATGGATGAATGCTACTTTGAGGTGGATCTTGCCGGAACGCTCACATTTTTTAATGACGCTGTGGTAAAGCTTCTTGGATACAGACGCCAGGAAATGGAGAACTCAAACTTCAAGTCCTTTACCAAGCCCAACGAGGCAAGGCTTCTTTTTCGCACTTTTCATCAGGTTTACAAAACCGGAGAGCCAAGAAGGCTGACGGATTACACAGTAATAACCAAAAACGGCGAAGAAAGGCGCCTGGAATCATCC
>JAGVAW010000134.1 GCA_020060085.1 Desulfobacterales bacterium
CAAAAGGCCCTTTTGGAAGGCTTTTGCTCCATTACGCAACACGGGGACGGTCTCTGGAAGGCTCTGGCCTTTGAGCGAACAGGGGATCCGGCCCCCAACAAGGAGAATTCATGAGAGATATAGATGACTACATTGCCGAATACCGGCACGCGGTTGAGAAAAACTCAAGCTGCGGCAACTCCCATTATAATCTGGCCGTGGGTCTCATAGCCAAAAAGGAATACGATGAGGCGTTAGAGCATCTCCAGCTTGCCCTGGAAAATTCGCCCACCCTGGCGGAGGCCTATGTACAGATAGGCGGAATCTGTCTTGCCAGAGGGGACCTGGACGGCTGCCTGGAATACAACCGCATTGCCGCCCGCTCGCGGGCCGGTTTTCCCATTCCCTGGGGCAATATCGGCTTCTGCCTCATGCAGAAAGGCGATCTGGACGGTGCAGTCCGTGCGCTTCGCAAGGCCATCAGCTACAACGACAACTTTGTCCAGGCCTACACCACCCTGGCTTCGGCCTATTTTGCCCAGGGGCTTTTGGACGAGGCCATCGCAGCCTGCAACAAGGCCCTTTCCATTGAGCCGGGTTTTGCCGTGGCCCACAACAACCTTGCTCTTGTCTATCTGGAAAAGGGGGATGCCAAAACAGCCCTTATGCATTGCCAGAAGGCAAAGGAGCTTGGCTGGGAAGTGCCCGAGCAGCTTGAGAAGGATATCCTGGCGCTCATGGAAAAAGAATAAGGTTTGGCGTTTTTCAAGTCTGTTCAAAAAGGGCAGCCAAAGGTGCATCTTTCCAAAAAAATTCCTGTTGCCCTTTTTGTTGCAGATGTCGGCAGAAGCCTGCCCGCAGACTCCAGGCTTTTAAACAGCCCCCTTCCGATGGGTGCGCTGTCCCAAAGCCATGAAGAGTGGGACTATGCAGCGTATTTTAGCATTTTAAGAAAGCTTTTGGAGGAGGAGGACTGGAGCCTTGTCCGCCGGGCTGCAGAAGAAATGAGCGGTACCGGCAAACCCTGCAATGTCATCAACTCACTTTGCCTTGTGGCGGAAAAGCACGGGGCCTTTTACCACCCGGCCAGGGTGGAGGCCCTCACAAACCTGGGCAAAATAACCCTTTGCGCCAATGTGGCCCTCTCTCAAGCCGGCAGAAGCCTTGCTCCAGTTGAGTACCAGACGCTTCTTGCCCTGCACTCAAACTTTGCCCAACACTTCACACCAAGGGTTTTGGGCGCTGCGGGCAACCCCGAAAACGGCCCGGCCCTCTTTCTTACCCAGTGGTTTGAAGGTTACTGCGAATACCACCTTTACGATTGCAAGGACAACAAGCCCCCGCGCGTACGGATATGGGACATGGAGAAGGGTCCCTGGTTTTTAGGCCGGGATGACGCAGATAAAGCCGTGTTCCTGGAGGCCTTGATCCTTGGCTATTATTACGACCCGGCCAGCTTTGCCCAGGTCTTCCCCTGGCATCTGGCTGCCGGGGATTTTGTTATGCACAAGGGGCCAAACGGGCCGGAGATTAAACTCATCACCGCAAGGGGACGGGCCGCGCTTTTTGAAAGCGATGACAAAAGCCAGCATACAGCTTTTCTTGCCCTTTTGTTTTTTCTTGTCAACCTTACCCTGCGCCTGCGCCTGGACCGCCATGACGGCACAGGCCAATGGCTTTTTTACGATGAAACCGCTGTTTACTGGGCGCTAAAAGGCTGCCTTGCAGGCCTTGCCCTACGGGAGGCTGAAACCGGCGCGGATTTTGTTGCCGGGGCTTTAGATTTTTTAAAATTGCTTTCCCAAAAGGACCTGCTTGAAGCAGGCTTTGCCCTTTTGGATGCCTGCAACCCTCAAGCCCCGGATCTGGCCCTTTTGCAGCAAAATCTTGTGGCCCATTCAAAGGCCCTTTACCGGGCGATAGCCATGACAGACACTAAATGATTCTGCATTGACAGGATGTTTGAAATCCTTTGCCAGGAAAATGCTTGCCGCTTGACTTGAAAGGCTTTTGATGACAACATTTTAAAAGTGGAACAGGTAGCGTTTTTAAATGCATACAGGGTTTAGCCTTAAAAAACAGGAACAACAGATTCTTTGCCGGGGCCGTGCAATGCACAGGCTGCTTTCCTTATTTTTGGCAGCCCGGCAAATTTGGGCAAAAGCTTGCTCCAACAGATTTTGGCCCTGCCTTAAGGGGCGCTTCCAGGATTAAAGCCCATGAAAAAGATTATTGTGCTGTGCCTGGTCTTGAGCCTGGCTTTTTTGGGATGCAGCTCAAAAAAGCCCATTGTGGAGGTTCCCACGGGCAAGCCCCTTTACGGCTTCACCGAGGAGGGCGTTTTCTTTGTACACAATACACTGGTGGAAAACGCCCAAGGGGACAACCCCAAGCTGCGCTCCCAGACAAGTGAGTTCCGGCCCAGGGACATGGTTAAACAGGGCGACTACTGGGTTTTTGATGTGCGCGACACCCACGGCGATTTTGAACGATTCCGCTTTTACCGGGATTTTGCCATCCTTTACTATTTTGAAGTGGATTTTGAAAAATACATCCCCAACCAGTTGATGAGTTTCAAGGAATGGTTCAACCCGGAGCACCTTCATTTCAAGGGCAAGGTGGGATATGTGTTTTACACCGAGCCGACAATCAACCCCTTTTTGCAATAAAACAGGCTGCATTCAAAATGAGAGGGACAACCGGCCCCCACAAGGGGCCGTTTTTTTTAATGGAGCAAGCGCCTGATAAGGCAGGAGGCCCTGTGAGCAACCCGGAAAAAGAGATAAGGATACACTTTCCCAAAGCCCTGCACGGCGGGGTTTACGCCAACAACATGACAGTGGGCCATACCAGGGAGGAGTTTGTTTTGGACTTTCTCATGGTTGCACCGCCTGCCGGAGCATTGACAGCAAGGGTTATAACCAGCCCAGGGCATTTCAAACGCATGGTGAAAGCCCTGGCAGAAAGCCTTGAGCAATACGAAAACAACTTTGGCGAAATAGTCGAGTCCCAGCCCCCGGACGGCTGGCCCCAATCAGGAATCCGCCATTAGGCAAGCATGGCAATAATTCTTACAAGAGTTGATGCTGTTTTTTTTGAAATCAATTTTTTTAACCGATGGATAACAGAATGGATTTCAGACCCATCTCACCCAACACAGTCTGGCTTTTAACCGCTTTGTCGCGCGCATGGTTCAAGCCCGTAATCTTTGGCATGGAAAATCTCAAATACGGCGGCGGGCCTTATCTTTTTGTGGGCAACCACACCATTTACGGGGTTCTGGATGTGGGTGTCTATGCAGCGCACCTTTACCGGGCAAAGGGTATTTACCTGCGTGGGCTTGGAGATTATTTTCATTTCAAGGTTCCCGTGTGGGGCGACCTTTTAAAGGCTTTGGGCGCTGTGGAAGGTACGCCGGAACAATGCTCCCGGCTCATGGAGGAGGGCCACAACATTGTGGTTTATCCGGGAGGAGGCCGCGAGGTGTGCAAGAGAAAGGGCGAGGCTTACAAGCTCATCTGGAAGGAGCGCACAGGCTTTGCCAGGCTGGCCATAAAGCATGGATACCCCATTGTGCCCTTTGCCTCTGTTGGCCCGGAAAACGCTTACAGCATCCTGCTGGATGCCAACGACTTTTTGAACACCCGCCTTGCCGGTTTTCTTGAGCGCAAGGGGCTTTTAGGCTCTCTGCTGCGAAACGGCGAGGCCGTGCCGCCCCTTGCCAGGGGCATAGGGCCTACACTCATTCCCAGGCCCGAAAAACTTTATACGGGCTTCACAAAACCCATTGATACTTCGCGTCTTGCAGGGCAGGATAATGACGAAAATGCCGTGATGCGCCTGCGTCTTCAGGTGGAGCAGGCAATATACCAGGAAATGGGCCGCCTGCTTCATTACCGGGAGCAGGACACGGACAAGGGGCTTCTGCGCCGTTTTCTCACGCGGCTTTAAAGGATAAAGGGCGCTTGGAAAAGAAGATTGACAGAAAAATATTTGCAGCCCTTTTCTTTGCCATATTCACAGCCATAACCGGCGTGGGAATCGTTGTGCCGCTACTGCCCGTGTATGCAGATGAGCTTGGAGCTTCGGGCTTTGTAATCGGCCTCATATTCGGTTCATTTTCCCTTTCAAGGGCGCTTTTTCTGCCCTATTTCGGCAAAAAATCCGATGAGCATGGCAGAAAGCCCTTCATCGCAGCAGGGCTGGCGCTCTATGTTGTCACCTCCGTGGCCTTCATGGGGGCAGCAGCCTTTTCAAGCATTTGGGGCATGATTGCCATCCGCTTTTTCCAGGGCTTTGCCTCGGCCATGATTCTGCCTGTGGTCTTTGCCTATGTGGGCGACATGGCCCCCACCGGCAAAGAGGGCTTTGTCATGGGGATTTTCAACATCTCCATGTATTCAAGCCTTTCGCTTGGGCCTGTTCTGGGCGGCGTGGTGAAGGATGCCTTTGGAATGCAGGCTGCCTTTGCCTGTATGCTGGCCCTATCCCTTGCCGCCTGCGTGCTTGCCCTTACCCTGCTTCCTCCGGTCAGCCGGGAGCCGCGCGCAGACAAATCCCGCCCGCCCCTTTCGTACAGGCTTCTTGCAAAGGAAAAGGCTGTGGTGGGCCTTTTTGCCTGCCGCCTTGCCTACACGGCCTGCATAGGGGTCATGTGGAGCTTTCTGCCGGTTCATGCACATGGGGTTTTTGGCATTTCCAGCGCGAAGATAGGCGTTCTTCTCATGTTGAGCGTGCTTGTGGCGGGCCTGCTGCAAACCCCTGCCGGCCTTTTGGCCGACCGCAGCGACAAGCGGCTTCTGGTGACTTTGGGCGGAGTGCTTGCAGCCTTTGGCATGGCCGGTTTCTGCGTTGCCACAGGGTTTTGGAGCATGTTTGCCTCCAGCCTTATTTTGGGCATAGGCGGGGGAATCTCCACCCCGGCCCACATGGCCATATCTGTAATTGAAGGCAAAAAAACCAGCTCAATGGGATCAGTCATGGCACTCATCACCCTGGGCCACAGCCTGGGAATGCTCTTTGGCGCAGTTGGCGGAGGCATAATGCGCGACCTTTTCGGGCTATGGTCTGCCTATGCAGGTGGCGGCCTTGTGATGCTGGCCGGGGTTTTGGTTTTCCGCCGCCTTGTGCGGGGATAGGAGCCTTGTTTAAACGCGGCCTAAAGCCCGGCAGCTTGACATTTGCCCTCTTAAATAGCACAAATTGAATTCGCCCTGGCCGCATTGTGCCTGGCTTTTCGCCCTGGCAGGCTGCAAAAAAATGTCGGCCTGCCAAAAAAAGACCTGCGTTGGCCCTTTTGAGCTGCCAATAAACCGGTGGCCTGTGCAAAGATAAAGTTTGCAGGCATTGGCAATCTTAAAAATAAAGCCTTCCTTAAAAAAACCATGCGCCTTTTTTTTGCCCTTACAATTGCCTTGATGCTTATGGCCCCAGCCCCGGCACCAGCCCAACAACTGCCTGCGCCAGACGCCGGGCAGGAGCGGGTGAGCCTTGAGGCGGCAAGCATAACCCACTCTTCCCAGGCAGACACCTACACGGCCACAGGCAATGTTGTGGTGACAAGGGGCAACCAGAGCTTCACAGCGGACATGGCGGAATACGACCGCGCAAACAATGTTCTGACAGCCTTTGGGGATGTGGTGGTCAAGGCCGGGGACGACATTCTTACAGGCGAGCAAATTCGCTTTGAACTGGACGGCCAGACCGGCGAGGTTATAAACGGAGCCATTTACCTGCGGGCAAACGAGCTCACCATAAAAGGCGCTCTCATACAAAAAACAGGCCCGGACACCTTCAGCCTGGAGCGCGGCAGCATAACCGCCTGCCCCGGCGAAAAGCCCGACTGGAAAATCACGGCCCGCAAGGTGCGGGTAAGGGTGGAGGGCTACGGCACGGCCCAAAGCGCCACACTTTGGCTGCGCGACATACCCGTGTTTTATCTGCCCTGGTTTGCCTTTCCTGCAAAAACAAAGCGCACAACAGGTCTTCTTGTGCCGGAAGCAGGCCAGAGCAGCCGCAAGGGCCTTTCCTTTAACCAGCCCCTTTTTCTTGCGCCGCAACAGCATTGGGACATCACCCTTTACAACCATTACATGGAGAGAAGGGGCCTCCAGGCAGCAGCGGAGTTCCGCCATGCAGCCGATGAGAACTCGCGGATTCATCTGCTTGGCGCATTTTTACAAGATAAGGAAATTGATGACGGCCTTCTGGATAACAGCATAGAATACGGCTATGCGCTTGACCCCTGGCTGCGGGAAAACCGCGACCGTTACTGGCTTGTGGGCAAGCTGGACAGGGATTTTGAAAACGGTGTCAAACTGCGGGCAGATATTGACATTGTCAGCGACCAGGACTACCTGCGCGAGTTTGGCAGCGGTGCTTTCGGCTTTGATGCAACAAACCGCAACCTCTCGCAGACCTTTGGCCGGGATATTGACGATTTCGATGTCCCTGTTCGGGAAAACCGCCTCCACGGCCACAAGGCATGGCAGACCTTCGAGCTTGGGGGCGACCTCCTGTGGCGGGATGCTGTCATCGCCCGCAGGCACAATCAGCAGGATGTCACCCTGCAAAACCTGCCGCGCATCCTTATCGGCAAGACCCAACAGCAGATTTTGCCCGGCATTTTCAGCCCCCTGTTGTTCGGCTTCAATGCAGATGCAACCCACCTCTTTCGCAAAGATGCATCAACAGCCCTGCGCGCGGATTTTTCCCCCCGCATTGATGCACCCTTTTTTGCCGGGCCTTTCATCCATGCCCGGCCCTGGATAGGCCTTCGTCAGACCTTCTGGCGCATGGGCAGCATGGAAGGCCTTGCTCCGGGCAGCAAAGAAAGCTTTGAGCGCACCCTTTACGAGGCAGGCATAGACCTTTCCACCGAGCTTGCGCGGGTTTACGGCCAGTCCGCCCCCGGCGCAGGCCGTGCGCGCCATGTGCTCATCCCCCGGCTGGAATGGGCATATATACCGGAAAAGGACCAATCCGCCCTGCCCTTTTTTGACGATGCAGACCGGATAGAGGCTGCCAATACCTTAAGGTGGTCCCTTGCCCAGAGCCTCACCACAAAAAGCGCCCCGGCAGATGAAAATGCCCCGGCAAGCTATGCCCGCATATTATGGTTTGAGCTTGCCCAGTATTTGGACATAAACGAGGCCACGCAAGACAACCCGGCCCTTTTTGAAACCCCGGGCAGCCGCAGGCCCCTTTCGCCCGTGGAGGCCCGCCTGGAGCTTGTGCCCGCCCAAGGCCTTTCCATCGGCGGCGAAGGCCACCTGGCTGTTTACGGGCAGGGCTTTGTGTACAGCGCCATAGGCCTGGGAATCACCCGGCAGAACTTTTCCTTCCAGACAGGCTACAACCTCGTGCGCCACCACGCAGAATCCGCCTTTGCCCGACTATGGCTGCCCATACAGGAAAAATGGGAAATAGCCGCCTTCATGGAGCAGGATATATCCAACCACAGCCGCGTGCGCCAGGACCTTGCCGTCACCTATTTCGGCCCCTGCTGGTCAGTGAGCCTTGCCTGGGCCGATGAACCCGGAGAACAGGAAATATCCCTAAAAATAAGCCTCACAGGACTAGGCTCCATCGGCACCCGCGCCGCCCCGTTTTGACACCCGCCGCAACACCCGAAACGCATTTTTAAAAAAACGGGAAAACTGAAAAAAGCGGGAAAACTGCGAGAAAACTAAAAAAAGCGAAGAAAATTTTGCGGGGGAAACTTTTTTGAAAAAAAGTTTCCCCCGCACCCCTTTCAAAAAAATTAATATAATAACAATAAGTTAGCTGTGATAACAGCCGGAACGGCCAGGCCTTGCCTCTTGTGCTGAAAGCACACTGGTAACATTTGCCAGTGCCACCCTGCGAATCGATCAGATCGATTCAGTAGACTGCTAGTTACTCTTGGCGCGAAAGCCATCTTCTGCTTGTTCTGTTTCTCCCCTTCAGCGAAGCGTGGTATCTTGAATTATTTTAAACATTGCAACGGTAGCGCCCGGTAGGTCTTGGTGGCAGGAACAGTGTTGAGTTACACGGCGGCCATTCTTTTTGAAGATGACCGCATGCTGATTCCGAGGCGCAAGTTCAATGCCCAAGGTGATATTCTCCTTCGGCACTTGCCACAGGGTATCCGGATTGATGGGCTCCCAATCAAGATTGAAGCGCAGTCTATTTAGCGCGTTGACAAGGTCAGTCGCTCTGTCATGCCGTTTTACGGGGGCTATGTTCATGGCCTTATTCGCGATCCTCTTTACCGAAAGCGGCACATGAGGTTGATAGGTTGAGCGATCTGGGAATTTTCCCGCCTGAACTAGTTGCGGCAGATTGGGCAGTGCGGGCACCTGTCCCCAAATGTTGGCTACATTGTTGACCAAACGGTAGAGACTAACGCCCATAGCGTAAATGTCCGTTTGAAATGAAGGGGAACCCCCAGCAAACAGTTCTGGAGCAGCGTGAACACAATACCAATTAGGGGTCGCCATGATAAGGGCGGGTGCATAGGCCAGACCAAAGTCAGAGAGCTTTATGTTCCCGTTTTGGTCGCACATAAAGTTTCCGGGCTTAAGGTCGCTGTGAACGATTCCGATTTCATGAGCATGGGCAAGTCCTATTGATGCTTGCTGGACCATCCCAACCGCTCGCCGAACAGAGATGAAGTTGGCTTGCATGAATGTCTCGACACTTCCTCTGGGCAGAAGTTCCATCGAGATATAGATGTAATACACGGGATTAGGAATTGGAGTTGGGGTACCGAAAAATTGGTGATTAAGGCCACGAAGCCTTGTCAATTCTGCTGGTGAGAGTGCTGACTGCCGAACTGGTAGGATGCCAGCTTCCCACATGTGCACGATGTTATCGTGCCGACATTTTTCCAGCGCCTGTGCTTCTCGAATTGTTGCTTGAACGCGAGACTGGTCGGGCACATATATCAACTTCACTGCGCGTTGAGCATTTACTGCCACATCTTTCGCCTGCAAGACATGTCCGAATGCACCATTTCCAAGGTAATTTTGAAAAACAAACTTATTCTGTTGGGTCGGGTATGCTGGAAAGATCAAGAGATATCTCCTCCGAGTCCGAGCCACGCTGCGAGTGCAGTCTCCTTCGTCGTCTTGTTCCAGTAAGGGGGTTGATCCCCAAATGCTTGATCAACTTTTCCCATGCAGATAGTTCCCTTCGGGAAGTTAAACCGGGCAGGGGTGAATTTGGCCGGGTTTATGGGCACGCAGGGTATGTTGAGAGTAGCCGCCAGCCGGAACAAAACCCCCTGCGAATAGTATGTGCGCTGTACTTCGTTAGCTGTGCTGGCAGACAGCGTGAAACGAACGACAATCTGGTCAGGTTCTTCAGACACCAGTAGTGTATTCAGCACTGAATTAAGAGCCTGAAGAGTGGTGCCAACATCCTGTCCGTCTGGGTGAATAAAACGATCCTTTTTCACCCACACAGGGGCTTGAAGATCCCCCTCAAGGATCACAAACCACACTTCGTTTTTACTGAATGTGAATCCGATGGATTTCATCTACCTGTCCTCCTCAATTAGATTCCAGCTTACTTTTGACAACTGAACCTCCACTTTCTCTGCCTCATCCCGGTTGCCGCTGGCAATGCTTCCTCAAAGGCGAAAGCATGGGTGGCCCCGGCAAGAATTGCCGGGGTGCGAAGCACAAGAGGTTTGCGAATGCATCGCTGCCCTTTTACTTCAAGTTGTAGAGAGCCTGATACCAGTCTATCCACTGGTTTAATTCCTTGTCGCCGTGCTTTTTGGCAGCATCAAGTATGTCTTGAGATGTAAAAACCGAAAATTTGGGGTTGTTTCCGCAAAATTTTCGATATTCGTCCAGGGTCCCATTCAGGGCTTCGTTTTCCGGGTGTCTCACAACCGAAAAAAACACCTGGCTGTAAGGCTGCGGCCCTTTTTCAATGGCAAGGGCCATCAACTGGTTCCGCCACAACTGGTTCATCCCGCCCCTGAAGGGGCATGGGCCATCGGGCGGATTCCTGAAAAAATCAAGATTCTGCCTTGTAATATCCCAATAACTATACTCTTTTTTATATTGGTAATAACAAAGCTGGCTGTTGTTTAAAATTTCCCCAAAGCTTTTTCCGCAATTTTCTTTAGCCTTATTGCCCTTGCTTTTGGCCCCGCCGCAGGTTGTGAACTCCTTTTCCGTCAGCTTGTGCTCAATTAGCCACAGGCATAAGCTGTCGCTGGAATTGTAGTAGGCAATGGCAATGTCCGAATCCGTGCCTGTGGTCTTGGTTTTGTCGTTCAGGCGGTTATCCTTATCAAAGTACTCAAGGTAAAAGCCATTATACAGTTTATCCGTGGCGAGTCTTTTGAAGTCCGGCTTCACCGCGCCAAGAATTTTTGAGGCATTTTTATGAAAAAGCACAGGCAGAAAGAGATTTATATTGGCAGCCTGGGAGCTTGCCATGTGATTAAAATACTTGTGAGGGCGAAAGCGATGCTCACCTTCCTGATACTCTTTCAAACTTTGCCGGATGGGTTCAAAGATAACAGGATACTGTTTTGCAAGTGAATCCGGCAGGATTGCATCATATTCCCTGTCCCTGAAAACGCCCGGCTCGCGGGTGATATGCGTCCACTTCCACCTTATAAGGTGTTCATACATTTTTTGCTGGAACTGGCTCAACTGTCTTGGAAGCTTGTATTCAGTTAAATTGGCAGAAGAATCTTGCATTTGATTTCCTTTGGGTTGGGGCAGGTTTCGCCAAAAGGCATCGTATATCCGGTAGTACATTCATTAAAACAGATAATTCCCAAAAGCAAGGCTTTCATTGCCTTGGCCGGACAATCGCCAGCCACGAAAATTCCGGGATGCTGGCGGCCTGTTTCAACGGGGAAAAGGCTCATTCAATAAGG
>JAGVAW010000123.1 GCA_020060085.1 Desulfobacterales bacterium
CAGGCAGCCTGCCGCTCCAAACAGGGAAAAAGGCTGCAAAATGTCCGACAATGCCCGCTGCGCCGCCAGGCCCCAGAGTTTTGTCTGCATCAACAAGCTCTGATGCGTTTTGGGCAAAGGCATCAAATCCAAGGGCGCAAAGGTGCACGGGGTCGATTGCAATTGGAGGCGGCACAATGCCCTGGCTGCATCCGGTGCCTGTGTCCAGGCCAGTTTGGGCCAGATCCCTGCAAATTTCGCCAAAAAGCAAAAAAAAGGCCTGCGCCATTGTGTCTGCGGCCTGGGCTAAAAGCTCGTCCTCCGGGGCAGCGCCATCCTGGGCAGGCAGCGCTTCGGACTTCTTTTTGATCTCTGAAATGGCTCTGCTTTCGCAAACCGGCTGCCCTTGGAAAAACAGATTAAAACAGCCTTCCATGCCTTTTTCCAGAACAAGGGCAGCATCCGGCATTAAGATTCCGCTTGCCGGGGATTTGCCAAGCGCGCTGTCAAGCGCCCTTATCCACAAGGCTGTGCGGCTCTGGGCCAGGGCTGCCACAGATGGCTGATTGCCTGCCATGCCCATATTTGGGCTGCTGCCGTAAAAGATTTCCTCCAGGGCACTGGCAGGCGTTTTGCCTTCATCAAGAAGCTGGCCCACCTGCGCGGCAAGGGCCTGGGATTTTTCATGGCAGGCCTGGCGGCTTGCGATGGAGTTTTGGTTTTTTTGCCGTGCCCACTTTGAAAGCCTGGCCTGTTGCAGGGCAAGGGCCTTTTGCCTTTGGTGGGCAGGGCAGCGGACAAGGGTTTCAATGTCCAGGTCAAAAAGGCGGTCAGCCAGATCGTGCAGGGCTGGGGGAGACGGGCAGGCAGGGCTTTGCATTGGGATTTCCTTTATAAGTATGGTGTGTTGGCCTATTGAATATCGGCATGGGCAGCATAGTGGAGGGCCGAGCCGTAAAGGGTGGGCCTGTGCTCCACGCGGTCCCAGATGGGGGAGGCTTGCAGGGTTTGGGGCATCCGGCACTCTGTCATTGTGCGCGAAACACTCACGGGCCTGCCTGTTTCCATGTCCCAAAGGGCCTTGCCAAGCCCAAGGCCTGATCCGATATGGGGTGGCGGGCTGATATGCCTGCCGTCTTCAAGAGGCTCCTGGGCTGCAAGGTCTGTACGCGACCCGCCCCAGCCGGGAAGGTTGATGCCAGGCCTTATTTTGTATTGGCGGACGCTTGGGTGGGGGGTGGTTACAGATCCGGGCCTCCTGGAAAGGCCTCCTGATAAGCCGCTGAAAATTGCACCTGATCCGGCCCCTGTCCAAAGGCGGTCATGCCAGGCCTGGCTGCCCACAGGCATTCCGATATCGGCAAGCTGGTTTTTTGCAAGGGCAGCGGCGAGGCCTTCGCCAATGATATGATCCATTGCGCTTGTAACTGCGCCGGACAACATCCTCCCCTGACGGGTTGCGGCACCCAGGCCCCTTATTCCCGCCCGCCCCAGGGAGGCTGCCTTGCCAGCAGGGCCGAAAAAGGGGATGAGGCCCACCGGGTCTGCAATGTTTGCGGCCAATGCGGCTGCCCAGCCAAAATAGTCATAGCCCCTTGCGCTGTCAAAGCGGCTGATGATGTCCTGGCGCATCTGGCGCCTTCTTAGAAATTCCTGACGGGCCTGCTCGCTTTCCAGGCTAAAAAAAGACATGGCAGAGCGGTAAAACAAGGAAGCCAGGTTTTCCTCCCAGCTATGCATGGCTCTTGCCCAGATATATTCATGGGGGCTGATGTAGCGGTTTACATAGGCCAGTTCGATTTCTTCGGGCCTGGAAGTAAAGGGTCCAGGCGAATATATGGTCTGCATGGAAAGCTCCCTGTTGCAAGAGTCCTGTGCCGCAATTTTGCTTATCCCCGCCTTTCAAATTTTTGCTGAATCCTGATTTTGCAAAGGGTTGAAGCAGGTTCTCAATAGTTATTTGCGGGGATGATCCTTCGAAGCTCTTTGAATGTCACCTCAAAGGGTTTGTCCTCGTTGGGCAATGTGAATGCAGTTTTTGAATCCGGATGAATGAGCACAAAGGAATCGCCCCTTGCAGAAGGAACAAAGAAGCTGTCAGCCATTATCCTTCCAGCCTCATCTTTCTTTGTAGGATCTTGGGCGAGTTTGTTGGCAGCAGTAATTTTTTGCTGTCCGAGAAAATTCAGTATGTCTTCTTTGCTTCTGTTTATTTCCCTTGTGGGAATCCAGCCGATGAGAATATCTTTCTGGCTCACAAGATCAATGTGCTGGAACATGACATCCTCAGCCCTTTCAGAGCTGCCCGTCTGAAGGGTCAGCTCCGCAAAGGCAAGGTAATAGTCATTTGCCATCACCGTGTATTGGGAATTGGAGGTTTTGTTGGCAATGAGGCTTAAAATGCCGCCCATCTTGTTGGTGTCCCAGAAACCGGGTGCTGGCGGCCATGACTGGTGAGCCAGCTCAAAGGCTCTGCGCCCGAAGCCTTTTACCGCCGCATCGTAGGCAGCCACAATGCTCTTTGCCAGGTATCGGTCAACGGTGGCGGCAAGGCTGTAAGTGGGCGGCAGGCCAAGCTCCTGGCAGACCTGGTGCTGGTAGTGCTTATATTCTTTGAGGCCTGTAAGAAGCTCTGCGCGGGTCTGGGCATCCCCCTGGTTGAAATTGTGCCAGAAAAACTCCTTATGATCTGCAGAAAGCACAAGCGGCTCCCCCCTGCCCAGGGTTTTTTGCAGGTCAAAAATTTGCTGAATGCGGGTTACCTGGGGCAGGGCGGCAAATTCTTTTGCGCCCTGCTGCACTTCAAGAAGCCTTTGAGCATAGCCTGCCGGATCCGTTTGAAAAAACTCCGAAGCTGCCTCAAGCTGAAAAGCGAATGCAAGGTATGCAGCATTTTTGTCCTCAAAATGGGGGTCATCTTTCTTTGGTTTTAGCTTTTCAAGTCGCTCAAAACGCTCGGCAAAGGGGCGGTTCCGGCTGCCTGCCAGGTTGCTCCAGATTTCCATGCTGTATGAAAATCGGCTTGCCCAGGCTTGTGCATCCTTGGCATGATGCCCGCCAAGGGCCGAGAGATCATCAATGAATTGACGGGCCTCACGCGGGGTCTGGCCCGTCAGGGCGGTATCCTGAAGGTGCAGGGTCAATTTGTAGTGGATATTCTCGGCCTTGGCATTTGCAGCATATTCCTTATGGAGCTGGTCCTCTTTGGCCCGGTTTTCAATGCCCTGCACGGTCAAATTGTCCAGAGTGTGCCGCCAGATTACAGCCCTGCTGCCCAGGCTCTCCTGTATGGCGCTCCATCCCTGGCCGGTAAGGGTTGGTCTGTCCAGAAGCCCGGCTGCCCTTTGAGGGTCGGCAAGGCTTAAGGCTTCCATGAATTGCCTGCGGGCAAGCGATTCGAACTCCCGCTGGGCTTCATCTGGTATAAAGCCGGCAAACTGCCGGGCTATCAATTCATCAAACACGGGCAGGAGGTTTTCAAAACTGTCCGGGTCGCCGCTTTGGCCCAAAAGCCTGGCTTTTTCCAGATAGCTGTTGCGGGTGCTTTGGGTCACGGCCTCCTGGTGAAGGGCCTGCTGCCCTGTTTCATGGCGGGCAAGATCCTTGGAAAACAAAAGCCGCATACTTTGTGCATGGCGGGCAAAAAGCTCTTTTTGGCGAGGTTTTTCAAGCTGGCCGGAAAGGTCTGCCACAGCATTGTCATAGTTTTGCAGGCCCTGCCTTGTAACATTGCCGATGGCTAGGCCGCCTGGAAAATTCTCCTGGAGCGTTTTTTCCAATTCAAGGCTGTATTGGGCAAGGGAGGCAATTTTTTCATTTACCAAAAGGGCGTCTTTTTGCTCCCCGGCCCGTGCTGCCAGAAGAAGCATATCCCGCGAAAGCCTGCGGGTCTGGTTGCCCAGACCCATAAGGGCAAGGCCGGTTTCCTCTCCAGCAGCCGTGACCCTGGCCGATGCAAAGGGGTTACCCGGCAGAAAAGGCGCTGTGGGCGCAGACGGGCCGACAACAGCCGCCCGGCTTTGCTCCATTGGAATTGTGAGCATGTAAAAAGCCTTTCATGGGATGAGTGTCAAAAGGGAGAAGATTTGTAGGTTGGACTATCGCAGCGTAGCCCAACAAAACCAGGCTGTGACCGCCCGCCCTTCAGCCCAGTCATTTAAGGCAGACGGCGCTATCGAAGGGCCGAAATTCCTATCCTCCTTGCCATCCTGGGCGCGCCTTTTCCTGGCAGCCTGGTAGCCTTGCCTCTTGTGCTGCAAGCACACTGGCAACAAGTTGCCAGTGCCACCCGGGGTTTTGCATTTTCCCCGGCTTTTGTTGCCATGAGCGCCACGCGCTTTTTGCTTTTCCCTTCAATCGCCAGCGTACAGGGCGGTTCCAGGGAAAGGAGAGCAAGGCGCGCGAGCCGGGAAGGGGCGAAGGTGTGCTGTTTGCACATCGAGTCCCCTTCCCGGCGAAGCGCAACACAGCTATCCTTTTCCTGGGACCGCCCCTTACTTTGTAAGGTAGTAATCACCCATATGCCCCAACAGTGTTGTCCCCGCCCTTATCAGCGAGGCTGTGGAAATATCTCCTGCCGAGGCCCTCATGGCATCTGCGCTCATGCCCGCACTCATCACCGAATATTTTTGCGCTATGCGCGCGGCTTCGCTTTTAAGGCGCACATCCCGGATCATGGATTCGCGGACAAAGCTTTCATTGAAGCGCATGACAGCCAAATCCTGCTCCACAGCGGCAATGGAGGAGGCCAGCGCGTCCATGGGGCTGCCCTCCATGCGTACACCCGCCTTGCCCGTGCGGGAGATGGCTGTTCCTGCCAGCAGCCTTTTGCGCCGCACCTGGGCTGCAAACTCATTCGCGCGGCCTGCATCCAGCATGGCCAGCTCGCGGTTTAGGCTCTCATTTAAAACCGCCAGCTCCCAGTCGGTTTTTTCGTTTATGTAGGCAGCCTGACGGTCGTAAAGCTCGGCCTGACGCCGGGCAGCACCGGCCTGGGCGTCTCCGGCAAGAATTGATCCTGCCGTGCCCAACAGGGCTGATCCAATGGTGACAGCAAGGGGGACGGACATTTGTTTTAAACCTCGTGTTTTTTGGGTGTGACACAGGTGAAAGATGGAAAAAGCCGGGCCAGATTCCGGTGTTATCGGGATTTGGCCTTCATCCTATTACAGGTAAGGCAGGGCCTGGAGGGGTTTGCGCCTGTCATGACATGGCAGGGTATGTAGGGCGGCATAAAGACGGCCTATTGACAGGGCGGCCCCAGGAAAACGATAGCTGCGTTGCACTTCGCCGGGCAAGGGACTCAATGGACAACAAGTACACCTCGCCCTTGCCCGGCTCGTGCGCCTTGCTATCCTTTCCCTGGGACCGCCCTGTATGCTGGTGGTTGAAAGGGAAAAACAAGGCGTGACAAAGCTCTCCTTTCCCTGGGACCGACCTGCGCGTATGAGGGATGCCCTAAGTGTGGTAGTGATTCCCTCAAGGCATTTTCAAAAAAGCTTATCTGTGCTATAGAATAAAATTGGAGTATTGATTTGCACCCTTACCATAAAGGAAGAAAAGGCCATGTTTAAACGAATCTTTTTTGTGGCTCTTGCGGTCATTTTTGGAGGCTTTGTTGCAGCAAACTGCATTGCAGCAGAAAAGAAGGCCCCTGCAAAGGGCAAGGAAGTCACAGCCCCGGTGAGCGCCGAGCAGAAAGCTCTTGACGAGGAAAAGGCTCTCCAGGCAAAGCTGGAAAAAGAGTCAAAGGCTGCCCAGAATCTCAACGCAGCCGCCATTTCCGCCCTTGATGCCCTTTCACAATCCGCCATTGCCCTGGATAATGCCCGTATGCAGCTTGTGGGATCAAGCTCCATGTCCGCAGCCCAGCAGCTTGCAGAGCTTGGCGTGGAAAAGGGCGCTTTTTTTGCTGCGCTGGACAATTTCAGCAAGGCCCTTGCAGCCCAGGAAAAAGCCCCCCAGGGCATGGAAAATGAAATAGCCGCCTGCCGCAAAGCGGTGGATGCCTATCTGGCCACAAAGGCCCTTTCCCAGGATGGCGTTCTTGCCCGTCTCAAAAAAGAGGACCCCAAGGCTGCTGCCGACATCGAGCAGATGGCAGACCCGGAGCTGACCGGGCTGGTTTTCGGGCTTATGGTCAGCAAATGGCTTTCCGAGGAGGCCGAGGCCGCACTTGCCTGCAATTTGAAGCTTCAGGAAAAAATCTCCCCCATTGCCCAGCAGGCCAACCTCACGACCCTGAAGCTTGAAAACGAGATATTCTTCTCACAGCAAAAGGCCCAGGCTGCAGCCCAGGCCCTCACCCCGGCCCAGCAGCCTGCCCAATAAAAAAAGGAAAGAATGATGGAGTGCAATTTTAAACGCTGTCCCAAGGCCAAAGCATCCCTGCGGCCCGGCTTGCCTGCTCTTTTTGGCGCTGTTGCCCTTGCTCTTTGCGTTCTTTTTGCTTTTTTGGCCCTTGCCGGGCCTGCCCTTGCCACAGAGGAGTGGATAGAAAAGCTCCTTGAGGAAAAAAAGGAGCTTGAGCAGCAGTTGAGCGGCCTCAAGGGAAAAGCGGCTGAGCTGGAAAAGGCCAAGGAGGACTATGTTGAAGCCTACTATTACCTCAAACGCCAGGAGATAAGGCTCCAGGGCTTTCAGCTATGGAACGCCTTTGTGGGGTTTGTAAGTGTTGCCCACGATTCTCTGCAAAAGGTCAACCCCGGTAACTCCATTGTTGTGGCAACAGCCACCTTTGTGCAGGATCGCGTGGGCGGCGCAATGGACAACCCGCCCTTAAAGGCCAGGGTCCGCACGGTGTCGGAAACTGTCCGATCCATCGGCCCGGCCCTTACCCAGCTTGACGGTGCCATAAAAATGAGCCAGCAGGATGTGGCGGATCTGCTTGTGGCCCGCGGCATGGTTGACAACACCTGGTGGAACAGATGGAGCAGGAACCCTGAAGATGTGGCTGTATCCAAGGCTGTTGTCACGGGCAAAATCACCTTTATCCAGGAGAGGCTCGGCCCTGCGATCCAGGCCATATACAAGGCCAAGATTGAGCTGGACCAAACAATCCCCCTGGTTGCCGGTCATGTCAAGGCCCTGGAAGATCGCCTCAAGCAGATTGAAATCAACATTGCCCAAATCCGCCGCCACATGGAGGTGAGCAATGCCATGGATCTGGCGCGGAAAATAGAGAACCCGCCCACTGTGGAGGTTAAGCGCTACCCGGGCGAGGCAAAGGCCTACGGAACTGCCTTCGCCCTTGCCCAGAGCGCCTGGAATGACCTTAAAAGCAATTCCATTAATGGAGAAACCTACCGCCAGCTTAAACAAAAGGCCTACATTGACGCATCCACCTACCGCTCGGAGCAGATGAGGCCCTACGGCGAAAGCTGGACCGCGGCAAGCCGCTACTTCTGGGATGAGCTTCTGCCCAGGCTGCGCACCATAGAGGACGCCGCCACCCGCAAAAGCCTTTACGATGCAGCATCTGCGCGGCTCCGTGCTGCTTCAGACGCCTACTGGGCCGCAGCCCAAAAGGAGAGCGAGGCCTACAAGCAGCAGTTTGAAGAGCCTATGAAGAGGCTGAATGAGGAGGAAAGGGCCGAGCTGGAAAGATGGCGCGCCTTTGCCCAGCGCATTGACGACCTTCTGGAAACCCAGGTGGATACCCATATCATAAATGTATGGGAAAAGACCGTTGAAATGAAAACCGTTCCCCTGCATAATGTAGGCCTGCACGGCAGCAACCTTGCCAATGCCGCCTGGTCCTACTACTGGAATTACAGCTTCATCTACAACCAGACCAGCAGCAGCAGCCCGCCTGTCTGGAGCCTCAAGGACGCCTCCAAGACGATTGAGGCATGGGAAAAGCAGATCAAAGAGTTCGCCGACTTTGCCAAGGAGATTTACAGCGCATGTCAATCCGCTGACTTGCAATTTTCAGGCTTTGCAAGCGAAATAGACGGCCTGGCAAACGAGCTGGAGCCAAACCGCATGGTGTGGGACTACTTCGGTTGGGCAGGAACGGATACGGGCCATTACTATTCCGCCTCCGGCCTTTTTGCCCAGATGAATATGGCCATGACCATCTACAACGCCGCGGCCAAGTCCGGCGAGGAAACCATAAAGGTCTGGAATGACTCTGTTACTGAAAATGCCCGGCGGGCAAGCGAAATAAAGAACGCCATGCAGGGCTCGGATGCTCTGTTAAAAGATGCGGAGGCCCTCTACGAACTTAAAAAGGAGGCCTATTACGCCTATATCAACCCCAGCCTTGACCGCTCCGGCACCCACGGCAGGAGCTTTCTTGAGTACAGCGGAATCACAAAGGAGGCTGCGGACACTGCCGAAGACTTTATACGCTCTCTGGCAAACGAGGAGGAAATTGAAAAGCACCTCTTTGCCGTGATGCGCTACGACTGGGAAGAGTATCGCCGCACTCCCCGCTCACTTGAGGAGCTTGCCGGAATAAAGCAGCGCTTCCAGGCGGGCGACAGCGCCGCGGCAAACGCCTACAACCGCTACGAAAGCGCATACCGCGCTTACAACAGTGCGGAAAAACGCATTGAGTCCACCCTTTCAAACATGCGCAGCAAGCTGATTGACTTGGCTCCGGGTCTTTTGCGCCTTCTTTACCTTGACGCGGTTTTAAGTGCGGTGGTAAACCCCTTTTCCCTTTCCTGGGGCGAGCGCAGCGCATACAACTGGTATGCGCCCGACCCCCAGGATCTGGCCGCAGGCTGGCCCGCCGCAGGCCCGGTTTTTACCCGGCTGGAAAACATACGCAGGCAATACGAGCAAAAAGTCGAGCCGGTTAAAAAAGAGATAGCAGCAGGCTTTCCCAAAAGGGCTGCCAAAATTGACGCCTTTACCCGGCAGGCAGAAGCCCTTGCAAAGACCAACAGCATTTCCTCGGAAGCCGCCTTCCGCAGAAGCGTTGATTCCCTGCGGGATGAGGGCCGCGAAATTTACGATGACCTTGCCAAAAGGGTTTATCTTTCCTCAACCATGGCTGTTGTGCGCTCCTATTACAGGTTCAACAGCGCCCTTTCCTGGGCCTATTCCCGTATGCAGTATCTCATTGCCAGGGATAGCCATCTGGCCGGGGTTGCAAAGCTGCTGGAAGAGGCAGCGCAGCTTGTCGGGCAGGCCCATTCCGAAGAGGGCATAGAAAAAGCCAGGCAAATGGCCGCAAATCTGGAAAACATCATAAGGCCCGGCTCCACGCTTGCCTACTATGCCTCGGCCAACGAGGCCGGTGCCAAGGAGCTTATAAGCCGCGGCCATGACCTTATTGTCAAACTCAATGATTACATTGCCCAGGCCAGGCAGTCCCTGGTTGCAGTTGTAACCGCCCAGGTGCGGGATTTTTACGCCACATTCGCCCGTACCTACGAGCAGCGCAATGCCAGCGCGGTTGTGCGCCTCATGGATGACCGCTGGACAGCCGCAGACGGCACGGACCTTGTGGATGTGGAGGAGATGCTGGACAACTCATTCAGGGTGTTCGACAGGGTGGAGTACAAAATCGAAAACCTCACTGTTTCAGCAAGGCCCGACGGCAAGGCTGTTGCCAGCTACAATGTGACCATTGTGGGCCGCATCCTACGCCAGGACCTTGTTCACCAGGAGAAATCCACAGTCAACGATGTGCTGGCTAATGATGGAAAGGGGTGGAGGATAGTACAGACGCTGGGCGGCCAGTTCTGGAAATAAGGGGCTTTGCCAAATAAATGCTGGCTGCGTTACGCTCGCCGGGCAAGGGACTTGATGTGCAAACAGCACACCTGCGCCCTTGCCCGGCTCGCAAGCCTTGCCAGCCTTTATTTGGGCAAAGCCCTGTATGTTTGAGGGCGGGGGAGGCTGCGTTGCGCTTCGCCGTGCAGGGAACTCGACATACTTGGAGTATGCCTAAAGCCCCTTCCCGGCTCGCGGCGCCAAAGCCTACGACCATTTGGACAAAGCCCTGTATGTACAGGGGCGGCCCCAGGAAAATGATAGCGGCGTTGCACTTCGCTCGAAAGTCGGTCATGTACCTTGAGTACACTCCCTCCTTTCTCGCTCGTGCGCCTTGCTCTCCTTTCCCTGGAACCGCCCCGTTCGGCTGTGGGTGAAGGATTAAAGTCCTGCAAGCCTTGCCAGCCTTTATTTGGGCAAATCCCTGCGCGTTTGTGTTTGAGGGGCGGGGGGAGCTTGCCCTTTGCGCTGGCTGGACAAAGGCTTGCGGCATCTGGTAAAATTTAAATCTTGATTGGTTTTTGTGAGCTGTGCAGCATCAAATCGTGCTGCTTTGAAAGATCGGCGGCAAGCCCTTGCCCGGTGTCCGGGAGAATTTGACGAACAGGGTAGAGGAATCGGCCATGAACAGGCAACAGGCCATCAAGCTTCTGGCAGGCAGCAAGCCCGAACTTTCAGCCCGTTTCGGCGTGACACGGCTGGCCCTGTTTGGTTCAACCGCCCGCAATTCGGCTGCAAGCGGCAGCGATGTTGATATTCTGGTCGCCTTTGACGGCCCCGCCACATCCAAAAAGTACTTTGGTGTGCAGTTTTACCTTGAGGACCTGTTTGGCTGCCCTGTGGATCTGGTCACGGAAAAGGCTCTGCGGCCCCAGTTGCGCCCCTGCATAGAACAGGAGCGGATTGATGTCTGATGACACCCTGCGGCAATGGCAATAATCGGGGAAACGGCCCCTTGGTGTTGGTCTACGCAAATCAGGAACAAGGTCAAGGGCCTCCGGCAATGTTACAGGCCGGATTTGCTATCCCAACGAATCTGTTATGTGTGTTGAAGGAGCAAGCCACAAATGACAACCGTTGTTGACGGAATAGTTATCGGTGGCGCTGGGGGCGCGATAGCAGGGCTTACTGTTTGGATTGTTCAATATGTTCATGATAAGGTTGCTCAAAAACTTGATGGCAATCGTATTTATAAATGGCTCAAAGAGAATACAAAAGATGAGCCTGGAAAGCAGTTCAAGTCAAGTCAAGCTATAGCAAGTTGGAATAATATTAAGCAAGATCGTGTGCGCTATATATGCAGCATTGACAAGCGCATCTTTTTAATGGTGGGTAAAAAAGACGATATGTGGGGTATTTATGGGCATGTGGAAAGAAGTGTTCATGAAGAACGAGGAATCATGAAGTTTTGAGCAATAACACACATAACAAGGCAAATTCAGCCGACGCCAAAAAGCCGCGCGGCTGATTTGCGACAATCTGAAAACGCCCCCTTGTGGTGTTGGGCTACGCAAATCCTTAAACAAGGCCAAGGGCCTCCGGCGATGTTACAGGCCGGATTTGCTAGCCCAACCTACGAATCTGGCAACATTTGCCAGTGCCACCCTGCGTAACGCTCATCCAACTTTTTTTGATAACACACTATAATTATTTAAAGTTTTTTGGGAAGGGGGGTTTTTCGGGAAGCCCTTTTTTTCAAAAAAGGGCTTCCCCCCAAAATCTCTTTTCCCCTCTTTTTCTTCTTTTCTTTCTTTTCTTTTTTCCGCGTATTTGTCTGTTACAGGCTTATGACCTTATCTGCCAAATGCATGGAGGTTACGATATCGAGCATATTGGTGGTTTGGCCCACCTGTTTTTTATCCATAAGGTCAAAGTGGGTGAGGCAGGTGCCGCAGACGAGGATTGAAATGCCGCTGTCTGCCAGTTTTTGAAGGTCATCAAGTACGGGCGAGCCGGTGACGGCGAGTTTCACGCCGTTATTGACAAGCACGAGCCGCCAGAGGTCAGGCCCCATTTCGTTTACTGTTTTTAGAAAGCTGGCCATAAGTTTTCTGCCAAGCTCGTCGTCGCCAAAGCCGATGCGGTCTGTGGGGCAGAAGATGAGGATTTTTGAGGCTTTTTCCACGCCTGTTGCGCTTCCTGGTTCAGGTTCTTTGGCTTTTTTGCTGCCGGGTTTTCCTGTGAGCACAAAGTGGTCGTCCTGCTGGCTCACCTCAACCTCGTAGCCCTGGGAGGCAAGAAAGCGAAGCACATTCTCCTTTGCTGCAAGGTTGTCCACAATAAGGGTTATAGGGCCTGATGCGCCTGATTCTATTGCCTGTTTTGCCATAAGCACGGGCCTGGGGCAGGCCAGCCCTTTGCAATCTATTTTCTGCATGGTTTTTTCCTTTTGTGTGCCTTTTTGTTTTCGCAAACCGGCATTCTAAAGCCGGGTCAAGCGCGCCAAGCTTGAAGTTAACGCTATCCTTTGTTAAGAAATAAAGTCAAAGTGATGTTTTCTATGGCAAATTTACCTGCCATAGACAGGCCTTATACAACAGGCCAAATTCAAAAAGGCGCTGGCCTGCCTGTTGAATAAAAAGAAGGGAGAAAGACATGAAAAGCCGAATTGCCAAGGCCCTTGGCATGGAGTTTTCGCCGGTGGCGATTTCCTGGACAGACAAAAAGCCCCAGGATGCAAAGCAGTTCAAAAAGGGCAGGTTCGGGTGCGTGATGTTCATGCTGGCGGCTGCTGCACGGGGCAAGACAGCGGTGTTTGACCGTGAGACTTACGGCTGCTACGGCGGAGGCGTGGGGCTTGGCTTTGGCAACACTTACAAGGCTTTCCCCGGCGGCGAGGAGGGCTTTTGCCGCTTTCTTTCCACAGGCAACAGAGGCTCGGAAAAGGGCGAGCAGATTGCCGGGCAGCTTAAGCCCTTTGTGCGGCAGGAGTTTTATGACGATTTTCTGCTGGGCGAGCGCTACCTTAAAAGCCCGGAACTTGTAGAAAAATTCATCCAAAACCTGCCCATAACAGATGTGCCGCAAAAATACGCTGTTTTTCAGCCCCTTTCCCAGGTGGATGAAAGGGAAAATCCGCCGGACATAGTGGCCTTTCTGGCAGACATGGATCAGCTTGCAGCCCTTGTGATTTTTGCCAATCACCGCCGCCCCACCAACGACAATGTGGTAATACCCTGGGCAGCAGGCTGCCAGACCCTTGCCCTTTACCCCTTGCAGGAATCCCGCTCAAAGGCCCCCAGGGCTGTTGTAGGCCTCACCGATATTTCTGCACGGCTTTATGTGAAAAGGGCGCTCAAAAAGGACCTGATGAGCTTTGCCGCTCCCTTTGCCCTGTTCAAGGAAATGGAGGAAAACC
>JAGVAW010000223.1 GCA_020060085.1 Desulfobacterales bacterium
AATGTGTGCGCGCCGTCATTGATGGCTATCCTGGCGCATTCCTCCAGCTTTGACTTGGGCACGCCTGCATCCTTTAATGTTATAGGCATTCCGCAGAGGCGGTTAAGCTCCCGGTTCAGTTCGCGCACAGCCTCTATTGCCCGCTGGGCGCGCCGGTTTTTGGGGGTGGACAGGCAAATCTCCTCGCCTGCTATGGGAAGCAAAAGCTCGGCAATGAGATCCCCTGCCTTTTTCAGGTTGTACTCCATACCAAAGGGCAGGAAAATGGCGTTGCCGACTCCGTGGGGAACATGACACACAGCTCCAACCGCATGGGCCAGAGAATGGACAGCCCCTGCCATTGAATTGGTGAGGGCCACCCCTGCAAGCAGCGCAGCATTGGCAAGGGCAAAGCGGGCCTTCTCATCCCTGCCGTTTTTCACGGCAGTCGGCAGAAAATCCCTTATGAGGCTTATGGCCGTGACAGCATAAGAATCCGAAAGGGGGTTCTTCTGCTTGCATATATAGGCCTCAATGGCGTGGGTAAGGGCGTCCATTGCCGTTGCAGCGGTTATCTTGGGGGGCATGGTCAGCGTCATGCGGGGGTCCAGAATGGAAACATCAGGAAAAAGCCACACAGAGGCAAAGGGCATTTTCATGCCTTTTTCAGGGTTGGCGATGACCGCCACGGATGTTACCTCCGAGCCTGTGCCTGCTGTTGTGGGAATGGCGATGAGGGGAGGCAGCTTTTTCTTTAGAATGTCTGCACCCATGAAGTGAAGAAGGTCGTCTGCCCCTTCGCCTGCCAGAATGTTGACCCCCTTGGCCGTATCCAGCACCGAGCCTCCGCCCACTGCAACAATGGAATCGCAGGCAGATTCCCTGTAAAGCCCGGCAAGGGCGTTGACAACCCTGTCCGATGAATCCGGAGGGGTGTCCTCATAAACCGCGCCCATCTGCACAGGCGAGCCTGCAAAGGCATCTGCCACAAGCTGCATCAGCCCTGCGGCCACAACGCCCTGATCCGTGATGACCAGCGGCCTGCTGGCGCCAAGCATTGCCAGCTCAAAAGCCAGGTTGTCCAGGGCAGCCTTTCCGGCAATTATTTTCACCGGGTTGATAAACTCGTAATAAGCCGGAAGAAAAACCATGATTACTCCTTATAATGGTGCAGGGCCTGCAAGAAGACCGCCCCTTCACGGACATTTTGGCGGAAAGCCTTATGGCCCCGCGACAGTTTTTTCTATCTCAATATCTTGCGAAGCCCAACAGGCAGCCCCACCCCAAGAATTGCAGCTCTTATGGCCCAGCGCTTCGGCGTCATTTCAGGCGTGCGTTTTAGAACCCGCCTTGCCAGTATGCCGGGAAAAAGGTAGGCCTGAACAGTATTTAAGCAGCGGATGAGGCTCATGGCCTCTGCCGTGTCGCCTTTAAGTGTGGCCCTGTGCTCGGCATAGCTCTGGGGTGTGCCTATCTGGCCTGTCATGGCAAGAAAAGCGCCTTCAACGGTTTTAAAGGAAAGGGTAATATCCGCAGGCTGCTTTTTTGATCCCTTGTAAACAAGCCTTCCGCCCTGCTTTTCAAGCACCATGTAAGGCCCGTTGGGAAGAACCGCAAAAAGGATGGAAAAGGGGTCCTTCCACTGCTTCACCTCCGCACGGATGTCCGGGTCGAACACGGCAGCCCATTCAAGGGTTGTTCCCAGGGCAAACAGGGAGGCGCGGATGACAAATTTCTTCAAGGGCTTTTCCCTGGGCCTCCACCTGTGAACGCTGTTTTCAACTGTCATTGAATGCCCCCTTTTATGCAAATCCGATTATCCCAAGGCAAATACCCGCCTGGGAACCGGCTGGCAGAAAGAAAAGCATATCCACCCCAAGAGCCGGCCCGGAATTGTGCTGCATGGATTTTAACTGTGTGAGATTGCAAACAGCCTGGCTTTGCTTCAATTACTAGGTAATTACATCGGGCACTTTCTTTCGTCAAGATTCATTTTACTGCAAGTCATTTTTTAAGGGATTCATCCACTTTGCAGAAAAAGGCATTGGCGCGGGAATAAGGTGGTGAGTCTGTTTTGAAATTTTGAAAATAAAAAGGGGCAGGAAAAATTCCCGCCCCTTCAAGCTGAAAAGCAACTGAGAAAAGCAGCAATCTATGCAATTATCCAGAGTGCATTTTCCTTTGCAAGTTGAGAAAGCTTGCGGCTCACCCGGCCCATGAAGAACTCCTCCACCCTTGTAAGGCCCCGTCTGCCCGCAACTATGGTGCCGATGCGGTTTTGCCGGGCATGTTCCACAAGGGCCTGGGAGCGGGACGGCACATCTTTCTCAATTTTGCCGGAAATGTTCTCCTTTGGCACGCCCGCCATGACAAGTCTGCGGGCAGCCTCAGCTATGACCGAATCCATCTCGCCGTCCACATCCACAAGCTCCTTGTTTGCCATATCAACCCAGTCCTGCTCGGTCTCGGTGCGGAAAAGGCTTGGCCCCCGGCGAACATGCATCAGCGTAATCTTTTTGCCCGGAGCTGCCATTGCGCCGATAAACTCCACGGCCCGCATGGCGTTTTCCGAATTGTCCACAGCCGCAAGCAGGTTATCGGTTTCAGGCCGCCCGCCCACAAGAATCATGGAAAGGTTTGAAAGCCGGTCAAGAATTTTTTCTGCAACGCTTCCAAGCACAAGGTCTTTTAGCTGGCTTGTGCCTGTGCGGCCAATCACCAGAACATCATATCCAAGCTGCGCCTCGTAGAGAATATCCCTGGCAAGGCCTGCCCGCCGCTCCACAACCGATACGGTTATGTCCTCCGGGGCAAAACCTGCTTCCAGGGCCATTTCACGGCCCCTGCCCATGAAGCGCTCAACATTCCTTTTCATTTCCATTGCCCAGGCGTGAAAAGCCTTCACGCGGGCATCCGAGCCGGGATAGCGCTCCAGATCCCAGAAGACCTCCGGCACCGAGCTTTGTACATGAAACAGCACCAGGCGGGTGTTTTCCGGGGAAAACATGTTGGCTGCATAACGCACGCAGGCCATGGACTGATCACTGCCGTCCACAGCCACCAGGATTTTTCTTTTCGATTTTTCCATGCTCTGCTCCTTTTCTATAAGGTTGCCAAAAAGCCCCTGCCCATGCTCCGGCCAATTTTCCCGGCCCTAACAGGCGCAAAGGGCTTTTTGTAAAAAATATCTCAAGGTCTAAACAGAAGTTTTATTGCCCTTGCATATTTTTTAAAAGCACAAGCCATGCCAAAGGCCGTTTTTTTTATTGGGATTATAACATATTGTTATGCTTGCTTCAAATTGCCTATAATTTAAAATGGGCCTGATGGCAGAGGATTGGGGCCTTCCAAAAACTGTCCGCGTTTTTTACAGGTTGTCAATGAGTGTGCACCAAACGGAGAAAAATAATGCCCGCAATCGCCCAAAGCTGGCAGGGGCAAAAAAGGCTTCCAGCCATCCGGCCAACAGTTGCAGAGAGGAGTTTCCCCGCCATTTTGGACAAATTGGTACGCTTATTTCTTGCTTTGGATAAAAAAGCGTGGTAGTCGCAATGCGTCTTGTGTCGGGGCGTAGCGCAGCCTGGTAGCGCGCTAGCTTTGGGAGCTAGATGTCGGAGGTTCAAATCCTCTCGCCCCGACCACCTTTTTAAAATGTCCAAAAATACAATCAGCACCAAAGCAGGAGAATAAAGGCCAAACTCCTTTAAATTACAGATAATTCTGGTCCTGTTAGGGAATTTCTGGGATGTTTTGCATTCAGAAAGTTGTTGAAAGGGCATTTTGGATATGTTAGGGCCTGTCAATTCGTTTTTTCGGGGTGCAATTTTTAACCTGCGTCCCAGGTCGGTTTTTCAGGGTGCATTTTTTCTAACCCGCACCCCTGGCGGATTAAACAGGGTCAAGGGCTCATGCCCTTTGCCCTGACGGGTTGCAGACAACAAAGAGAGCTGGCTGCAACATCCCCTGCAAGGCCGTAAAGGCGGCAGGGCTGTGCCCATAACCAGCCCTTAAGGGTTGTCATTAAAAGCATTGCCCGGCTGGGGATAATTCAGGCGCATCAAGAGGAAATTTTTCATGAATACCAGCAAGCAAAGATCAATAGCCTATGTTCTGACCGCTGTTTTCCTGCTTGTGGGGGTGGTCGGCTATGCG
>JAGVAW010000062.1 GCA_020060085.1 Desulfobacterales bacterium
GATGCGCGCATTTCTGGCAAGAATTTCGGTTATTATCACGATTCAATCCCCCAACAGGGCAGCAGGTTCATTGTCAGCAAAAAAAACCGCCTGCAAAAAAAATAAGGCTCTTTGCCCCAGCTTTTCCCGCCTGCCAGGAGCAGAGGAAACATACCTGTATACCCATTGCGGGTCAAGCCTAGTGTGGGAGGGCGGCCCCAGGCGGGCGTCTGCTGCGTTGCACTTCACTCCCAATTTTAAGTCATGTACCATTTGTACACTCCCTCATTGCTCGCTCGTGCGCCTTGCATACGCACCACCTGGAACCGCCCCGAACGCTTGTAGTTGAGAAGAAAAACCACGGCGCTCTGGAACCGCACCGTGCGTTTGTTGTTGAAGTGAAAACAGCAACCACTAAAAATGCAAAAAAGAGGAAAGGGCAAATTGCCAAGCAGCAAATTTTGCTTTTTCCCCTGCAAGTGTTAATATAAATGGTAAGCGGAAAAAAACCGCGCACGAAAGGATTTTTAATGGACGACTCAAATTTTAA
Organism: Desulfobacterales bacterium; assembly: GCA_020060085.1. Taxonomy (GTDB): domain Bacteria; phylum Desulfobacterota; class Desulfobacteria; order Desulfobacterales; family Desulfatibacillaceae; genus JAGVAW01. The sequence goes on from JAGVAW010000062.1 coordinate 530, forward strand.
AAACATTGTTGTGCTTGAAAGTGAGATAGAGGCCCGGCTTCTTGAGGCAATTTTGGAGGAAAAGGGCATTGCTTTTGAAATTATGAGCTACGGCGAAGTTGCCTATGACGGCCTTTTCCAGTTTCAGAAGGGATGGGGCGTGGTCAGGGCCGCAGCAAAGGATGAAGAAAGGATAAAGGTCATAGTGGCTGACATCCGCTCCCCTGATGCTGTCACCGAGCCGCCCCCCGGCCTGGAATTGGATTCCCGGGAGGAGGATTTCTCCGAGGAAGAGGGCTAACGCCTCATTGCGCCCGGCCAGGCCCTGTGATAAAGAATTGGATGAGACCTTTCCATTGGCTTGGCCATTGCCCCATTGGTTGGCTGCCTTTCCGGCAGAAAGAAAAAATCCGGCTAATGTTAATGCGCTGCATTTTTCCTATATGATGCCTTGCCTGCAAAAAGAGCTTTCCAATCAATATATTCATACAACCACAGGGAGGCGTAAATGAAAAACTTTGATTACAGCCAGACATTCCTAAAGGCCCTGGAAGCCGGACGCCCACCCAATGTGAAAAAGCTTTTTCCCAACAGCCGGGCGCTAATTGTTTCGGGCAAGGTGATTGACCGGGCCATGCTCCAAAAAGGCAAGGCAATCGCCCTGGCGGCAAATGCCAGAAACCATGTCATAATCCGGGGGGTTCTTGCAGCAGCCCAGAAGGCCAACTCTGCCCTTATAATTGAAATCGCCCGCTCCGAAGGCGGTGCAAATGCATATTGCGCGGTAAACTACTGGAACATGGCCCGCCAGGTGGATGCCGTGATGAACGAGCTTGGCATAACCGTGCCTGTTGCCATACACGCAGACCACTACGGCATAAAGAGCCAGAAGGACATTGATCCTGCCAGGGTGGAAATTCCCACCCTCTTTGAATCGGGCATAACCTCCATTGCCATTGACGCATCACACATGCCTGACGATGAAAACCTTCTGGCAAGCATTAACTTAAACGAGTTTGTGCCTGCCTGGGCCGGTCTGGAGACTGAAGTGGGGGAGATAAAGGGCAAATTCGGACTTTCCACCGAAAAAGAGGCCCTGTTCCTCATCCAGGGGCTTAATGCCCGCAACATATTTCCCGACTGGATAGCCCTAAACAACGGCACCACCCACGGCATAGAGGAAAGCGGCGCAGGCATACAGGTGGATCTCACAGCAAGCATCCACAAGGCAGTCGCGCCCTACAAGGTTTCCGGGGCGCAGCACGGCACTTCCGGCAACTCGTCTGCACGGCTGCGGGAAATTGCCCAAAAAACCCGCTCCACCAAGGCCAATGTGGCAACAGCCCTGCAAATGATCTCCTGGGGCGTCAAGGTGAATGACTACGGCAATGCCCAGCTTGATGAAGGAGGCCATTTTATAAAGGAGGCCAACAAAGGGGCAAGCCAAGCCCTTTGGCAGAAAATGCTTGATTTTGCGGCAGAAAAAGGCTGGAAGGCAGGAGACTTCAAAAAGCTCAACCTGCCCTTTGAAAACAAGATTCTCGGCCAGCCCAAAGCCATACGCGAGCGCATGGCAGCAGGCGTTGAGGATTTTACTTACAATCTCATAACCAATGTCTTTAACGCCAAAGACACGGCAGACATAGCCCTGGAGCTTATCCTGGCCGCCAATTCCCATGATTTGGGGCCAAAGGTGGGCCGCATTGAGGACCCGGCAGACTGGACAGAGGAAAAAATCCGCGAAAAGGCAAAGATTTTTGGTACGGACAAAGGCCCGAAGGGTGATTTTGACGACTAGGCAAGGCTCGGCAGCCTTTAAAAAAGCTTTAAGGATTTATGAGGGAAAAACAGTTCTGCCATTTTTGCGGCGGGCCTCTTGTGCGCTGCTTTGTTGAAGGCAGGGACAGGCTTTTTTGCAGGCCATGCAATACACCCCTTTACGAGAACCCTGTGCCTGCTTCGGCCCTGGTGGTGGTCGATGACAAAGAGGCAATTCTTCTGGTTCGGCGCAGCGTGGACCCCAAAAAGGGCCTTTGGTGCCTGCCCGGCGGCTTTATGGAGCTTGGTGAGACGCCTGAAGAATGCGCCCTGCGGGAGCTTGTCGAGGAAACTGGTCTGACCGGAAAAATTCACGATTTCATGGGCGTTACGGTAAGCAGGAGCGACCTCTATGCCAGCGTGCTGCTCATGGGTTATATTGTTAGGAGTTTTTCCGGCGAGCTATGCCCCGGAGATGATGCGGAGCAAGCAGCCTTTTTTGCGCCTGACGCCCTCCCGGAGCTTGCCTTTGACAGCCACAGGCGCTTTGTGAGGATATTTCTTGCAGCTTACTCGGACAGACTGGACTCTCCTGCTCATAAGGAAATCTGACTGGCAAAAAATGATGCGCTTTTTCAAACCTCAAAAAAGAGACAAGGCCAGCCATGCCTGTCTATGAATACAGCGCCCTGGATGCCAAGGGAAGGCGCAGAAGCGGCATTGTGGATGCGGTAAGCCCTGTTGCTGCCCGCCAGAAGCTCCGGGAAAAAGGCGAGTTCCCCACCCACATCAGCGAGGCTGCCCAAAGCGCGGACACAAAGGCCGGGCAGGGCCTTTCCGTGAATGTGTGGGGCGGCGTGCGGGCAAGCCATGTGTCCATAATGACCCGCCAGCTTTCCACCCTTGTGGGCGCAGGGCTTCCCCTGGTCACGGCCCTGGAGACAATCATCCCCAACACGCCCCAGGCAAAGTTGAAGCGCGTTCTGGCCCAGGTTAAGGACTCCATTGTGGAAGGCGGCTCCATGGCCCAGGCCCTGGCCGCTCATCCCAAAATTTTTCCGCCCCTTTATGTGAACATGGTACGGGCAGGAGAGGCATCCGGCGCTCTGGAGGTGGTTCTTGGCCGCCTGGCAGAGCTTTACGAGCGCCAGCAGGAATCCCGCTCAAAGGTCACAACCGCTCTTTTCTATCCCTTTATCATGCTTTTTCTCGGAGCAGGGATGATGATCTTTCTGCTCATGGTCATCGTGCCTTCTGTTACTGAGGTCTTTGCAGACTATGGCCGCGCACTGCCCCTGCCCACAAGGGCGCTTCTTAGTGCAAGCGACTTTTTAAAGGCCTGGTGGTGGGTGGGCCTGATTGCCCTGGCAGCCGGAGCAATATCCTTTTCCAGGATCAGCAGCACCCAAAAGGGCAGGCTTGGCCTGGATCGCATGATTTTGAGAATACCGCTTGTCAGAGGCCTGGCAGTGAAGTTTGCCCTGGCGCGTTTTTCCCGCACCCTGGCATCCCTGCTGCAAAACGGGGTGGCTTTGGTTCCGGCAATGGAAATTGTAAAGGCTGTTGTGGAAAATCAGGTTCTTGCCCAGGGAATTGAAGATGCTGCCGAGCAGATAAGCCAGGGATCAAGCCTTGCCCAGTCTCTTACCGGCAAGCCGGGTTTTCTGCCCGTGGCAGTGCAGATGATGGATGTGGGCGAGCATTCCGGAGAGCTGGAAGCAATGCTGGACAAGGTTGCAGACCTCTACCAGAGGGAGGCCCAAAACGCGGTGGACCGCATGACAACCTTTCTTGAGCCAATGATGATAATCCTCATGGCCTTTGGCGTGGGATTTGTGGTGCTTTCCATACTCCTGCCCATCGTGGACATGAGCTCACTTGTGATATGATAATTACTGTTGCAGGGCTGTCATTGCCCGGCAGTTTCAAGGAAAAGGCCCTTGGATAACTTTTAAGGCCTTTGTAAAAGCAGCACCGGAGGAAAGAAAATGCAAAAACGCCTTTTTTTTGCCAAAGGCAGAGGTTTTACCCTTCTGGAATTGATGGCTGTCATCATCATCCTGGGCATTCTGGCAACCTTTGTGGTGCCGCGGGTCATGGACAAGCCCGAAAGGGCCAAGCAGTCCAAGGCAAAGGTTGACCTTCAGGCCTTGGACACGGCTTTAAACTTCTTCCGCCTTGATGTGGGCCGCTACCCCGCCACCGAGGAAGGCCTTGAAGTGCTTGTGCGCCCGCCCCAGGACCCGGCTGCAGCGGCCCGCTGGCGCAGGGGCGGATACTTGCAGCGGCCTGTTTTGCCCAACGACCCATGGGGGCGGCCCTATGTTTATATGTATCCAGGCAATGTCCACGAGTACGACCTGTTAACCTTCGGAGCAGACGGACAGCCCGGAGGAGAAGAGTTTGATGCAGACATCTCCATCTGGGACATTGAATAGCCGCATTCGGGGCTTCACCCTGGTGGAGCTTGCTGCCGTGACGGCCATAATGGGTGTCATGCTTGTGGTGGCTGTGCCGACCCTGCGCTCGGCTGTGAGCATAGGCGACCTGGAGAAGACAGCCAGGGCCGTCATCGCCCATGTGGAAAGCAACCGCATGGCCGCCGTGAAGAGCCAGACCCCCCGCTATTTCTATGTGGATCTCACCGGCAGGCTCATAGGCCCTGTTCCACAAGACGAGCGGGAACCGACAGATTCCCCGCGCCTTTCCGGCGGATTTCCAATTCCCCAGGGGGTTGTGCTGGAAAGCGTTCAATGGCCCGATGGAAGCAGCCAGTCAATGGGCGTGGCTGCAATTTACATTTCAGCCCAGGGCTATATTCAGCATTGCGCCATACACCTTGCAGACCAAAACCGAAGAATCTCCCTCTTTCTGGAGCCTTTTCTGGGCAAGGTGAGGGTCACAGACGAGCATGTGCCCATGGAGGCCCCCCTTTGAAACAGGCTTTTCCGCGCAAAGTTTTCCTGTTTAACCGGGGTTTCACCCTTTTGGAGGTGGCTCTGGCAGTGGTGGTGCTATCCATTGCCCTGGTGAGCGTTTTCCGGCTCCAGAGCCAGTCCGTATGGATAGCTGCCCGCGCGCAGTTTGAAACAACAGCCCCCCTGCTTGCCAGAAAAACCATGTCCGCGTTTCTGGCCCAGGAGCCTGACACGCTTCTGGGAGAATCGGGCGATTACGGCGAAAACTGGCCCAGGTACAAATGGAAAGTCTCTTTGGAGCCGGTTTACAGCGAGGTGCTGGATGAAACCAGCAAGCGGCTGGAGCGCATTTATCTGACCGTTGACTGGGATGACGGCATTTTTTCATACGAAATTGAAAGCCTGCGGATGATAGATCCGCAATAGTCTTCTTGTAACAAAAGCAAGAGCATTGCCCATAATGCTTTTATTGAGCTGCCCGGCAATATGAAAAGAGAGCTTTTGACAGTTCGGACCGGATTGCAAAGCGCCTTCACCCTTATGGAGGTGCTCATGGCAGTCTTTGTGTTTGCTGTTGTAATGTCTCTGGTTTTCGGGTCATGGAAAGCCACCCTGGACAACACGGCCCAAACCCAGAAAGGCCTTGGGAAGTATTTTGAGGCAAAAACAAGCCTTAACCGCATGAGCCAGGATCTTGCCTCGGTCCATGCGGCAAGGCCCCCGGATTACAAGCCTCCGGCCAGCGCCCTTTCAGAGCCTGACCCCTTTCGCATCCAGACCAGCGGGATTATGCTGGGAGATCCTGGCTTTCCCACCCTGCGCTTTGTTTCCAGGGCGCACGCGGATTTGGCTGGCACGGGCCTTACAGGGCTTGCGGAAATTGTTTACTATGTAACCCGAGAGCGGGGCGCGGATGAAGGGTATGTTTTGCGCAGAAAGGACTCTCTGGCCTGGGACCTGTTCGAGCCGGTTCCGGTTATGGACCCGGTGCTCTGCCAGGGTATTGAAAAAATAAGCTTTGTATTTTTTGACCACGAGGGGCGCACCCACGACACCTGGGATTCGGAATCTCCAATGTTTGGCTATGCCACACCCAGGGCTGTGGGCATAATCCTTGAAATATCTTCCGATTCCGGGGCAGACCAGCCTCTTATGTTTGAAACCCGCGTGGATCTGCCTATTTATCGCGATCCGGTTTCCTGATGAAAAATAAAGGTTTAAAAGAAACATGATTTTTATCAGGCGCGACAAAAAAAAGCCTTTTTTGCCCCTGCAAGACAGCGGGGTGGCCATGCTCATAGCCCTTATGGTAATAACCGTGCTTGTGGCGCTCACCGTGGAAAGCCACCGTAAGGTAAGGGGCATGGCCCAGTCTGCTGTTGCAGACAGGGTTCGCGGCCAGCTTGAGTGGACTGCGCGCGGGGGCGTGGTTCTTGCCCAGGCCCTGCTTCTGGAAAACCGAAGAAAAAGCACCAATGTTACAATTCAGGATGACTGGGCAAGGCCAGATAAAATTCAGCTCGCCCTTCTTGAGGCTGGGCAGGACCCGGCAAATCTCTCTGTTGCAATTGTTGACTGCCTTTCGCTCATCCAGGTAAATGCCCTGGGCAAGCCCCCCCACAGCCACGAATTCAACCCGGAGCAGCAGCAGCTTTGGGACAGGTTTCTGCGTCCCATATTTTCAGAGCACGAGACAGATGAAATAAACCCCACCACCAGCTTTATCAACTCCCTGAAGGACTGGCTGGACAGGGAGGACGATGATGCAACCACAGGGCTTACAGGTGCGGAATCCGACTACTACCTTCGCCTGGACCCGCCTTACAGGGCGCGAAACGGTCCTATGCTTCAGGAGGAAGAGCTTCTGCTGGTAAAGGGAATGACCCCGGAGATCTATTTGGGGGCCTACGGCATAAAACCTGTTGCGCCCTTTGTGACAGTTTGCGGGGCAGCTTTGTCAGCAGACAGGCAGCGCAGGGAATACCCAGGCCGCATAAACATTTCTACAGCTCCCCTGGAAGTACTGGAAGCCCTTCTGCCGCCGGAGGATGCGGATCTGGCAAGCTCCATGGCAGCCTTCCGCCTGGAGCAGGACGGCGACACATTCATCAACAACCTTGCCCCGCCCGCCTGGTACAAAAATGCGCCCGGTTGCGCGGACCTTGAAATAGACCCGAAGCTTGTCACCACAACAAGCAACCAGTTCATCATCTATTCCACAGCCAAAAAGGACAGCTTTTCCCTTACCATAAGGGCGGTTGTGGAGCTTGTGCAGGATATTGAAAGCAGCAAATGGGATATTTCAATTCTGGAATGGGAAATTGTTTAACTTGAATTTTACTGTTCCCGGCAAGACAAGACTGAACCAGGAAGGCTTGGTATGCAGGTTTTTTAGGGTTTTTAAGTTGCTTCCTGATTGGGGGACTGATAAGATATTTGATTGGGGTGTTTTAGACCCCGGAAACGGGCGGAGCGCCCATTCATTATTTATAAAAGCCGGTCACCATGCCTGAAAAAAGACTGGGTCTGGACATTCGGGAGCAGGGCGTTGCCGCCGTGCTTGTCCGTGGAGGTCTCAAGACAAACCAGATACTGGCCCATGCCTGGGTTCCGGTAAACGGCGATTTGGGCATTGCAAAAGCCCTGGAACAGGCCCTGGCAAGCGTCTCATCCCAGGCTGGCATGGATCGCTGCCCGGTTGCCGCCTCTTTTTCCGATGAGGATTTTTCTTTCCGCCTTGTGGAAACCCCCTTTTCGGAGCAGCGCAAAATCCGCCAGATTCTGCCCTTTGAGCTGGAAACCCTTCTCCCCTTGCGGGCCGAAGAGCTTGTCTCCGACTACCATGTGGTGGAAAAGGGCCAGACCACAAAATGCCTGGCCGCAGCCCTGCCCTTTACTGTGGTGGCCAGAGATCTGGAGTTGTTGGAACAAAACGGCATCAATGCAGAAAACCTTTGTGTTTCCGCTGCCAGCGCAGCCCTGTTGCTTGCCTCAAGCCCGGACACTCCAAAAGATGCCTTTTTTGTTGATGCAGACAGCAAGAGGTCCTGCATCATCATTTTGCAGGAGGGCAAGCTGGTTTTTATGCGGCTTGTGGCAGGCC
>JAGVAW010000194.1 GCA_020060085.1 Desulfobacterales bacterium
GATGCGCGAGGAATCAATTTTGTCAAGGCTTCTCACAAAGGCAATTGCGCCTGCCCAGTCTTCAAGGTGCCGCAGAGGGTGCACAAGGTTTCGCGGCTCGCCGGGGCTTTCCCCAAAATTGCGGTAGTCAAACACAAATACTGCAATGCCTTCCCTTACAAAGCGCAGAGCAAAGGCTTCCAGCCCAAAGGCCATTTCTGCGCCAAAGCCGTGGGCCATAACAATAACTGGCGGCTTTTTAGCGGCGGAAGGCAGGTAAAGATGGCCAGCAAGGGGCGCGCCCTTCACGGAAAAGTTGATTTTTTCGGGAGTTGTTTCCATTGCAGTCCTCTTTCCTTTGAAAGCAGGCAGTCAGGCCGAAATCTTTGCATCAGACCTTGCAGTCGGCAGTTTCATCGAGAATCCACTGGATAAAGTGAGGGTTGCCCCTTTCTATGGGCAGGCTCACCACACAGGGTACTTCATAGCTGTGGAGCCTTTTCACCTCCTCAATCACCTTTGGCACAAGAGACTGGCGGGTTTTGGCAATAAAGGCGATTTCATTGCCCCTTTGCACGGAGTTGTTCCAGTAATACACGGATTCAATTTGCGGAAAAATATTCACGCAGGCGCAAAGGCGCTTATCAATAAGCTCTTCGGCAATTTTCCGGGCTTCCTCAACGCTGCCTGCTGTCATATAGATAACCGCAGTCTGCATAAAAAACTCCTTTTTCCTTATATGGGCTTTTGGCAGAAAATACACTTGGCAGGGATTTTATGCAAGCACTGGGCATGGCCTTTGTCATCGCCTGAATAAATAAGCCTTATTAGCGATCAACCCCCCCAGCGCTCCTGCAAGGCTTTTTGCACATCAAAAAAATCTCTCCACAGCAGGTAGGAAATGTTTTCCCTGTCCAGATGGCGGCCAAGCCTTTTGCGGGCAAAGACAAGGCTGGCAGCCTTGGCCATCTGTATATCTGTTATGCCGTCCCCGATTACCACCGGCTCCTTGCAGGAGTAGCCAGATAGGATGCGGCGCTTGTCCACAAGCTCTGTCTGGCTCTGCAAGGGAGATATTGCCTTTAGAAAAGGACCGTCAATATCCAGATCCACAGCCCATATATCCTTGCAGCGCGAAACAAGAGGCCCAAGCACCGTTTCCACCATAACCTTGAGGCCCCCGGAAACCACCACAAGGGGAACGCCAAGCGAGTCCAGATAGTCCAGCAGCTCGCCAAAACCCTGGCGGATGCGGCAGGTTTTGGAATATTCCACAATAAAGCCGTACTTGTCAGATTCGATTGATTCAATAAGCTCCCGCACGCCCTGGCGCAGGGTTATCTTGCCATTGAACAGCTTTTCGCCCAGGGTTTGCGCCTTGTGGGGTATAAGCTCCATCATCAGGCCCATAAGGGTTTCCGTGTCTGTGATGGTGCCGTCAAAATCCGTAAAAACCATGCAGGAGCATGGGGGTTGAGGCTGGGCCATGTGTTTCTCCATCCGGCTCAAAAAATGACAAGTTTAGCTCGTTGCCGTAAAAAATGATTTGCATAAATAGCTGTTAAACCGGCTATGGGCGCTTTTTTGCCTGCACAACAAAATGGGGCGCAACAAACATGGCCTTTTTTCCTGCAAGGCGTATAAGCCCGTTAAGCAAAAGCTTTGCCGCGCCCTTTGCAGGGCTTCCGGCCAGGCCGTAAAAGCCGGGCATTATTTTTACATCAAAGCCGCTTTGCCTGACCGCGCTTTCCAGCCAGCCAAGGTCCATAAGGTGCTCGCACCAGTTTCCGGTAAAAGGGTCGCAGGTGTTGGTGGGGTGATTGGGCTTATAGCTCATGCTGCCGCAGGCAACAAACTCGTCAACGCAGCTTTCAATGTCGCTTTTTATAAGCCCCCTTGTGGCAAGGGCAAGCTTTTCAACCTGCTTGGGGTCAAGGGCTGGCGCATGGGCTTTGATTATGTCCCTTCTTGCTGCAAGATAGCTTTGCAGGCAATCCCGCTCTTTGGCATCCGGGGTCTTTTCTCTGTCCTTGTATTCAACCTCCAGTTGGGCCTTTTTTATGTGCCGCACATAGCGGGGGTTGGCCGCGTTGGCCCCGGAGGCGTATATCACGGCAAAGCCCTGGCTGTTTATGGAATAAAGCTGCTCAAAGTGGGATTTGACATCGTAGATATGCTCAATCACATCGTATGAAACAACGGCATTTATTTTTATGGAATTACTATTCAGGTATTCAATGAGTTGATCCACATCGCCGCTGACAATGGAGGAGATTTTCAGGTCGAGGGCCTTGGCGACAATGGCTGCATCCCTGCATGAAACATCAAAAATATCATTGTAGATAACGGTTCCAACCCCAAGCTCAAGAGCCAGGAAGGATATGAGGCCGTTTCCTCCGCCGTAGTCAACAAGCACAAAATCTTCCGGCAAAACATCGCTTTGCCTCATGGCAAGGTAAAGAAGCCTGCCGTAAAGGCCAAGCATGTTTTTGGCCTCTCCGATTTTGCTTTTCAAATACTTTTTGCTGGATTGGGAAATTTTCAGCGAAGATACATCAAGGCCCGAAAGCTTGGCAAAAAGGCGCTCCTGGGCTTTGGCAAGGTTTGTTTTCAAAAGCCTGTTTTGAGCTTTTTTGCTGTTCATGACTTTTGCCTGTTTCTGCCAATGGCGTTGGATTTGATTGGATTGTTAAGCCCTTGACCCTTTTGTGACCAACTCATGGGCAAATTTTTGATATTGCTGCATCTTGCCCTTCCAGTCCATTTTTTCTTCCGCCAGGGTGCGCATTTTTTGAGAAACCTGCGCCTGCCCGTTTGTGCGCTGGCAAAAATCAATCACTCTTTGCATATCAATCAAATCCGGGGCGTTTTCCAGCTTCAGGCAGAAGGGGAATTTTTCCGGAATATCAGGGTCATCATAGGCGTAAAAAAAAGGCAGGCCGCGGGCCATGTATTCCCGCGATTTTAACGAGCAGGCCTGTTTCATCCCCTTTGTGTAAAGGCCAAGTGTGCTTGCCCCGATGTTTGCAAGGCAAAGGGCGCTGTCCATCTGTTGGCCGCCCAAAACCCCGTGGAACACAAGCCGGTTGCCGCTGCCCGGGTCCTTAAGGCTGCCTGGAGCCACATCGCCTATTATGTGCAGCACAAAGCGGACATCGCCCCTGTAAGCCTTCACGCTTTCCACAAGGCGGTCCATGCCGTGCCAGGGCAGCAGATGGCTTGCAACAATGGCGATGTTCAGTGTCCTGCCGTCAAAGGGCGCAAAGCCGGTCTGCCTTACAGTTCCAACAGATATGCCGTTGGCGCAGACAAGGACGGGCGCACCCTCTGCCCCGTGTTTGGCTTCATCTTCGGCTATCTCTTCAGTCATGCAGATGATGCCATCGCTTTGCTTCAGGCAAATTCTGCTGCTCGCCCTTTGAACAACCCGCGAAAAAAGCCCCCTGGATACCTTGAGTTCCTCAAAATACAGGGTGTGATGCTCGGTGATAAGGGCAAAGGGCTTGTTTGCAAAACAAAGCGGATACAGGGGGCTGCGGCCAAGACTGCGCAGAATGACCGCATCATGGCCCGCGCATTGGCGGGCAATGCTTCTTGCCACTTCCGCAAAAAGGTTTCTGGCAATTTTGCCGTGTTTGAGCGTGTGGATTATTATGCCATTTGAATCCTCTGCCTTTGGCGGGGCGTAGGTGAAGAGCAGAAAATCCATGTCAATGCCTGCCTCAACGCAGGCTTTTTTCTGCCCGGCGATTTTGTTGTAAACCCCGGAAAGCTGGGAGCAGTCTCCCAGAAAATTGACATAGGCAAGCTTCATTTACATCCCCTTGGGACAGGGCTGCTTATTGCGCCGATTGCCTGCCCCAGAATTGCCGCACCCACAGCTTTGTGTTGAGAACCCTCCAGAGCTTGAATTCGGCATCCGCGCTTTTTTTGCCCTCTTCAAAAAGTTGCAACAGCCCCTTTTTGTTGAACCAGGCCTTTTCCCAGGGGGTCTGCTCCTCCAAAAGGCTCTCCTTTTGCTTTTGAGCCAGATCCAGGGTGAGGACGGGTGATGGTTTGAAACCCATCTTGTCTTTGCGGTCCATCACCTTTTGGGGCAGTATGTCCTTCATGGCAAGACGCAGAAGATGCTTTGTGGATACGCCGTTTATCTTGAAATTGTCGGGCAGGGAAAAAACAAAGTCCACAAGCCGAAAGTCCAGAAATGGCACGCGGGATTCTAAAGAGTGGGCCATTGAGTTCCTGTCCTCGTAGCGAAGCGGGGCAGGCAGGGAGGTTCTTGTCATGTGGTCGCGCAGGATGTCGTTAAGGCTGTTGATTTTCGGCTGATTGACCTGCCCCGCGGATTTTGCCTTTTCCAGCATGGCCGGGTTAATGAAGGGTTCCGGCCCCTTGCCCAGGGCGCGGGCTGCCTTTTTGGAGCGCACAAAGTACCATGCCCTGCGCACAAGGGCAGGCGAAGCGGCAAGCAGCATGGATTTTAAGGGGTAGGGGAAGGGGCCTATCTGCCTTCGATAGTTGATGTGCATTTTAAAAAGCTCGCCAAACCTGCGCTGATCCACAAAAAGGGATGCCAGCACCGCAAAATAGCTGTGGTAGCCTGCCAGCATCTCGTCAGCGCCCTGGCCGTCCAGCATAACGGTTATGCCTTCTGCCCGCGCCCTGCGAAAAACCGCCCACTGGGCCGCAATGCTGGCCGAGGCAAAAGGCTCGTCCTGGGCA
>JAGVAW010000254.1 GCA_020060085.1 Desulfobacterales bacterium
CACGGCAAGCATGGCCGGGAACGGGGCTGTCATTGCCGGGGCGCTGGCCCAGGCAGGCGTTGTGGAGGCTGTTGATTTCAAGCAGATGATGGATCTGGCCCGCACAGTTGCCTTTTATCCTGACATAAAGACAGACCAGCCCGGCAGAATCGCCATTCTCACTTACAGCGGCGGTGCAGGCATAATGAGCGCGGATTTTCTGGATGAGTTCGGCCTGAAAGTGGCGGATCTCGCGCCCAAAACCCTGGAAAAGCTTGCCACAGTTTATCCTGAATGGATGCCCCCCAATAACCCCGTTGACCTTTGGCCCGGTGTGGAGAAAAACGGCGGCCCCATTGTTTATTCCACAGCGCTTGAGGCTGTTGCCGAAGATGAAAATGTGGATGCCATTCTCATGCACGCCTTTGTGGGCAGGGCAGGCTTTGGCCCGGACATGGAAGAGCTTGTGGACATTGCCAAAAAAGCCGGAAAGCCCATATTTGTATGGCTAATCGGCGGCAGGGAGGAGGCCCGCAAGCTGCATCAGGCTGTGCAGGCAAAGGGGGTGCCGGTTTACCGCGAGCTTTACCGCACTGTGGAGTGCATGGCCGCAGCCTTTAACCGGGGGAAAATGCAGGCCGCCGTGGTAAAGGAGCAGGCCTCTGTTCCAAAGCCTTCCGGCAAGCAAAAAGACCTTCTGGCCGGAGCCGCCGGAGTTCTTGACGAGCACATCTCCAAGAAGATTCTTGCAGAAGCAGGGATACCTGTTGTTGAGGAAAAGCTTGCTGCCAGCCTTGATGAGGCCCTTGATGCAGCCCGAATTTTAGGTTTTCCGGTGGTTTTAAAAGGCATGATCCCCGGCCAGGTGCATAAAACCGAAAAAGGCCTTGTGCATCTTGATATCAAAGACAGCCAGGGCCTTGAAAAAACCTTTGGCAGGCTTATAAGCGCGGGCGCAGAAAAAGTCCTTGTGCAAAAACAGTGCGAACCCGGCGTGGAGATAATTGCCGGGCTTGTGCGCGACCCCCAGTTTGGCCCCTGCGTCATGGTGGGCCTGGGCGGGGTTTATGCAGAAGTTTTGAATGACAGGGCCTTTGCCCTTGCCCCCCTTGCAGAGAAAGAGGCCCTGGCCCTGATTGACCGCCTTAAGCACCAGAAGCTTTTAAACGGCTTTCGGGGCCTGCCGCCTGTGGACAGATCCGCCCTTGCCGGAACCCTTGTGGCCCTCTCGCAGCTTGGAATGCAGTTTGAAGAAATTGCGGAAATTGATATCAACCCGCTGATAGCAGCGCCGGACGGCATAGTGGCGGTTGACGCTTCAATTATTTTATAGGGCGGCCCCAGGAAATGGTTTTTTCTTCTCAAGCAACGGCGTACAGGGCGGGTCCAGGTGCTGCGGATGCAAGGCGCGCGAGCGAGGAATGAGGGAGCATATTTTTTGTATGTGACCGAAATTCCGATGCGAAGCGCAACACAGCAGCCGCCCGCCTGGGCACGCCCTATATTCCCAACTCGGCAAGTTGCTTGATTAGTCTTTTCTGCTCTTCGGTGAGTTTTTTTGGCGTTTCCACAAGAATCCTCACAAAGAGGTCGCCTTTTTTGCGGGAGTTCATCTCCGGCAGGCCCCTTCCTGCAAGGCGCATCTTGGTCTGGTGCTTTGTTCCGGGCGGAACCTTGAGCGACTGGGTTTTGCCGTCAAGGGTTGGCACCTCAACGCTTGTGCCAAGAAGGGCCTCTGAAAGCTTTATCTGGCGGTTCACCACAAGGTCCAGGTTTTCAACGCCAAAAACCGGGTCTGCAAGAACCTTGGACTGGATGAAAAGATCCCCGGCAGGCCCGCCCGTGGTGCTCGGCTCGCCCTTGCCGGAAAGGCGCAGCTTTTTGCCGGAGACCATTCCTGGCGGAATGTTGACTGAAATTTTTTCCTGGCGGCCCTTGTGGGAGAAGCTGACGGTCTTTTGCGCCCCGGAGGCCACTTCTGCCAGCGTGAGGGGCATTTCATAAACAAGGTCTGCGCCCTTGCTTTGAAAAGGCTGGCCGCCCATGCCGCCGCCAAAGGGCTGTCCGCCCATTCCTCCAAAGGTCTGGCCGCCCATGCCGCCAAAGGGGTCGCCGCCCGCGCGGAAGGAAAACTTCTGGCCTCTGCCGCCGGGGCCGCCGCCCATGTTGAAGCCAAAGCCCTTTAGCACATCCTCGAAGTTGAAATCCCTGAAGATGTCCTCCTGGCTGAAGCGCTGCTTGAAGCCCTCGGACCCGTAGGTGTCAAACTCCTGCCTTTTATCCTTGTCTGAAAGAACGGCATAGGCCTCGGAGACTTCCTTGAACTTCTCCTCTGCCGCCTTGTCGCCCTTGGTCTTGTCAGGATGGTATTTCATGGCCAGCTTGCGGTAGGCCTTTTTAATTTCGGCTTCGGTGGCGGTTTTGCTCACACCTAGAATTTTGTAGTAGTCTTTTGCTGCCATGCCGGTTTCCTGTATGTCATGAATTTGAAAGGCACAAAAAAAAGTTTCCCCCGCGCTGTCCTGGCTCAATGCCCTGGGGGGCAAGCCCCTGCGGGCCGGAAAGAACCTTATGACAATTTGAGGCAATTTGCATATTTCTTGCTTAAAATGATAAGGGGCGCTGATGGGCCTGTCAAGGAGCATTGGCTGTTGTGCAGAATCCCTTTAAAAAAGCGCCCAGGGAAAAAGACCTTGTTGCCCGGAGATTTAACAGCATGGAAAAGCCCGACCCCAAGGCCGTAAGGGCAATGTTTGGCGGGATTGCGCCCCGTTATGACCTTATGAACCGGCTGCTGACCCTTGACCAGGACCGCGTTTGGCGCAGGGCGCTGCTTGAGGCTGCCGGCCTGCCGGAGAAAGGCCTGCTGCTGGACATAGGCTGCGGCACCGGCGACATGGCCCTCATGGCTGCGCAGATGAGGCCGGGGTTAAGGGTGGTGGGTGCGGATTTCACCTATTCCATGCTTCAAAAGGCTGCAAACAGGCCGGGCAGCAGCAGGGTATGCTGGGTGGAGGCGGATGCCCTGGCCCTGCCTTTTGAGGATGCCTTTTTTGACATTGCTGTTTCCGGCTACCTGCTGCGCAACACGGCAGACATGGCCAAAGCCCTGGCAGAGCAGGTGCGGGTGCTAAAGCCCGGCGGCAGGCTGGCCTTTCTGGAAACCTGCCCGCCCTCAAACCGGGTTTTGGCCCCGGCAATAAACCTGGCTTTTCAGTATGGCATCCCTGCGCTGGGCGGCCTGGTTTCCGGCAACAGGCAGGCTTACAGCTACCTGCCCCGCACCACGCAGAATTTTTTGAAACCCCGGCAGCTTGCCGCAATGCTTGCTGCGGCAGGCCTTGAAAAAATACGCTGGCAGAGCTTTTTTTTCGGCACCCAGACCGTGATGGCAGGCCGCAAAAAAGGATAAGCCCCGGTTTGCAAAAAGACGGGGGAAAGGTTGCTGCTAGTCCTCCTCCTCGCTGCTCCTGACAAGGCTTCCCCAGGCAGAATCATAGGATGCGGCAAGCACCCGGTGGAACATCCCGGCAAGAAGCACATCGCATGGGATGACCGGGGTCTCCTTTTCCAGATAGCCCAAGGCCTTTTCCAGAATATCCATGCGGGCCTTGTACCCTGAAAGGTCTGCCAGAAGGCAGAGAAGCTCTTTCTGGTCATCTGAAGGCTCCGGCGATTCATCCTGAATTTTCTTGCGCTTTCTCACAATCATCTTCTGGGTTGCAGAAAGCAGCTTTTCCTTGCCAGCCTCGCCGGAAATGGCTGTCTGGCTGTCCACCCTTCTGCACATCCGCTCTTCAATGGCCTTTTTTGCATCTGCCAGTTGCGAAAGCAGAATGCCCCTGCATGAGGCTGGCACGGCAATCTGCAACTGGGAGAGGGTTGCCTTGTGGCGGCGGATTTTCTGGTGAAACTCCGTGGCAGCGCCGTTCCAGAAAACCCGGCTCGCCTCCCTTGCAAAATGAGCCGGGTTTTCGTGCCTGGCCTGAGGGGACTGCATTATCTTGGCAACAGAGGCAAGGTTTCTGGCAGCATTCTCAAAAAGGGTGCGGTTGATGGCAGACCTGTAGATAAGCCCCACAACCGCGTGCCAGTCTTGCAGGTGCAGCACAAGGGGCAGGTCTCCCAGAAGGGCTTTTATAAGCTGGTTGTCAAAAAGATGCGAGGCTGTTGCGTAAACAGGGGTGCCTGCCAGGGGCGGCTGCTTTATCTCCCCGTCCCAGTCCGGATCAAAAACCACCGAGGTTTCCACATCAATAAAGCCTATGGCAAAGCGCTCCGGCGTTGAAAGATAGCCCGGATACTGGCCCGGCTCGCCCACAACAAGAAGGTTGTCGGGCTTGATGTCGCGAAGGGCCACCTTTTTTTCGTTGAGCCAGGCAAGCATATCCAGAATGTTTGTCACAAGGCCCGCTATTTTGGGCTTGTTCTGCTGGAACATTATCCGCCCCACATGGTCGCTCATGGCTGCGCGATAAGCATCAAGGCTCTCTCCATGCTGCTCCATGCACCTTGCAACAGCCTGGCTTATGGCCCTGTGGGTGGAAAGCTTCAAGCCTGTTTCCTGGTGGGTCGGCTCGCAGCCTGCCAGGGCATCGAAAAACCACTGGGGCAGGCGGTGCAGGGAAAAGCTTGCACCGTTCTGCTTGTCTGCAAGGGCTGCTTCAACAGAGCGCTCCAGGTCCTGATAGATTTTCTGCAACTCAAAGCAGACCCCAATGTCCATGTCGCCATAGCGGCCCGCAAACACGCGGGAATCCTTGCATATATCCGGGTTGGCCCTCAACTCTTCTCCAAGGCGTTTCTGGGAATCGTGAAGGTCGAAAATGACCTTGCCCAGAAAATTCTCCGTGGAAAGCTCCATGAAAAAGGCAAAGGCCCCGTTTATCATGAGCTTTTCCTGGTAGCGGGGAACCTTGGCGGCCCAGGCAATGTACTTTTCCTCAATGGCCTGCCAGGCAAGGCCCTGGGCATCCGAAAACGAGTGGTAAAGGCTTAAAATGCCAGCAAGGCGCGGCACAATGCAATCTCTGGGGGCAAGCCTGCGCGCTATTGCCCATTCACCGCGCATCTGGTTGATGTATATGGAAAAATCCGTTACCAGCTTTGGCGGAATTTTTACAATGATATGCTTGTTGTAGATGACATAGAAGACCCGGCTCCTGGCGGCTGCATCATCGCCGATGTTTGCAATGGTCATGCGGCGCTCGTACCATTTTTCGCCCTGCTTCACGCGCAACAGATAAAGATTGGTGTTCGTATCGCGCCTTGTCTCCACAAGCTGGGCGTCTGCCGGGGCATCCGGCGCGGCCTTCATCTGATGCCGATAAATCTCCAGAAAATAGTCAACTATGTCCTTTTGCTTTATGGGCCTGCCTTTGGGGCTGGCAGCCACAGGCTGGGGGGTAGTGGCGTCTTCGGCCTGGGGTTCACCTGTTTTGGCGGTTTTTGAAGGAATGGGGCTGGTAAGGGCAAGGGAAAGACCAAAGACAAACAGAAAAAGGCCAAGAATCACACCAGCCAGCGGAGCCTGGGTCGAAAGCACATCGGCCCAAAAGCCCTGGGGCGCAGGGACAAAAAGCAGCAGAAAAAATAAGGCAAGTACAAATCGATACATTTATGCCCCCTTTTGCCGGGCTTTGGGCTCGTCGGCTTCGCCCAAAGCAGCCCGCAAAAAATACGCCCCAACACACCAAAACAGCGTCTGAACCTTGACCTTTATGATCCTCCGGCTCCGAAACGCCTGTATGTTTCATCCAGCGTCATTTCAAAGGAATCCCTCAACTGATCCAAAGCCCCTAACACATCTGTCTGCGCCCTTACATATTGGGCGGCAAGCTCTTCAAACCTTTGGGAATCAAAAGCATAACCCAAAGTCATCTCGCGGGCGTTTCTTTTTACGAAGGCAGCCTTGGCAAGGGCTGCTTCAACAAATGCGGCAACAGCCGTTTCGTATTCCAGGCGGATTTTTTCGGTTTTCGGCTCATTTATGGTGGAAAAAAATATGAGTGCGTTTTTCTCCCTTTCCTTCAAGTCTTTAAACTTTGCGCGCACCTTGGCTATCTGTTTTTCATTTTCGCTGGCATACTTTATTATCTGCCCATACTTTTCCTTGAACTGGGAAAGGAAATTGGAAGTGTGCCCCAGAACAGCAACTGCCACATCCACCTGGGCCGGTGCGGCCTGGCCTTCAAGAATTTCGTTTGCGCTCACAATGCTGCTGTTTATTTTGTAGTGAAGCACAATAAGATCCAGGACAAGCTCTTCCATGCGCTTTTCAGGCTCGGCGGGCAGCCGCCTCTGAAGCTCCTCAAAAGGCACATTGAGCTGGGGCTTGGCACTGCAAGCAGCCAGAAGCAGCAGGCACAAAAAACAGCAGACAGCCTTGGCATTGGGCCGGGTCAGGGGGCCGGTGCAAGTCCCGGCAGATACTGTTTTTAAAAATGGCTTATCCTTTTTCATAAGATTATTAATATACCAAAATCCGCACCTTTTGGGCAACGGCTTTATGGCGGTACCATTCCTTTATTTGCGACCGGGCCTTGCCAGGGCATTCTCCATTGTTGCCAATGGATTTCAAATTGCTTACAAATCCTTCTATTTTCCGCTAAAATGAAGAGGGAAAACTTAAAACCCTGAAAAATAATTTTTAGCACCGCAAAAAGAGATTCTGCATCCGGCTGAAGATAAAAATTTTTCCGGAGAGGGCCTGGCTTATGGAAGAAAAGCTTTTCCGCATTGTTTTTGAAGGCGAGTTTTTGCCGGGAAGAAACCCTGACCTGGTGCGCCAAAAACTTGTTGAAGAGCAGGGCCTTTCCCCGGAAAAGGCAAATCTGATTTTTTCCGGCAAAAAGGTGGTGCTAAAGGAAAATGCAGACCGCGACAGCGCCATGCAGATAAAAAACGCCTTTCTTGCAGCAGGCGCACTTTGCAGGGTGGAGGCAATGGGGCAGGATTTGGCCCCCAAACCCAAAAATGGCGCACCCAAAAAAGATGCTCCCCAGGAGCAGGCCCCCCAGCCCCAGGAGGATGACGCCCCTGATGAGCGCGTCCCTGACCAGGAGGATGAAATAGCGCCCATGCCCGGCCCGGCTTTTGGCGCATCTGCAAGGTCGGCTCTTGATTTTGCGGTCAGGGCCATACGGGGCCAAAGCGGCAGGCAAAGGAGCACGGAGGAGGAAGCAGACTTTCGTATGGCCCAGGCCATGATAACCGGCGCGCTTGTTACCGGGCTTGCCACCCTTGTTGTTGTGGGCAGATGGGCCACCCCCCAGGCAGCGCTTCTTCTTGGCCTTTCTTTGGCCCAAACCCTTATAAGCATGGCAATTTTTGTTGCCATTGTTTTTTTTGGGGTGCGCTTTGGCTGGAAAGGCCTTGCCGCCGCAGCGGTTATCGGCGCATTTCTGGTGCAGATAATTACCGGCAACAGGCTTTCCCTGCCGGGGCTTACAGTTGTGATGGCGGTTTTCCCCGCAATTTTGCTTGCGTGCACAATTGCCGGAGCATTGCCCGGAGCAGCAGCAGGCTACCTTATATGGGAGGCGGATCAAAAGCGCAAAAACCCGGAAAACCCGGCAGACCCGCCAGACCCGACAGATGATAAGGACAAGCCATGACAGAGAAAGACTCTTGCCCTGACTGCGGCCCAGCCCTGGGGCCGATAATTTTGGGCGCATGGCAGGCAGGCGGAAAAAACTGGGGGGCCAAAGTTGATGATGCCCAATCAGTTGCAGCAATCCGCGCTGCCCTGGATGCAGGGGTGAATGCCGTGGACACGGCCCTGTCCTACGGGGACGGCCATTCCGAGCGGCTGGTGGCAAAAGCTGTAAAGGGCCGAAGGGACAGGACGCTTATCCTTACCAAGATTCCCCCAAACCGCCTTCATTATGATGCTGTGATGCTCTCCTGCGAAAAAAGCCTTGAAAACCTTGAAACAGACTTCATTGACGCATATTTTATCCACTGGCCAAGCGGCTCTTTTAAAATGAAGCCTGTTGATCCGGGCCGCACAATGGAGGCCATAAACCGCCTTAAAGACCAGGGCAAGATCCGTTATGCAGGAATATGCAATGCCTGGCCGGATACCATTGAACAATACACCAGATACGGCCCCATAGATTTCTGCCAGGCCCCTTATTCCCTTTTCTGGCCCCATGCAAAAAACAGCGGCCTTATGGAATACTGCCGCCAGAGCCAAATCCGCTTTCTTGCCTACTCGCCCCTGGCCCAGGGCATTCTGGCAGGGCGCTTTGGTCAGAACCCGGTTTTTGAAGAGGGCGACCACCGCAGCCGCAACCGGCTCTTTCTGCCCCAAACTTTTCCTGCCGTGCAAAGGGCTTTAAAAGAGCTTATGCTTTTTGCCAGGGGGAAAAATATCTCCCCTGCCCAACTGGCCCTTGCCTTTGTGCTCTGCTCCGAGCCTGGGGCTTGCGCCATAGCCGGGGCAAGAACCCCAATCCAGGCAGCAGAAAACGCCCAGGCCGGGGCGATTTGCCTTGAGCCGGAGGAGATAAGCACGCTTTTGGCCATAGCAAAACCAGTTGTAGAGACTCTCAATAATGAATGGCTACCCTGGAGCCATCCATAAAGGGCGTGCCCAGGAAAACGATAGCTGCGTTATGCGGGGCAGCGCCGGGTCTCGATGTACTACCAGTACACCTTCGCCCCGGCTCGCCCCGCAAGCCTTGCTATCCTCTCCCTGGACCCGCCCTGTAGGTTTGTGCTTGAAAAGAAAAAACCTTTCCCCGGACCCGCCCTGTACGCTGGTGGAGAAAAAAAACAACTCCCCCGGCCCCACCCCCCAGACCCGTCATTCCCGCGAAAGCGGGAATCCAGAACAAGACGGGCTGTTATTCCTATTAAAATAAGCCCTTGCCCCTATTGAAACAGGCAGCCGCCCCTGGCGGTTCCAGGCGAGGCTGATGCAAGGCGCACGAGCTTTGAGGCGAGGGAGTGTACATCAAGTACATGACTTAAGCCTTGATGCGAAGTGTAACGCAGCAGCAGTCCGCCTGGGGACGCCAGGCATGGATTCAAAGCAGAACAGCGGCATAGCCTTCGATAGCGGCATAAGGCCGGAATGACGGGGTTGGGTTTCTGGACCCGCCCTGTAGGTTTGTGCTTGAAAAGAAAAAACCTTTCCCCGGACCCGCCCTGTATGTTTGGCGCTCACAGGCTTGAGGATGTTTATTGACACACCCGGCATAGTTTGGCATTTATAAGCCCACCCGCCTGAAAGGACAGCCAAAATGCCGGAAAACAAGTGGATAAGGTCGCTGTATTACGGAGATAATCTTCACATCCTGCGCGAGCATGTTTTGAGCAACTCCGTTGACCTGGTTTATCTTGACCCCCCCTTCAATTCCAAGGCCAGCTACAATGTTTTGTTCAAGTCCCCCAAGGGGCAGGATTCCCCTGCCCAGATAGAGGCCTTTGGAGACACCTGGCACTGGAACGCAAACACAGAAGACGAATATCTGGAAATAGTGCAATGCTCAAACACCGCAGTTTCCAGAATGATACAGGCTTTACGGGACTTTCTGGGCGAAAACGACATGATGGCCTACCTTGTGATGATGGCCAACAGGCTCATGGAGCTTCACAGGGTTTTAAAGCCCACAGGCAGCCTTTACCTGCACTGCGACCCCACAGCCAGCCATTATCTTAAAGTTGTTCTGGACGGGGTGTTCGGGAAGGAGAATTACAGGAATGAGATTTCCTGGCGCAGGTCGCAGCCCAAAAGCCACACGATTATCAATTTTCCAAATTGCCGGGATGTTATTTTGCGGTATTCCAAAACAGGCACAGCAAAGTTTTTTAAGATATATGGCGAATATGACCCGAACTATATCGAGAAATTTTACCGTTTTGTTGATGAAAATGGACGGCGATACCAGCTAGACAATTTAACAAACCCGAACAAAAACCGCCCCAACCTCACTTATGAA
Source organism: Desulfobacterales bacterium (assembly GCA_020060085.1). Classification (GTDB taxonomy): domain Bacteria; phylum Desulfobacterota; class Desulfobacteria; order Desulfobacterales; family Desulfatibacillaceae; genus JAGVAW01. Next base: position 9,927 of record JAGVAW010000254.1, read on the forward strand.
TTTTTGGGCGTCACCAGGGTTTGGCGCTGGACAAAAGAAAGGATGATGGAAGCTTACAAAAATGGTCTTATTCATCAATCCCAAGCTGGTACAGTTCCACGCCTCAAACGCTATCTTGATGAAATGCAGGGCCAGCCGATTACTGACGACTGGGATGACATTGAGCATCTGCACGGTTCTCATGCCGAAACCCTCGGCTACCCCACCCAAAAGCCCCTTGCCCTTCTTGAGCGGATAATAAAGGCCTCAAGTGAGGAGGGCGACATTGTGCTTGACCCCTTTTGCGGCTGCGGAACGGCTGTTCATGCAGCGGAAAGGCTAAACCGCCAATGGATGGGCATTGACATAACCCACCTTGCCATAAGCCTTATTGAAAAACGCCTGCGGGATGCTTTTCCGGAAATAGAGTTTGCCATTGAAGGCACGCCCAAAGATTTTGAGGGGGCCAGGGATTTGGCCAAGAGGGATAAATACCAGTTTCAGTGGTGGGCCTGCTCTTTGGTGAATGCAGCACCTTACCAGGGCAAAAAGAAGGGCGCGGATTCTGGCATTGACGGGCTTATCTTTTTTCAGGACGAGAAAAAGACCACAAAAAAAATTGTTGTTTCCGTAAAGGGCGGCGAGAATGTGAGTGTTGCCATGATTCGGGACCTGGCCCATGTGGTGAACCGCGAAAAAGCCCAGATAGGCCTTTTTGTAAGCCTTGCAGAACCCACCGGCCCCATGAAGATAGAGGCAGGCAAGGAGGGCTATTATTATTCGGAGGCGTTCAAAAAAAATTATCCCAAAATCCAGATTTTGACCATCGAGGATCTGCTTTCCGGCAGGGCAAGGCCAAGCTACCCTGACCTCACCGGCGGGGGACTCACATTCAAAAAGGCCAAACAGGAAAAAAAGGCAGAGCAGCAAGAACCCCTGAAATTCAAATAAATCACCCCTTAAACAGGTTGGTAGGTTGGGCTAGCTTTAGCGTAGCCCAACAAAACAATGTATCTGCAACAATTGGTTTTTATTCTGGATACCCGCATTCGCGGGTATGACGGCATGGGGATGTTTCTCCTTCAACCAGAAACATGCAGGGCGGCTCCAGGGAAAGGGTTTTTCTTTTCAAGCAACGGCGCAAAGGGCGGCTCCAGGGAGCCGTGGGCAAGGCGCACAAGCGAGAGGTGAAGGAGCGTACTGTTGTGTATGTGACCGAGCCTCGATGCGCAGTGCAACACCGCCCACGGCTTCCTGGGGCCGCCCTTCACTTTTTCTGGCAGATTTCCATAAAGGCTGGCAGAAACTCTTCCAGGCACTCCACAATGCCAAAATCGGCCCTGGAAAAGATGGGGGCGCGGCCATCGCAGTTGATGGCCACAACGCAGCGTGCGCCGCTTATGGCTGCAATGTGCTGAAAGGCGCCGGAAATGCCGCAGGCCAGATACAGGGCCGGGCTTATTGTGCGGCCTGTGACCCCCACCTGGGCTGAAACAGGCAGCCAGCCCGCATCGCACACGGGCCGCGAGCCTGCCACTGCGCTGCGCCCGAAAAGGGCTGCTGTGGCAAAAATAACTTCCATATTTTCCGGGCTGCCCACGCCCCGGCCTGCGGCAACAACAACGCGGGCAGTATCCAAGGCGGATTGGCCTGTGTCCGGGGCCATGCGCTCAATTGCCCTTACCCTGTTGGGGGGCCGGGCTGCCTCAACTTGCTGCACCTTGCCCGGAACAGCCTTGACCTGGTCCGGCTCCTTTTGGGCAAAGGCACCGGGCGAAACGCAGATCACCCAGGGTTTTTTTTGCGGGGCAACCCTGGCGCAATATGCCCCGCCAGCCAACAGGCGGGAGAAAACCGGCCCATTTGCCGAATTTTCAAAGCCGTCCACCCCGGTTATGCAGGCTGCATTAAGTTTTGCGGCAAGGCCTGGGGCTACTTCCATAAAAAATGATGACCAGCCGCAGACAACAAATTCCGGGTCAAGATTTTGGCAAAGGCTGGTCAGGGCATTTAGCCAGTCATCCCCGATTCTCTCCAAAAGATGCCTGCCAGCCAGGGCAATTACGCCAATGCCGCCAATATCCCCAAAAGATTTTAAAAGGGCTGTTGCCTCTTTTTCATCTGCCCCCGGCACAACAACAGCCACCTGCTCCTTTGGGCAAAGCAGCCCGGCAAGGGCAAGGGCGTCTTTTGCAACCGGGCTTATCTGGCCCTGGCAGATATCTGCCACCACAAGGGCTTTTGGCCTTATCACAAAAGCCCCCTTTCCCGGCACAGGTCAAAAAGCCCCTGGGCCTTCTGCAACAGGCTGCCCTCCAAAAAACGGGCGCTGGCTTCAAAAACCGGCTCGCTTATTTCCAATACCTTTTCAGCCTGTTCGCTGCCTGGCTCTAGCATGGAGGATTCAATTTTCTGTTTGCCTGCTCTTAACATATTGGTCAGCGTGGGGTAACGGGGCGTGCGATTTGAGCTTTGCACGGTGACAAGGGCCGGGGCCTTTGCCTTAAGGCGGCAAAGATGCCCGCCCTCGCCCTCCTGAAGAATGTCCAAAATCGTTTCGCCTGTGTTTGCGCCTGCCAAATCCAAGGAGCAGTCCAGAGTGCAGTCCAGAGTGCAGTCCAAAGTACAATCCAATGCGCAGCCTATGCAGGGGATTTTAAGCAGGGCGGCAAGCATGGGGCCTACGCATCCGGCCTGATCATCCTGCGCCCAGATTCCGGCAAGAACCAGATCAAAGGCGCCTTGTTTTGCATATTCTGCAAGGACTGCGGCAATCTGCCCGTGGCTGGCAGCCTTGTCCGGCTCAATTATGCCGTGCCATGCCCCATCGCAGCCCATTGCAAGCGCCCTGCGGCACACGGCCTCTGCCCGGTCAGGCCCCACGGTTGCCGCCTGCACAAAGGTTTGGGGAAAGGCATCCTTTATGCGAAGGGCAAGCTCCAGGGCAAAGGCATCGTAGCTGTTGAGCAGATAGCGCCCGCCCGCGCTGGCGAGTATGCCACCGGCCAAATCCGGCTCAAAGGGGCAGTCGGGGTCAGGCACCTGCTTTATGCAGACAAGTATCCTCAAGGCAGACCCTTCACGCTTTTTTGGAACTCAAGTTTTCCAGCCATTGGCAGAGGTCTTCAACAGCCGGGGGGTATTCTGTCAAGGCCTTTCCTTCAAGGGAGGCCTCAAACAGGCTGTCAAGCTGGGGAATGCGGCAGATGAGCGGTATTCCCCCAAGGTGCTTTTCCATTATTTTTTCTGCAGAAGGGGATGTTTTGTTGAGGATAAACCCTGCGGCAATGCCCGCTTTTTTGGCCATCTGCGCCATTTTAAAGGCCAGGGCCGCAGATTCCACAGTGGGGTCAAGCACCCCCACAGCAACATCGCTGCTGGCCTCCACACCCCTGCCAAAATGCTCCACCCCTGCTTCCGTGTCCACCACAACCCGCTGGTTTTTATCCAAAACAAGGTTTTCCAAAAGCTTTTTTGTGAGCACGCCCACCATGCAGGCGCAGCCCTCGCCAAAATCGCGGATCTTGCCCATTGCCAGAAAACTTATGCCGTCTGCCTTGTCCACACAGGCAGCAGGCAGGGAGCTTAAAGTCACAGGGCCGGAAAAGAGCGGAACCGGGTTTAGGGAAGATGCGGTTTTGAGCTTTTCCCTAACACCGGGCTTGCCGCCAAAATGCTCCATGAGCATTGTTGGAGGGCTTACCCCCAAAAGCCGCGCCAGGCCGTAGTTGGATTCATCAGCATCCACCACCATCACCTCCCGGCCCTTGTATTTGAGTGCTCTTGCCAGCAGAACGCTCACCGTGCTCTTGCCGCTTCCGCCCTTGCCGCATATCATTATCTTCATTTAAAAAACCGCCTTGTTGAAGTTGTCTTTCATGCTGCGCCGCAAAACCGGCCTTTAGTTTAAGCCTTTTTTCCCAGGCTTGTAAAGGCGCGCAGGTGCACAAGCGAGCCATCTTGCCGCCTTCCAAAAGCCTTCTCTGCCAGATGGTCTTGACTGCCTGCACCCAAAAAGGCGATAAAGCAAAAAGGCGGCTTTTATCAGCAAAGGCCGGAAACAATATTTTCAAGCATATCTTTTTTTGGCAAAGGCAGCCCATGCCAAGTGCGCTTGTTGTTTATGATTCCTTGACCGGCTCATCTGCATCAATGGCCACAATTGCAGCCAAAGCCCTTGAGGAAAAAGGCTGGACAGTTGCTGTTGACACCGCAGACAAGGCCCCGGAAATTGAAGGCAGGGACTTGGTGCTTCTGGGCGGGCCTCTGCGTCTTGGCCGTCCATCAAAGGCATTGGCAAGGTTTGTGGAGGCCAACAGGGCAGCCCTGCAAAAAACGGCCTGCGCCTTTTTCTTTGGCGGCATAAGCCTTGGAATTGTAAAAAAGGAGGCCCTGCCGGAAATAGATATCTTCATTGATCCGGGCTTTGAACCCATTGTTTACGACTGGCATTTTGCAAACCTGATGGAATACACCCACACTGTGCAGTATTATCTGAAGCATCTTTCCAAACACACGGGCAGCATAAAACCCCTTGGAGTGGGCTTTTTTAGGGGGAAGATGGACCTTGCCGGATTGTCGCTGAAAGAAAAGCTTGCCACCTATTTTATCATGATTTTCATAAAGGACTTTGAGGAAAAGGATTATACCAACCCCAAGGCCATTGCAGATTGGGCCTGCCTCATGGCTGACAAAGCAGGGGATGTCATTAAAATAAATTGAAATGCCCTGCCTTTTGATGTAGAATTGAAATACAAATCAGGCGGATGGGGAAAAATTAACTGTTGTGCACACCAAACCAGCCCTTTAAATAATTGGCCCGCTAACCTGCAATACAAAGGACAGAAAGATGAAAAAACACTCTTTTGTCAAAAGCGCCGCCTTTTTACTGGCCGTGCTTTTTCTCCTGCTTTCCGGCAGCCAGGCTCTTGCCCGCGAAAGCCTCAAGGTTGCCACCCTTGCCCCCAGGGGCCTTGGATGGGCGGCCTCCTGGGAAAAGCTTGTGGCGCCCTGGATTGCCCAGGCCACTGACAACCAGTATGTTTTCAGGGTGTACTGGGGCGGCAGCATGGGCAATGACGATGAATACATTTCAAAAATGCGCATAGGCCAGCTTCAGGGCGCAGGCTGCACAGGCGTGGGCGCAACCCTTGCAAGCCCGGAGTTCTCTGTTGTGAGCCTTCCCTTTCTTTTCAACAATTACGATGAGGTGGACTACATCCGCGCCATCATGTATCCCACCTTCGACTTCTATTTTCTGCAAAACGACTTCAAGCTTGTTCTCTGGATTGACCAGGACTTTGACCTGCTGTTTTCCACCAAGTACAAGTTCGACACCCTTGAGGATTTTGGCCGCTCCAAGATTTTGACATGGTTTGGCCCCCAGGAAGCAGCCATGCTGAAGGCCCTGGGCGCAAGCCCTATTCCCATGGCTGTCACCGATGTTCCCACAGCCAAGCGCACCGGCATTCTGGACACCAACATCGCGCCGTCCATCTGGCAGGTGGGAAGCCAGCTCTACACAATAGACAAATATGTGAATCTGATGCGCATCCGCTACTCACCGGCTGTTGTCATACTTACCAAGGATGTGTGGAACAGGATTCCGGCTGACTATCAGAAAAATGTTATGGCAGAGCGCGAGCAGATTCAGACCCTCTACTGCCAGGATATCCGCACTGACAATGCAAAAAGTCTCCAGGGCATGATTGACTACGGCGTGACCCCGGTTATGCCTGCTCCAGAGCAACTGGCCCAGATAAAAAGAAGGGCCATGACGGTTTACAACGACCTGTCGGGCAATCTTTATCCTGTGGAGCTTTTGAGGGAAGTGGAGCAGCATCTGGCAGCCTTCCGCAGAACAGGAACCCCGCCGGCAAGGGTTGCCGCAGCGCCTGCTCCTGCTTCCAGGCCTGCTCCTGCTCCAGCCGCACCTGCTCCGGCCACCAGGCCTGCAGCGCCGGTCATGCCGCCGTCCATACCTTCTCCTGTTGCAGCCCCTGCACCGGCAGCCGTACCCACACCTGAACTTGAGGTGATACCGGAGCCGTTGCCTGCGCCTGTTGCAGTTGAGCAACCCGCTGTGGAGGAGCCTGTTGTACTGGTGGCCCCGCCACCGGAGATGGTTGCCCGTACAGAGGCCGAGCCGGATCACCTTGCCAGGGTGGCCGCAGCCTATGCCCAGGAAGAGGAGGAATTGAAGGAGGAGGCCAGCAAGCTGCCCCCGCCGCCTGCCGTAGCGCCAGCGCCTGCTCCCACGCCGGAGCGCCGGGCCACTGCCTGGGCAGAGCGCAGACGCCAGATATCGGAAGTTCAGAAGATTTTAAAGCCTATGGGTCTGTACGATTATGCCATTGACGGCATTTACGGGCCGATAACCCGCTCTGGAATCATAACCTACCAGAGTATGCACGGCCTTTCACCCACCGGCATTGTTGATGAAACCCTTCTTGACCACATGGGCATTAAATAGACAAAGGCAGTAAGTCAAAAAACCGGGCGGGGAAATCTCAAGACGAGGTTTTCCCGCCTTTGCTTTTCCCTAAAAAATCCTGGCGGATTTTATCTCTTTTCGCCCGGCTTGCCGTAGAGGATTTCGCAGGCCTCGCCCGAATAACAGCCCTGTTTTTGGTAAAGCACAAGGGGCGGCTCCACAAGGCAGTCCTCTTTTGCATTTTTCACAGCCTCCACAAGGGCCATAGAAGCCGGGGAGTCAACTCTGGAATGCACAAGGCGCAGGCGTTTTGGCTCCAGGCCATTTTCCCTTGCCTTTGCAAGCAGGCCAACAATGCGGCTGGCAGGGTACACCGCAAAAAAGCGGCCTCCAAAAGGCAGCAGCCGGGCCGCTGTTTCCAAAACCTGGCCAATATCCGCAAAAAACTCGTGGCGGGCAAGGGCCTTCTGGGCAGACGGGTTGCTGCGGCCGGAGCCAAGCCTGTAAAAGGGCGGGTTTGCAACAACCGCATCAACCTTATGGGGCACAGGCCCAAAGGGCAGGTTTCTAAAATCCCCGCAGGCAAGTGCAATACGGTCTGCAAAGCCGTTTTGGGCCGCATTCTGCCCGGCAAGCTCAAACAGGGGTCGCTGAATCTCCACCCCATAGAGCCTGATTTTCGGATGAAGATGGGCAAGGACTACAAGCACCACTCCGCAGCCTGTGCCAAGCTCGCAGACCGCATCAGTCGCGCCAAGGCGCACAAAATTTGCCAAAAGAAGGCTGTCCACGGAAAAGCGGTAACCGTGCTTTTCCTGGCAGATGCAAAGAGAGCCGCCCAGAACTGTATCTTCGGTGATTTCCGCGCCGTCAGCCACGATTTTAGTATGCCCCTGTCTTGAAGCGCATTTCCGTGACCAGGTTGCGGCCAAGAGCCTCGTTTAACCGGCGGCAGAGATCCACCTTCACAAACTCCAGCTCCTGGGCCCAGGGCGAGCTTTTCACCCCCACAATCAAAAGCCCGTTGCGGAATACGCTTGGTTTGGCGTTCTTGCGGATCC
>JAGVAW010000154.1 GCA_020060085.1 Desulfobacterales bacterium
ACCATCATGGACAAGCTGGAGGACTTTGACCTGGAAATCCTCACCGATGACTGGAGCCATTACGACGCCAACCGCCCCATAGTCAAAACAAGCCGCCTTACCCCGGAAATGTCCAAGGAATTTGTGGACAGGCACCATGCCCAGTGTGCAGAGGAAATGGCGCGCATTGAAAAGGGCTTTTTGGACCGCACCAACACTCCGGAAGAGGATTTGCTCATCCTGGGCAACCGCAAGCTGGAAACGGTTTTTGCCATCATAGATACGGATCTTATCGAGCGCTTTGGCACAATAGAGGAGGCTGACGGCGACAAGCCCGATTCCTCCCTTGCTGCGGTGAGCAGCCGCATAGCAGACTTCCTTGGAAAAGAGCGTGAGCCTGTGGCAAGGGTGCTGTGGGACTTTTTCAAGAACGGCTACATAGTGTTAGGAGAGCGAAACGGAAAGAAGGCCTGGGTGTGGGCGCCGAATCCGGCAAAGGCGTGGCCCAGGGGGGCAGACAAAAAAGCTGTTTAAATAATGGGGCGGTTCCAGGAAAACGATGGCTGTGTTGCGCTTCGCTCGCAATTTCGGTCATGTACCATTTGTACACTCCCTCATTGCTCGCTCGCGCGCCTTGCCATCCTTTCCCTGGAACCGCCCTTTTTGTGTTAGGGCGCTCCCAGAAAGCCGTGGGCTGCGTTACGCTCGTTGTGCAGGGGACTTGATGTACAAGCAGTACACCTGCGCTCCTGCACAACTCGCAAGCCTTGCCCACAACTTTCTGGAACCGCCCCGTATGCCTGTGGTTGAAAAGAAAAAAAACAACGGCAAAGCGTTGGGTGGCACTGGCAACTCGTTGCCAGTGTGCGATAAGCACAAGAGGTAAGATTACCAAGCTGGGTGAGGCTGTTGCCTTGCCCACGGCTTCCTGGAACCGCCCTGTACGCCGGGGTTGAAGGGGAACGATTTTTGGCAACGAAAAGCACGAAACACAAAAAAATTGGCGAAAGAGGCAAAACAGCCGTCATTCCCAAAGCAAATTGGAAACAAGGCCCCCTGCCCGTCATCCCCGCGAAAGCTTTGGATCCAAAATAAAACGAGTAGTTCTAATTATTGAATGGCCTTGCCTCAATTTAAACAGGCAGCAGCAGGCCATGCCGTTTTTGGGGCGAAAACCCGGCAAAACCGGAAATAAAGAAAACCGCCCGATTGTCGGGCCACGCAAATTTGGAAAAGGGCCAAAGCCTTCCTGTATCCCAACGGGCGGGATTTTCTATCCCGGCCTACGATTCTGGCGGCAACAAAAGTGGGGAAAAATGGAAAACAGCCCCCTGAAGGGCTTTTTTTCGTGTGCTTCGTGCTTTTCGTGGTTAAAATTGTTGTTTAAAAATGTTGTTTTGCGCCTTTTTGCAGTTGATGTTATATTGATTTATTTGAACCGGCTGTCCCAAAGCTTTTTTTTCCATAAAAAAGACCTTTTGCAGAGCAAAAAACAAGGAGGTCGGCAATGGACTGGAAGCGGTTTCTGATGCCAGAGGTTCCTTACACGGTCTGGAAAAAATGCCTTGTCCTTTCAACAGTTGTAGCTTTTTACACGGTGGGCTACCTTTATCTCAACTACACCACCATACATTCCGACAAGTTTTATGATGTATCCTTTGCCTTTGAGCAGAACATCCCATTTGTCTATCATCTGGTTCCGTCCTACATATTTGTCTATTTTCTTGTCATCGCCCTGTTTCTGGCCATAAATTCGGATGAGCTTCTGCTGGAGGCAGCCAAGACCTTTGTTGTTGTTTCCCTTATCCATTTCGCTTTTTTCTATTTTCTGCCCGTGAAAATGGTTGACCGGCCCGTGCTTGTTCCCACCGGCGGAATATGGAACGACATTGCGGCCTTCTGGTTCTGGGCGGACGAGCCCACCACCCTTTTCCCCTCGGCCCATGTTTCCATGGCATTTTTGAGCGCCTACTACATAGGCCGGGTTCACAGGGGCTTTGGCATATTCTGCATTATTGCCGCAGCCTATGTGGGGGCCTCGGTGGTGCTCATAAAGCAGCACTATGTTGCAGATGTGATTGCCGGGTTCTTTTTGGCCAGCGCTTGCTACCATTGGTTTTACCGCAAACCTTATGTTGAATTTGCCGCCCGGTTGAGACAAAGGCTTGACCAGGCCTTTTAGCCCGTAATTCATAAATCAACCGGGGTAGGTGCGTATATTCTTGCCAGGGCCTGCCTGCCCCGGACTTGCTTTGGCCTGCCAAACAGGCTATAAATAAGGTGCTGCAAAACAAAATGGCAATTTTCGGGAAGGTTTTATAGAAAGCTTTTTCCTTAAAAAATCAGGAACCATCCAACCAACAAAAATCAAACACAGGCAACTGCATGAAAACCCTTTGGGCGCCCTGGCGCATGGAATACATATTAGGCCAAAAGGAAGATGGCTGCGTGTTCTGCATGGCCAAAGACCATCGGCCCGAATACACCCTGTTTGTGGGCCAAGCCACAATGGTGGTGATGAACAAATACCCATACATAAACGGGCATCTTCTGGTGGCCCCAATACGCCACATTGCAAGGCTTGACGAGCTGAATCTTGAGGAAATGGGGCTGCTTTTAAAAACCGTGGAGCAGAGCATAGCCATATTAAAAAAGGTGATGAACCCCAATGGCTTCAATGTGGGGCTTAACCTGGGCAAGGTTGCAGGGGCCGGGGTGGAGGAGCACCTTCACTTTCACATTGTGCCCCGTTGGTTTGGCGATGTGAACGCCCTTGCCGTGTTTGCGGATGTAAGGGTGATCCCGGAGCATATACTTGCCACCCACGCCAACCTTAAACCTCATTTTGAGGGAATGGACCCGTCAACATGGAAATGAACCAGAGGCAAAACCCGCCCCCTGTGCAGGCGCAGCCCTCCACTCTGATGACAAACATCAGATGGGGCATGTTCATCCTCGTTGCCACAATAGCGGCAATCTTTGTTTATCTCAACTGGGAGCTTTTCACCACCCGCTATGCCCTTGTTTACTGGTTTGGGGAAGGAAATGCCGCGCCAAAGCTGCCCAATCTTCTTTACCTTGTGCTGTTTTTTGCCCTGGGCTTTTTGTTCAGGCTTGTTCTGGGCCTGCCAGCCAGGGTTGCAAACCGCCGCACGGTAAAGGAGCTAAATGAGCGCATTGAGGATCTGGAAAAGGATTTGGCCGAGCTTGTGCGCAAGAACATTGCCCTTGCGGAAAAGGCAGGCGAAAAAGCCGCGAATTCTGGTGAGGCGGCTGACGAAAGATAAGTGGCAAAACCCTTTTATATGCGCCCGGAGCAAGGCTCCGAAAGCAGGCCCCGGCCTGGAGCAGGCAGGGCGGCCTTTTGGGTGGGCATTGCCATTGCGCTGCTTTACTGATATGGCAAATCCATGAGTTCTTCTCCGGCCACCCCCATGCTGCGCCAGTATCTTGCCGTAAAGGAACAATACCCCGATTCCCTGCTTTTTTTCCGCATGGGGGACTTTTACGAGCTTTTTTTTGAAGATGCCAAAACCGCTTCCAAAGAGCTTTCCATAACCCTCACATCCAGAAACAAGAATGACCCCGACCCCGTACCCATGGCCGGAGTGCCCCACCACAGCGCCCGGCGTTACATAGCAAAGCTGATCAATGCGGGGTACAAGGTTGCGGTCTGTGATCAGGTGGAAGACCCGTCCCAGGCAAAAGGCATTGTCAAAAGGGAGGTCACCCAGGTCATCACACCGGGAATGCTAACCGATGATTCCCTGCTCGATGAGCGCACAGAAAACTTCACTCTGGCAGTCTGCCTTGTCAAAAAACAGTGGGGCCTTGCAAGCCTGGACATCTCCACCGGGCTTTTTAAGGCCGTCGGCACGCAGGAATTGGCCCAGGCAATTGCAGAAACAGGCCGTCTTGCCCCTGCGGAAATCCTTCTGCCCCAGTCTGCAAAGGGTGAACCGGCTTTTGCAAAAATCTGCGCGGCTGCGCCGAATGCTGCCTTAACACACCAGGAAGACTCTATTTTTAATCCGGCCCGTGCAGCCAGCCTGCTGGAAAAGCAGTTTGGCACCAAGGGGCTTGAGGGCTTTGGCCTGGCAGACAACCCTGCTGCGACCGCTGCCTGCGGGGCTGCTCTTTCCTATGCCGCATACGCCAGAAAGCAGGAAATCTCCCACCTTGACCGCATAAGCACCTACTCCCTGGACAGTTTTTTGTGGCTGGATGCCACAAGCGCCAGAAACCTTGAGCTTTTGGAGAACCTGCACACCAAAACTCGGCAGGGCAGCCTGCTGGCCATTGTGGACCAATGCGCCACAAGCATGGGCTCGCGCCTTGTCCGCCAATGGCTGCGCTACCCCTTGTTGGATAAAGACGCCATAAACCAGCGCCTGGATGCGGTTGCCGCACTGTTTGAAAACCAGCGTGCTTTGAACAGCCTGCGGGAGCTGCTTGATTCTGTTCACGATATGGAGCGCCTGCGAAGCCGCATAAGCCTAAACCAGGCCAATGCCAGGGATCTACTCTCCCTAAAGGAAAGCCTTGAGCGACTTCCGGCAATTTACGGCCTTGTGCAGGAGAGTTTTTCCGGCAGCCGCCTGCTTGCAGGGGATGAAACCAAGGACTGTCTTGATGACATAAGCCTGCTCATTGGCCGGGCCATTGCCCCTGACCCGCCGCCGACAATCCGCGAAGGCGGCTTCATTGCAAGGGGTTTCAATGCAGAGCTTGACGATCTGCGGACCCTGGCAGCAGATGCCAAGGGCTTTATCGCCCGTATGGAGGCAGACCAGAAGGCAAAGCTTGGCATAACCGCGCTCAAAGTGCGCTATAATAAAATTTTCGGCTATTTTATAGAGGTGCCCAAGGCCCATGCCGAAAAAATGCCCACAAACTATGTGCGAAAACAAACCCTTGTAAATGCCGAGCGATACATAACCGATGAGTTGAAGCAGTTCGAGGACAAGGTTCTGGGCGCGGAAGAGCGCATGGCAGCTTTGGAGTACGAGCTTTTTGGCAAGGTGAAAAATGCCATACTTGTCCAGGAGGAGCGCATAGGAAAGGCAGCCCGAAAAATCGCCCTCATAGATGCTGCTGCCTCCCTTGCCTTTGCCGCGCGCCAGAACCGCTTTGTGCGCCCGGAAATTGGCGATGACACCCGCCTTGTTATTGAGGAGGGCCGCCACCCTGTGGTGGAAAAATCCCTGCCCGGCCAGCGCTTTGTGCCTAACAGCATTTTTCTGGATAACGAGAGTAACCAGATTTTAATCATCACCGGCCCCAACATGGCAGGCAAGTCCACAGTGCTGCGCCAGGCAGCAGTAACGGTCATAATGGGGCAGATGGGCTCCTTTGTTCCGGCCAAAAGCGCGCACATAGGCCTTGTGGACAGAATTTTCACCCGCGTGGGTGCTCTGGATGACCTTGCCCAGGGCAGAAGCACCTTTCTTGTGGAAATGCAGGAGACCGCCAACATCCTGCACAATGCAACTCCAAAAAGCCTTGTCATATTGGATGAAATGGGAAGGGGAACAAGCACTTACGATGGGCTTTCCCTTGCCTGGGCTGTGGTGGAATATCTCCACGAAATTCAGGACCAGGGGGTCAAAACCCTGTTTGCAACCCATTACCACGAGCTTACAGCTCTTGCCAAAACCATGCCCCGTGTGAAAAACTTCCATATAATGGTGCGGGAATGGGGTGATGAGGTCATCTTTCTGCACACTCTGGCCCCAGGAGACGCAGGCAAAAGCCACGGCATTGCAGTTGCGCGGCTTGCAGGGGTTCCCAAAAGCATTTTAAAACGGGCTTCAGCCGTGCTTTCCCAGATAGAATCCGGCCAGTTCGGCGGCCTTGTCTCAAAAACCAGGGGAAAAGCAAAACAGGCAGCGGAGAGCGCAATCCAGCTTTCTCTTTTTCCCACAACCGAGCAATGGGTCATGCAAACCCTTGAAGATCTGGACATAAACTCCATGACGCCGATAGCGGCAATAAACACCCTTTCCGCGCTAAAGGAAAGACTCTGCCGCACACAAAAGGCGCAAGATGACGGTCAGCAGCAAGAGGACGGCCCCAAAAAAGAGGAATACCACTTTTAATTAATTAAAACCGGCTTGTTCATGAATAAGCAGAGACAAAAACGCCCCTTTGGCCGTTTGACAGCCCTTGCCCTGGCAGGACTTATGGGCTGCGTCCTTTTTCTTGGGGCCTGCTCTTCGGCAATGGCGGTAACAGGCCGCAGCCTTTACCTTGATGCCGAGCGATGCGAGCTGCGCTTAAAAGCAGACGCAGAGCGCATGAAGGCCAGGGATCAGTGGCTCAACTGCATTGCCCAGTACCGCAGGGTTCATGCTGCACAGCCGCGGGATGGGTG
>JAGVAW010000346.1 GCA_020060085.1 Desulfobacterales bacterium
AAAGCTGGCCACGCTTGCAGGAAGGGTGGGCAGGGCAAAGCCCCAGCGCTCATCCAGCAGCAGGTTGTGCCCCAGCAAAAAGATGGGGGTTACCAGAAGGCCAATGTGAAAGGCAAAGAAAATGAGAGTGAAAACAGGCTTGACCTGCCATGAGCGCGTGCCCCAGGGCAGCAGCCAGAAACCTATGGAGCGCAACGCCCCCCTGATGCCGTACTTGGGCCATTGGCGATAAGCCACCCTGTCCAGCTTCCAGTCCAGCCCCCGGACATACCAGACAAAGCGCGCTGCCAGACCGATGAAGAACACGGCAAAGGTGAGCCACAAAACCGGGCCTGTCAAAAATTCGTACATATTTGTCACTCCTTATTGGGCGCTTATTCCAAAAGCGCGGCCACGGCGCCGGGCCTTAATGTTCGATACCGGGTTCATCCTGGTCGTCCTCATCCCGCTCATTTAGAAACCAGAAAAAGCCTGCCAGTCCCAAAAGAGCTACAACCACAAGAATGTAAGTGACCGACTTTGTGTAAAGCATGAAATCATGCAGTGTCAGTATGCCTTCCATAATTATCTCCTTGACGCCTGCCTTTTAGTGCTCATCCGGATAATCCGGGTGCGAGTAAAGAATGGGCATACGGGTTACTATGAACTTGAATGCAATAAGCCCTAAAGTGATAAGAAAGATTGATGTGCCTATTTCCTGCCAGCTTGGAAAATAGCGCTCGGATGCGGGCAGGTGGTAGTTAAAGGCGATGAGGCTCACATTAAGGCGGTTTAGAATGATGCCAAAAACCGTCCACACTGCCGTGAACTTGACCAGACCAAGCTTCTTTTCCCGCGAGCCTATGGCAAACAAAAAGGCGGGCAGGGCCACAAAGCCAAGAAGCTCCACCAGAAACCACGCGCCGTAACCTGAAGCAAGGTAGTGCCAGTTGTTGTCAACAGCTATGCCTATCAACTTGGCAAAGAAATAGCCGACCAGGGTGAATGCCGCTGCCTTGGCAAAGCCAAAGGCCACGGTGGTTTTTTCCTGCTTGTGCGCCTCGTCCATTTTGTCTGCAAAGTAGCGGGCCGTGAGGGAAGATTCAAAGATGACCATTGAAAGGCCCGCAACCACGGCTGACACAAAGAAAAATACCGGCAGATATGACGAATACCACAAAGGATGCAGTTTGCCCGGCGCGATGAGAAACAGGGCACCCAGGCTCGACTGATGCAGGGTGGAGAGAACCACGCCGAAAATGGTGAGAAGCAGCATGAGCTTTACCACTATCATTCTGGCGCGCTTTAAGCCCAGCCACTCCATTGCAGCAGGCGAAAACTCCAGAAAAAGCACTGTAAGGTAAAGGGCCACACAGGCAGCCACCTCAAAGAGAAGCGAGGTGGTTCCCTGGCTCATAATAAAGGGATAGGGCAGGCGCCAGGGGCGACCCACATCGTAGTGCAGGGCGATAACAACCAGGGCATAGCCCAAAAAGCCCGTGAGTATGGCGGGCCGCACAGCGCTGGAATACTTCTTCATGCCAAAAACATGGACTGCCGCGCTGGTTACAAAGCCGCCTGCTGCAAGGGCGACACCTGCCATGAGGTCAAGGCCTATCCAAAGCCCCCAGGGATAATGGTTGTCCAGGTTGGTTACAGCCCCCAGCCCTCCGGCAAAACGCCAGGCAGTGAGCACCATGCCCATGATGACAATGACTCCGGCTATGACATTAAAGGGCGTTATAAGGCCCCGATCAGCTCGCACAGCTTGGCTTGACATCAGGATTCCTCCTCGGATTCTTGGCCCTGACCATCTGGAGACTGGCCGGCCTCCTGGGCTTGTTGTTTGGCTTTCTGCTCTTCCTCGCGCTTTTTCTCGGCCTGGGCCAGGGCATCCTTGACCGCCTTTTCCACAGCCTTCTGCTGGGCCTTGGCAGCATCTTCGGAAGCCTTTTTAAGGGAGGCCTTTGCCGCTGCCTGCTCCTGCTCCCTTGCCGACTTCAAGGCATCTTCCTTTTCCTTATGAGCCTCCTTGTCCCTGCGGGTGCTCATAAGGTAAACACCGCCCAAAAGCACGGGCCAAAGGGCTGCAATCATGGGCACTGCCGCAAGCGCCCCGGCGGTCAGCGCCGGGGCCGGGGTTGTACCCAGGTCCATCCTCATTCCGGTTTTTTCAAAGGGCACATCCGAAAGATAGAGCCAGGAGGTGCCGCCCATCTCGTTCTCGCCGTAAATGTGGTCAACATAGAGATCCGGGCGGCGGGCAATGCGCTGGCGGGCCGTGTGCAAAAGGTCTTTGCGCTTGCCGAAAACCAGGGCTTCGGTGGGGCAGACAGCAACGCAGCCGGGCAGCTTGCCCTCCATTATCCGGGGATGGCACATGGTGCATTTGACCACTTCAGGATCAAAGGCCTTGTCGTACTCGTAGGCCGGAATTTCAAAGGGGCAGGCTATCATGCAGTAACGGCAGCCCACGCACACTTTTGGGTTGTAGATGACCGGACCTTCGGGCGTTTTGGTAAAGGCCTTTACAAAACAGGCGGATGCGCAGCCAGGCTCCAGGCAGTGGTTGCACTGCTTCTTGGCAAAAACCGGCAGCCCGGTCGGCCTTAACCCATCATAGCGGTTGACCACGGTGTAAGTCTTGTCCGTTGTCCGGCGCTTTGTTTCCAGCACAGTGAGATCCGCAAAGGGCTGGTCAGGCTCCGGCAGGTCATTGACCTTGTTGCAGGCCGCCTCGCACCTTCTGCATCCAACACAGGCAACCAAATCATGGAGCACGGCATTGGAATCCGGGTGGCCTTCAAAATGCTTGTTGGATGCAGCGACAGCAGGTTTTACCGCTGCGGCTGTTGTGGCAGCCGCCCCTGCACCGAGCCATCCCAAAAAATTCCGTCTTGTCAGGGCCATGTGAAAAACCTCGCACAGGCGGCCAAAAGGCCTTTCTTTTTAGGTGCAGATGGCTTTTGGGCCTAATTCAGGCTTTTTCTGCACACATTGTTTTTTCCCGCGCCTTATGGGGCCGGGCCTAAAAATCGTTTTCCAGTATCTTGTCAGTCAAGGGCCTGTTTTCATTCTTTTCCTTGTGGCATGCGGTGCAACTCATCGCCTTTTCAATGCCCATAACCTCGTGACAGCCTATGCACTGCTGGTGATAGGCAGCCACAGCGCCGGGCCTTGCCAAATCCTTGCCGCCGCCAACTCCCGCATGGCAGCTTGTGCAGCGGGGCGGCTTTTTGGAAACAGGGCTGTTGTGGTGGCATCCCGCGCACATGAGGCCCTCTTCCCTGTGAAAATAGCCGGCCAGATTGCTGTCGCGCATTTTTTCCAGAAGGGTGTTTACAATTTTCCGGTGGGGCAGGTTGGACCCCTGGTACTGATTGGAAAACTGGTTCATCACCACAATTTCAGGAATGTCATCCTGGGGAATCGTTTTTGTTATGGGCCTTCTTTTTTCCAGGGCCAAAAAGGCGGCAATCTGCTCATCCTTCAAATGGGCCATCTCCGGGGGTACTGCGCTTCTGTCTGCCGGGGGCACGGCCTGATGGCAGGACACACAGGAATCCTTGTCCGGGCCGCTGGCCAGAGGGGCAACATGGCAACCCGCGCATTCCGGCGCCCGCTGCTGGCTGGCGTGGCAGCCCACGCAGGACTCCTGGGCCGAAACCTGGTGCATGGCAGAGGAAAGGTTTACAAAGTCGCCCTTTTTGTCCCCGGCCACCGTGTGGCAGGTGTTGCAGGCTTCCAGGCTCTTGTGGTGGCAGGCACGGCAGGACTGCTCGTAATCCTCGTGGGCCATGTGAGCAAATGACACAGGCTCCATCCTGGCCCTGCCTTCGGGCATGGGTGTCTGAATAAGCGAGTAGTCGGGCTGGTTGCGGGTGTAGCGGGGCGGCTCTTCAACAATCTTTATGGTTTTGCGGGCCTCTGCACTGTGGCATCCGGCGCACTCAACAGGCCCGGCCTTCTCGTTTTTGTCAACAAGGCCCTTGTGGCAGAGCACGCAGGCGTTGTGGGCCGCATTCTGCCAGGGGGCAGCCTTGCCAACGGGCTTTTCGCCGTGGCAGTAAAGGCAGCTTGCCTCCTCGCCCTTCTTGTAATAGAGCTTTTCGGTCTGCTCATTGTAGGAATGGTGGCAGGCCTCGCACTTGTTCTTCTCGTCTTGAACATGACGGAAGTGCAATGAGCGGTCAAAGGCGATTTTGGAAAAGGCGCTTTCCACATCCGGCCTTGCCTTGTGGCACTGTCCGCAGGTTACAGGGCCGGTGGCCCTGCCTGCCGCCTTTGTATCCTTGTGGCAGGCAATGCAGTTGTCGTGATAGGCCTTCATAACCTGCTCGCGGGAATCGTCAGCCGTCCGCATGAACAAAAGGGACAGGGAATCATCCTTTGTCATGTGGCAGGTTGCGCAGTTGCCGCCAGCCTCGACAACGGCTTTCTGATGGGCATCGTGAAAAAAGACAACAGCAGGCCGGGTGAGATCCCCGAACTGCTCCATCCCGTCAAGAACAAGAATGTCGGTCCTGGCGGTTGCCTGTGCCTTGCCCTGGGAAGCAAGCAGCCCTGCCACACAAAAGAAACCCGCCAGAACAATTGTCACAACAAACAGCGGCGAAAACCATCGCGCTCCTGTCAGCCTCATATTCCTAACCCCCGCCTGTCACAGCCCTTTTCGGCTGCGTTTTCCTGTTGCTTGCGGTTTTTGATGCGTTCCAGTTCCAACTCCAGAAGATCCTGCATGGTGGTGCCATCATAAACACAAAACAGCGACTCCCATACCTTTTCCCACATGGGCGAAAGGGCGCATTGCCCGTCAAAGGGGCAGTTATCCTTTGAAACGCATGCAATGCAGTCCTGCTCGCCCTCGCCGGTCTTGTCCATGAAGCGGATGACATCCCCGACAGCAATGTCCCGTGGCCTGCGAAGCAGGTAGTAGCCCCCCTGGTATCCCCTCTTGGCGCTTACAAACCCGCTTTTTTTAAGCTCATTGAGAATGACCTCAAGAAAGCGCATGGGAATGGCCTGGACCCTCGCGATTGTGGAAATCTTGATGGGGCCTCTTCCATGGCGCTTGGAAAGCTCAAAAATTGCGCGAAGCGCATACTGCTTTTTTTGGGTGATGAGCATGGACAGCCTTCTTGACTATTTTAGTCAAGATTATTCTTGACCGCCATCGTCAAGAATAATCTTGAGTCTTTTAGTCAGGATAAAATACAGTAGTCAAGTATTTTTTGATGCTGCTGTTCTTTTTTTGGAAGCAGCCCTTAAAAGCAGAAAAACCGCCTTTGCCCGGCAAGCATCAAAGGCGGTTTTGCAGTTTGCCAGAAGCCAAATAACCATTTGGTTTTATGGTCTATATTTATATTGCCTGCATCATTTTTAATCAGAGGCCTTGAGCACCTCGCGGATTTTGGTGGAAAGCTGCACAAGGTTGACAGGCTTTTGGATAAATCCGTTGCAGCCTCTTTGCATTATGCGCTCTGCCTGCTCGTTTAAGGAGTAGCCTGAAAAGAGAAGCACCTTTGCCTTTGGATTGGCCTGCCGGATCTTGTCGAACACCTCGACCCCGCTCATTTTGGGCATTACCATGTCAAGGATGACCAGGGCTATGGCATTCATATTTTGAATATAAAGTCCCAGGGCCTTTTCCGGCGTCTGGGCCTCCAGCACGGTGTAGCCAAGCCCCGTTAGCAGGTCCCGCACTGTTTCCCGAACATCCTTTTCATCATCCACCAATAAAATTGTTTCCGTGCCGTACTCAACAATTTCGCCGGGCATATTGCCAAGGGGCTGGGCGTCTTTGACAGGCCCGGACTCCGGCGAGGCCGGAAGAAAAACCCTGAAGGTGCTCCCCTTGCCCGGCTGGCTTTCCACGCTTATGCAGCCCCCGTGGTTTTTCACAATGCCGTTGGCAGAAGACAGCCCCAGGCCCGTGCCACGGGCTTTGTCTTTGGTGGTGAAAAAGGGGTCGAAGATTTTTTTAAGGGTTGATGAATCCATGCCGCAGCCCGTGTCAGCGACCTTAATTTCCACATAATGGCCCGGCGCACAATCAAGCGGGTTTGCAAAGGAAGAATTCAGAATGGTGTCTTTGCATGAAATGAATATCTGCCCTCCTCCGGGCATGGCCTGCCATGCGTTTACCAGAAGGTTCAGCAGCACCTGCTCCACCTGCCCCCTGTCCACCTGGGCCAGGCTTTGTGCGGCAAGATCCAGATGCAGGGAAATTTCCTTGCGGGTGCGGCCGAACATGGCTGCTGTCTTTTGCACAAGCTGGTTGACATTTGTGGCATCCACAGAGAACTTGCCCCCCTGGGCCAGGCCCAGAAGCTGGCGGGTAAGTCCTGTGGCATCCTGAATGTGGGTTTCTATGTTTTTGAGGCGATTCTTTACAGGCTCCGGGGTCTGGGGCGAAAGGAGCAGAAGGCTGATATTGCCCTGAATGCTCATCAAGAGGTTGTTGAAATCATGTGCTATGCCGCCGGCCAGGGTTCCTAATGCTTCAAGCTTCTGTGCTTCCTGCAGGCGCTCCTCAAGTCGCTTTTTCTCCTTTGCAGCCCTGCGGCGCTCGGTAATATCCTCCACCACGGCAATGAGGTTCTTGGGCTTGTCCTGCTCATCCTTCAATACGGATATTGTGACATTGGCCCATACTATATGGCCGTCCTTTTTAAGATATCGCTTTTCCATGAAGCAGACCTGGCTCTGGCCCGAATAGAGCCGCCGCACACAATCCCTGGATATATCAAGGTCCAGGGGGTGGGTTATCTGCCAGACATCGGTTTTCAAAAGTTCCTCTTGGGTGTAGCCAAGTATCTTGCACAGATGCCGGTTAACACGGAAATAGCGGCCATCCAGCTTGTAGCTGGCAATGCCCACAGGAGCCTGGTCAAAGGTGGCCCGGTAGCGCTCCTCGCTTTCGGAAAGGGCGCTCTGTATTTCGCGGCGCTGCTCCATCTCCCTTTCCAGCGCAAAGTTCTTGCGGCTCAAATCATCCATTTTTTCTGCAAGGCCATCACGCATCTTTGCAAAGCTTTTGGCCAGCATCCCCACCTCGCCCCTGGCGCTTATGTCCATGGGTGTGTCCAGATCTCCGGCTGCAATTTTTTCCGCAGTTTCGGTGAGTTTTTTCACAGGCCTTACAAACCGGCCCGCCACAAGAGCCACAAAAAGGGCGGCAGCGGTCATGAAGCCAACCATTATGGAGACAAGGGCCGCGCGAAAAGCCAGCACATCGGCATACTTGACATCTGTTGGTATGGAATAGCCCACAATCCAGTCCCAGGGCTCAAAGGTTTCAAAAAGGGTCCAGTAGCGGCGGCCATTTTGAGTATGCTCAAACTCTCCCGCCCTTTGAGTTAACAAGGACGCCAGAAAGCTCTGTTCGCTGAAAAATTGCTCGGGAGAGCAACGGGGGTGGGCCAGGCAGGTTCCATCCCGCTTCATGAGAAAAGGATGGGAAGCAGAAGCCTCATCAAAGTATTCCTGGCGAAATCGCTCCAGAAAAAACTCCTGAAAGCCCTTTTCGTATGCTTCGGGCATACCCGTAAAATGCAGGCGGCGCTCGGTTTCTGCAAGGGAGTGAAGGATAGAGGAGATTTTTTCCGAGAAAGCCGCCCTCTGGCTGCGGTCAATGATCTGGGCAAACTGGTGGTCGGCAAAAACATATACGCCCACCGTGGCTGCCGTAAAAGAGGCAACCACAAGGAACAGCAGCCTAAAAAGCAGAGGAGGGCTTGGTAGGGGCCTTTTCATGAAGTCCGATTTTAGGTGTTGTCACACAATAAAACAAACAAAATCAGGGCCTTTCTCTTGCGTCAGTGCCCCGTTGTCATGGACTGGGCAAATTCCACCAGAGTCATGCCATAGCGCTCTTTCCACAACTTATTGAAGCTTGAGTCAGTATCGGCAATCTGGAGTTTAAAAAACTCCCTGGCCGCATCCTGAAGCAGGTCGTCCTCCCTGCAGAAGCCCCAGCCAATTGATTCGAGTTCCCCAACAGGAAAAGCCACAGCCAGACTTGGATACTCCTGCGCAATTATGGCCATTGCCCCGTCTGCATCCATGAGCGTGAAGTCAACTTCTTTGGCCAGAACCATTTCCCTGGCAACTATAAGGGTTGGGACAAGAACCATTGCAACTGGATCGGCAAGATACCTGGTCTGGTTCTGGCTTTCCAGCCAGGACTGGAAGCTGCTGGATTTTAAAATGGCAGCCTTTTTGCCTGCCAGATTGCGCTCCGAGGTATAGTGTTGAGCATCTTCCTTGCGGATAACCACAACAGTGCGCGATGGAAACAGGTTGACAATCCCCATGAGCTTTTCCCGCCAGGGCATACGGGTAATGGGCGCAGCAATGCAGTCGCAGGTGCCTTCCGCCAGCAGTTTGGGCGTATATGCCTCCCCCCGCCGGGTTCTGCCCTCTTCATCCTGAAAAATAATATCCCACTGGCCAACATCATGCACCACAACCTTAAGCTCCGGGTTTACATGATTTGCAAAGGCCTCGGCCTGCTTGCGGTAAAACTCGTACTCCTGATGGTTGGCGCTCACAATGCAAAAGCGAAGCTCACCGGACTTTTCAATTTCCTCCATGGGCCTTGCATGAGTGAAGGCCGCAGCCACCATAACAAGGGTAATGGATAGAAGAATTGTTTTGTAAAACCAGGAAGTATTCATGGGGCTTCTTCCTTTTTTTAAACAAGAAAGCAGACCTGCCAGGAGCGAATTTACACCCTCCCCCCAGGGGCGAAATGCGTTTATGCGAATTCAAAAATCTGCGATAATATTTTGGTCAGCAGAGCAAATTGCTAACGGATGCAGAAATTCTACTTCTTATATGTAAAATACCTGATACGAATGCGACAAGCAAGAATTTTGAGGTTCATTTCTTGTCTGGGCAACAGCCTTTTTTGCTTAAAATCAAAAGCCCTTTTCAAAAAAAGCCTATCCAGCGCCGCCAGGGCATAAGCTCCACGGGCGGCCCGCCCAAAGAGAGGGATTTTTCCTTGAGATAAAGGAAAATATCTGCGCATTTCCCCAAAAAGCGGGGCGGGGCCGACAGGGGAAGGGTAAAATCATCCCAATGGGTAAGCCATATCCTGCTGGCTGCATTAGCCATTCCCACGCGCTCAAACCACTTGTCCACAAAAGCTTTGGGCTTTGTGTCCAGGCCCCCTATGCCCAGCAGAAGCACTTCTGCCTGACCATCTGCCAGGCTTGCGCCGGAATGCGCCCGCACAAAATTGGCGCTGCCCGAGTTGATGAATGCGCCGCTTTTGTGCTCCACTCTCAAGGTGTATGTGCCTCCCTCCTTCCAGGCCCAGGCCCTTGCAGGCGGCACAAGGGGCTTTTCAATGGCCCGGCCGATTCCCAATAACCGCCTCAATCCGGGAGGAAATTCCAAATGGCGGCCCGGAACAAAAGTAACGGTAAACCCGCCAAAAGTATAAGGTTGCAGGGGTATTGCTTCAAGAATCCGTTCCGGGCCAAGCCCGCCGCCCAAAGCAATATTTTTGGTGGAGACCGAACCGGCCACAACCGCCCCGGCAATCCCGGCAACGCAGGCAGCATCCAGGGCGTGATCCACATGGCTGTGGGTGATGAGCACAGCCGCTGCCTTCTTTATGCCCGATTCATCCAGAATCCGGCGCACAAGGCCGGAATCCGGCGCAACAGATCCGGCGAGAAGCCTGAACCGGGAAGGCCGGGAAAAGTAGGGGTCAATGAGCAGAGTGGTTTTACTGTCTGTCACTGCCAGGCTGTTGGTGCCCAGAAAAATCGCCTTCACGGGGGATGAATGACTCATGGACAAGGCCTCAAAGACAAGATTTTTTCTTTGTGTTATTAAGAAGGCTCTGATTTGATAAAAGTATCAGGTTTGATAAAAGTATCCGGCAAATGTCCGTTAAAAACAAGATTTTTGTTCAATTCCGGGGTTTTGTATGAAAATTGCGCCACAAAAAAAGGATTTTGCAGGTCGCCTTGATATGCTCATGGAGCTTTCCCGCGCAGGGGACGGCAAGGGTTTTGGGGCCACAGTAAAAAGCGTTGAGCCGGTTTTTGACTTTATGCTCGACAAGCTTGTGGGATCTTATGATTTGTTCAACCCAAGGGCAATTCTGCCAAGCAAAGGAAGGCCCCTTTGCATCATTGCGGCCCACGGGCCGCTTACGGCCCCCCTTGCAGGCATGGCCATAATCGGGCGGCTTTATGTGGACAAGGGCCTTGGCGACATGGTGGCGGGCTTTTATCCCCACCCAGCCCTTTTCTGGCTGCCGGGCATGAACAAAATCTTTTCCCGCATCGGCACGCCAACAAAGGTTTATGATGCCACCACCCTTGTGGAGCTTCTTAAATCCGGCAAAATGGATGTGGCTGCCACTGCGCCCGAAGGCCTTTCCTGCCATTTTACATGGGACGAGTATGTTGGCCCTTTGCGAAGCGGCGGCATGATTGAGACTGCAATAAGGGCCGATGCGGACCTCTGCCTTTATACCCACCTGGGGGGAGAGGCCTGGGCCATTGAACTTAAACTGCCCCTTGGCCTTTCGCTGCCCATGACCCGCGGCCTGCAAGGTCTTTACATACCCCTGCCCCCTGTGCGAAAAATTTCCCGTTATTCCATTTACTGCAAGCGCTTTGCCCCCCTGCTCACCAGGGCGCGCCTTGAAAAGCTCTCCAGCAGGGAGCGGCACATGGCAATTTCGCTGGAAATGGAGCGGGTGCGTAACGAGCTTAACCTCATGACAGACGAGCTTAAGCGCAGGATAGCCAAAAAAGGTTAACCTTAAATTTAAGGCCAGTTAAAGGCCAGGCAATTATGGAAAACGCCTTGATGCGAAAACAAAACTGCTTTCTTGCCGCAATTTTGCTGGCCGCCCTTGTTCTTACCGGATGCCAGGCAGGCTTCAATGCCGCCCCCCAAGCTGTTCATCCTGAAGGCATAACCCAGGTTGCAACAATAGATGCCCTGCTGGCAGGGGTTTATGACGGCCACATGAGCCTTGCAAGCCTTTTGCAATATGGCGATTTTGGCATAGGCACATTTGAGGGGCTTGACGGCGAGATGATTCTGCTTGGCGGCGTTTTCTACAAGGTGGGGGATGATGGAAAGGTTTATCTGCCTGACCTGACTGAAAAAACGCCCTTTGCCAGCGTAATTTACTTTGAGCCGGACCTTAAGGCGGCCATCGAAAAGCCGCTAACCATGCAGGCTTTCATGGAATTGGTGGATGAGCTTTTCCCCAAGCAAAACAGCTTTTGTGCATTTCTTGTGAGGGGAGACTTTGCCCGGATGCGGACCCGGAGCGTTCCCAAACAGCAAAAGCCCTATCCGCCCCTTGTGGAAGTGACCAAAAACCAGCCGGTTTTTGATTTTGAAGATATTTCCGGTGTGCTTGTGGGCTTCCGCTCGCCGGACTTTGTAAAAGGCGTGAATGTTCCGGGCTATCATATTCATTTTCTTGCTGATGATCTTTCCGGCGGGGGCCATGTGTTAAGCTTTGAGCTTTCCAATGGAGTTTTGGAGGCAGATACGGTGAACAGGTGGCTTAACCTCTTTTTGCCGGAGCAGAGCCAGGCCTTTGACTTTAGCGATCTTGCCACAGACCGCTCAAAAGAGCTTAAAGCCGTGGAGCAGGAAAGATAACGGCCTTGCCCGACCTGCCGCCAATGCAGGCTTTAAGGGCAGGCAGAAAACCAAAGCCAGGCCCTGCCTGGCCCTTTGAGGCGCAAAAACATGATAAAGCCCTTTATGGTCAAGATGCTTGGCCCTGCCCGATACCAGAATTCCGTAAGTTTTGTGAGCGATGTTTACCAGAGCACCTTTTTGCCCATCAAAGAGCCTGGCATGGACATTGTGCGCCTGCTCCTGCAAAAGGGCGACACAGTTTGCGATGTGGGGGCCAACATAGGCCGCTTCACGGGCCTGGCTGCCCGCAAGGTGGGGCCAAATGGAAAGGTATATGCCTTCGAGCCTTTGGAATATCCCATGCGGGTTCTAAAAGCCGCCGCAAAATTACGGGGTTGGTCCCAGGCTGTTCCCGTTGCCTTGGGCCTTTCCTCCGAGCCGGGCATAGCCCAGATTCATATTCCCCTTCAGGATGGCTGGAAGCCCAAAACCGCTCTGGCCTATCTTGCAGACGAGGCAAAGGGGCCTACTGTTTCCCAGACAATCCGCCTCACCACCCTGGATGCCTTTGCCCAGGAGAGCAAGTTAAGCCAAATCCATTTTATAAAATGCGATGTGGAAGGCTCGGAGCTTTCCTTTTTAAAGGGTGCAAGCCTTTGCCTTGCCCAGTGGCGGCCTTTTTTGTTCATGGAAATAGATCCGGCCTTCTGCGCGCGCAGGGGCTACAAGCCTGACGAGCTTATTGATCTGCTGACATCTATAGGTTACAGGGCCTTTGCCCGCACAGGGCCTTTGGCTCTTGAGGAAATTTTTTCCGTGGCCCTTTCCGCCCCAAAGGATGAATATTTTTTCATTGCCCAAAACAAAATCGCCTCATTGCCCAAAACCATAAAAATCGCACCAAAGGAAGCGCCATGAAACCCGTTGAGCGCCTTATTTTTGCCCTGGATGTTCCGGATATAAAAAGCGCGGAAAGTTTTGTGAACCTGCTTGCCGGCTCTGTGGGATTGTTCAAGGTGGGGCTTGAGCTTTTTGCAGCCACAGGCCCAAGCGTTCTGGAGCTTATAAAAAAGGCCGGGGCAGATTTTTTTCTGGATTTAAAGCTCCACGATATTCCCAAAACCGTTGAAAGGGCCATGGCAGTAATCGCCAACTCCGGGGCAAGCCTTGCCACGGTTCATGCAGCAGGCGGGCCTGCCATGCTTGAAGCAGCAGCAAAGGGCGCAAAAGGCAAAACCCGCGTGCTGGCCGTTACGGTGCTGACAAGCCAGGGCGAAGAAGATGCAAGGGCCGCAGGGGCTGCCTCTGTTTCCGAGCTTGTTGTTGCACGGGCCATAATGGCGCAAAAAGCCGGATGCCACGGGGTGATATGCTCCGGCCTTGAGGCTGCAAAAGTGAAGGCCGCAACAGGGCCGGGCTTTTTGTGCGTGTGCCCAGGCATAAGGCTGGATGCCTCCCAGGGAAAAGACGACCAGGTGAGGGTCGTGACGCCCGAAAACGCCATCAGCCAGGGCGCGGACTACATTGTTATCGGCAGGCCCATAAGGGATGCCAAAGACCCTGTGGCCGCAGCAAGGGAAATTGCAAGGCGCATGGGCGGATGAAGCGGGCTTTTGGGCGGGCCGGGCTTTTGCAGAATGGCTTAATAAACCCCTTGAGTTTTAAGAATCACATCCAAAAGCAGGGCAGCCAGAAAGATTATGCCAAAAAGCCTGTTGTAAACAAAGGCAACGGCAGAAAGGAAAAGGGGCCACACATTGGGGGGAAGCTCGGCTGGCGGCTCCGTGGGCCTGGGGTGCAGATAGATTTTTATAGCCCACACGCATTTGGGCACGGCCAGCAGCACAAGGGCAAAGGCCCAGCCCAGAATTTGGCCTGCCACAAGCCCTGCCAGAAGAAGATACTGGAAAATCCAAAGGCCTATGGTGGTATGGCGGGATATTTTTTCGCCAAGAATGACAGGCAGGGTCTTTACGCCCTTTTGCCTGTCTGCCTCCAGTTTGTCCGTATGCTTGCCGAAAAGAACCGTGGTAGGCCCCATTGCATAAACAAGGCTCACCAGCACAGCCCCGTTGCTCCAATGGCCGCCGGTTACCACAAAGTAGGTCCCCCCAACCATGAGCGGCCCCCACACCAGAACAACGGAAGGCTCGCCCAGGCCCATGTACTTTAAGGGCCATGTGTAGAACAGGGCAAAAAAGGCCCCTGCCAGCATGAGGTACAAAACGCCCGCTCCCACGGCAAAAATCAGATAAAGCCCGGCGACAATGGCCACGGCGCTGGAAAAGGCAATGTAGGCAAACATCTGCCTTTGGGTCAAAAGACCGTGCTCAAGGGGCTGGGGGCCGTACTGGCTGCGGAAGTAGTTGTCCTTGTCAATGCCGCGTTTGTGGTCGGTAAAATCGTTTAGCAGGTTGTTGGCTGCATGGGCAAAAACAAGGCCTATAAGGCAGACAAGAAAGGCGCTCCACGAGAAAAGCCCGCTTCGTGCAGCCAGAAGCCCGCCCACCGCGCAGGAGGTGGCAGTCATAACAAAAACAGCGCTGCGGGTGGCAATAAGCCAGCGGGAGACAATGTCCAGGGTGTCCCATTGCTCCTTGCTTATGCGCGGGATGATTTTAAGGGCCTGTATCCACATCTTAAAATCAGGCATGGCGCTCCTTGTGACAGCCTATTAAATATATCTGCCCTGCTGATTTTTGTGGCCTGCTACCCGAAAACGCCTGTCCGCCAGAGAGTCAGCGCCAAAATGACGCTTGCAATGGCAAGGGCCGCCAGAATTGAATCCGGCGAAAAATACGGAAGGCGGCCCATTTTGCAGGCTACTCCTTATCCAGCCCAAAGGCCGTGTGCAGGCAGCGGGTGGCAAGCTCCGCGTACTTTTCCTCCACAACACAGGAGATGCGGATTTCACTGGTGGAGATCATCATTATATTGATGCCCTCCTGGGCCAGGATGGAAAACATTTTGGCAGCCACGCCGTGGTTGGTCTTCATGCCAACCCCGGTTATGGAGACCTTGGCAATGTCCTTGTCGCCAAGCACGGACTGGGCGCCTATTTTGCCTGCCACCTGCTGAACAACCTCCATTGTGCGGTCATAGTCGGTCTTTGGCACTGTAAAAGTTATGTCTGTAAGGTGCTCGGCGCGGGTGTTCTGGATTATCATGTCCACGGACACGCCTATCTCCGCCACAGCGCTGAATATTCTTGCGGCAATGCCCGGCTGATCCGGAACCTTTGTAATGGTCACGCGGGCATCATCTTTTTTGAAGGTCACCCCTGCGACCACCATTTTTTCCATATCCCTGTCCTCGCCCACGATCATGGTTCCCTCCTCCTCATTGAATGACGAGCGCACATGCACCGGCACATCAAATTTTTTGGCAAATTCAACCGAGCGGATTTGCAGTACCTTGGCCCCAAGGCCCGACATTTCCAGCATGACATCATGGGTCACGCATTTTAGCTTTCTGGCCTTTGGCACAATGCCCGGATCCGCTGTATAAACCCCGTCCACATCCGTAAAAATCTCGCACACATCAGCCTTTATGGCAGCAGCAATGGCAACCGCAGAGGTGTCCGAGCCGCCCCGGCCCAGCGTTGTGATGTTGCCCATTGCATCCACGCCCTGAAAGCCTGCGATGATAACTATGGTGTTTTGGGCAAGCAGATCCATTATGGGCTTTGCATCAATGTGCTGAATCTTGGCGCTCATGCGGTGCTCGTCAGTGCGGATATTGGCCTGGAAGCCTAACAGCGAGCGGGACTTGTAGCCCATTGATTCCAGGGCTATGGCCATCAGGGCAACGGTCTGCTGCTCGCCCGTGGCCATGAGCATATCCATCTCCCGGCGGTTTGGCCGGTCGGTGATTACTTCAGCCATCTGGATGAGGTGATCTGTCACCCCTGCCATTGCTGAAAGCACCACCACCACCTTGTGCCCTGCCTCGTAGGTTTTGATGACCCGGCGGGCAACATTCTGTATGCGGACCATATCGCCCACAGATGTTCCGCCATACTTCTGCACAATGAGACTCATGGCTGCTCCTTAAAAACCGTTTGTTCTTTCAATGGTTATATCCCGGCCAAGTTCGACGAGGCCATTTAGCAAATCATCCGCCTCTTGTCCAGCAGGTAAAAAGCAAATGCTTCGGGCTGTTTCGCCCCTTATAGCAAATTCCACCCAGAATAGTGGGAAAAAATCAGGCCCTTTGGCCTGCTGCGCCCATTCAATGGCTGTAACCCCTTCTTCTTCAAGAATCTCGTAAAACCCGATTCCCAAAAGGTCGTCCTGGCCTTTTATGCGGTAGAGATCCATGTGGAAAAAGGGAAGCCTGCCCGGATATTCGGCAATTAGCGTATAGGTGGGGCTTGTCACCGGAATCTGCGGGTCAACCCCAAGCCCTCTGGCAAGGCCCTGGCAAAAGCAGGTCTTGCCTGCTCCCATGGGGCCTGTGAGTGCCAGCACGCTGCCGGGCGGCAATACCCTGCCAAGGGCCTCCCCCAAAGCGCGGGTGGCCTGGGGGTTTTGGGAAATAAAAAGGCGTTTCACGCCAAATCGCCTTTTGCCAGGCACAAAATTGCCCCTGGCAGGGCATGGCCCACATCGCTGGCCGTGTAGCCAAAAGGCCCCTTGGTTTCATAAAGACTGTCAGCAGCAAGCCCGTGAAGATAAACCCCAAGCCGGGCTGCATTTTCCGGTGGGCAGCCCTGGGCAATAAAGGCTGCAATGACGCCGGTCAATACATCCCCCATGCCTCCGCTTGCCATGCCGGAATTGCCCGTGGGGTTTACAAAAACCGTGGAATCCGGGTGCGCAATGACCGTGCGCGCTCCCTTTAAAACCAGATGCACCTTGTTGGCAACAGCAAAATCCCTGGCGCATTGAATGCGGTCCGACTGGATTTGGCCTGTTGAAAGGCCGGAGAGCCGCGCCATTTCGCCGGGATGGGGCGTTAAAATGACCGGGGCCTTCACCTTTTTTAATATGCCGGGGTTTTTTGCAAGGCAGTTAAGAGCGTCTGCATCCGCAACAATTGGAATTTTCGCCTTTTCCAGCAGAATGCCCACCAGCTTTTCCGTCTGCTTTCCAGTGCCCAGACCGGGGCCTAAAGCAAGGGCCACCTTGCCTTCCAGAGCTGCAAGCAGAGGCTTTGCCGCATCCTCCCCCAGGAAGTGGTCGCCTGTTTCGGGCAGATAAAGGGTCATGGGCTCAACAGCCAGGGCCTCTGCCACAGGCCCCAGGCTTTTGGGAGTTGCAACAGTCACCAGGCCTGCCCCGGCGCGCATTGCAGCATTGGCAGCCAGGGCCGCGGCCCCGGTCTTTCCAGGCGAGCCTGCCACCACAAGCACATGGCCGGTATTGCCCTTGTGGGCTGCCAAATCGCGCCTTGGCAGCATTTGGGCCGCATTCTGCCTGCTTAATAAAAAGGTGTCCGGTTTTACGGATTGCGTCACATGGGGGGGTATGCCGATATCAACAACCGTTATTTTGCCGCACAGGGAGGCCCCCGGCTCCTGGGCCATTCCAATCTTTACGGCCCCCATAGTGGCTGTTGCATCCGCCTTAAAAACAACTCCGCCCTGGCCCGTGTCTGCAAAAAGGCCGCTTGGAATGTCCACCGCAAACTTCACGCCCGGCTGCTGGTTCAAAAACTCCACAACAGCCTTGAAATATCCTTCCAGGGGGCTGGCAAGGCCCGTGCCGAGAATGGCATCTATCCAAACGCCGTGACTGGCAATACTTTTTTTCTTTTTGCCAAAGGCCGCCTGGTCGGGCAGTTCAATAACAGGGGCACCCATTTTATACAAAAGCTCAAGGTTGGTTCTGGCATCTCCCTTTATGTCTTCCCGGTTTGCCAGAAGATAAACCCTTACATTGGCCGCCCCTTGTGCCAAAAGCCAGCGGGCCATCACAAAGCCATCCCCGCCGTTGTTGCCCTTGCCTGCAAAAACAGCAATGCTTTTGCTTGCAAGGCCCGGAACCTGGGCATAAAGGGCGTCTATGGCACCGCGCGCAGCAGTCTCCATGAGAACCATTCCAGGCAGGCCAAAGTCCTCAATGGTCTTTCTGTCCATTTCCCGCATCTGGGAGGCGCTTACAAGAATCATGGTGCCTTTCCTGCGTAGTTTTTCCGATAATCCCAAATCAATCCCTGCCGTTTACCATATCCCCCTGGCCTGTGGCCTCAAGCACGCTCTGCCATAGCTCGCTTGCCGGCTCGCAGCTTTTGCGCCTGCCTGCCGAGGCATCCATAGGCACATGGACAAACTGGTTGCGCCAGTAGCCAACAAGGGTGCGGGTCTTGCCTGCCATGCCCGCATGAACCGCGTTACGGGCAAGGGCGCTGCAAAATACATTGTCATTTGCATTGGCAGGCAGGCTGCGAATCATGTAGCTTGGGTCTATGTATTTAAGGGAAACTTCAGTACCCTGCCCGGTAAAATAGGAGACAATCTCCTGTTTCAAATAGGCCCCTATGTCGTGAAGACGCACATTGCCCGAAGGGTCCCTCTCGTCCTTTTCACGGCCAAAGAATTTCTGGCCCGCGCCTTCGGCCACCACCACCACTGCATGGCCTCGCTGGGCAAGGCGCTCCTTCATGCGGCTTAAAAAGCCCTTTTGGCCAATCAGGTCAAAATCAATTTCAGGGATAAGGGCAAAATTGACATCCTGCTGGGCCAGGGTGGCATTTGCGGCAATGAAGCCCGAATGGCGGCCCATGAGCTTAACAAGCCCGATGCCGTTGGGATAGCCGATAGCCTCGATATGCGCGCTGCGGATGGCGTGGGTGGCCATTTCAACAGCCGTGTCAAAGCCAAAGGAGCGCTCCACAAGATAGATGTCATTGTCAATGGTCTTGGGAACGCCGATAACCGCTATTTTGAGTCGGCGCTTTTTTATTGTATCGCAGATTTTCGTGGCAGCCATAAGGGTGCCGTCTCCGCCCACGGTGAAAAGGATGCCGATGTTCAGGCGCTCAAGGCAGTCAACAATTTCATCTATATCCTGCGGCCCGCGGGATGAGCCCAACATGGTGCCGCCCATCTGGTGGATTTCCGCCACATAGTGCGGGTCCAGATCCACAAGATCATAGCCGTACTTGGGTATGAACCCGGCCAGGCCGTAGCGGATGCCATAAATGCTGCGCACGCCGTAGCCCCACCACAGCTCCATCACAACAGCCCGGATGATGTCGTTGAGACCCGGACACAGACCCCCGCAGGTTACAATGGCGCAGCGCAGCTTGCTTGGATCAAAAAACACATTGGCGCGGGGGCCGGCCTTTTCAAAGGATACAACTTCCATTCCCTGCTGAATCTGGGCCGTGATTTTACCTGCATCGCTTTCAAGAAGTATGCGCCCGGCATCACTCACAAAGCGGGTCCCGCCTGCCCTTTTCACGGGCGAGGGGATTTTGGGTTCTCCCAGCGTCTGAACCAGGGTGTCCTTGGCAGTTATCTGCATACAGTCTCCATTTGGGGCAGGGGGGGCTTTTTTTGCTGCTGCGGGCGTTTTCTTGCCTTTTTTAGGATCCATTGAAACGCAGGGCTCCTTTTCCCAGGATGTCGTGCAGATGAACAATGCCTGCAATTGTATTGCCCGGCCCGATGACAGGCAGAACCGTTATGAGGTGTTTTTCCATGATGTTTAAGGCCTCGCCTGCCAGAGAATCTGGAGTAACGGCCTTGGGGTCTGGTGTCATGGCCTGGGCTGCGGTCATGTTGGCAGAAAATGTTCCCGAAAGGAGCATTCTGCGAAGATCGCCGTCTGTGATTATGCCCTTTAGCACACCTTGTTCCGCCACAAGGGTGGCCCCAAGGTCTGTTTCATTCATGCAAATCATGGCCTGATTTAAGAGGGTATCCGGCGAAACGACCGGAATGCTTTCCCCGGTAAGCATCATATCTGCCACCTTTGCGGAGAGCCGCCTGCCCAAGGCCCCACCGGGGTGGAAGAGCTTGAAGTCCTTTGATTCAAAATGGTGCCGGTGCATCAGCACAACAGCAAGGGCATCCCCCACAGCCATCAGGGTCGTGGTGCTTGTGGTGGGGGCAAGGCCCATGGGGCAGGCCTCCTTTTCCACGCGCACATCCACCACCAGGTCACTGCTCTTTGCCAGGGTGGAGTCCAGCCCGCCGGTGAGGGCAATGACCGGGCAGCCAATGCGCCTTATGCTGGGAATAAGGGCGTTTAACTCATCTGTTTCTCCGGAATTGGAAAGGGCAAGAAAAACATCCTGGGGCCCCACCATGCCCAAATCCCCGTGCATGGCCTCCACGGGGTGCAGAAAAAGCGATGGCGTGCCGGTGCTGTTCAAGGTGGCCACCATCTTGCGCCCCACAAGGCCCGACTTGCCTATGCCCGCCACAATGACCCGGCCTTTGGCTGAATCAATCCAGTCCACCATTGTTACAAAGGAGTCTCCCAGGCGCTCCATTACGGAAAGAATGCCCTGGGCCTCGGTTTTAAGAACCTCTTTTGCCTGTTCAAGAATCATTTTAGCTCTGCCTTGGGCAGGGTTTGTTTGTATGCAGCATTTTATCTCAAGCTCTTGGCAATTATCCGGCTTTTGATAAAATACATAAAATTAAACAGCCTATAACTACCCAATTGTGGGCAACTAAATCAAGGCCTGATTTTTTTTAAACTCTGCCCGGCCTTGAGATGCAAAGGCAGGCGGGCCTTTAACTGCCGGGCTGGAAGCAAAAAAATGGCCCGCCCTGGGATTTTTCCCGTTTGCCGTCAGGGCTGGGGTTGTGGTATCACAATAGCGGGGGGAAACAGGATTGACCGGAGAAGCCTTTGTGACGGCAGGGGTAAGTGTTTTGGGTAAATCCCGGCCAAATTCCGCACAATCCTTGTTTGGGATTTTTGCTTCTGATTCAAGGAGTTAAGGGGGGCCAACCCCAGCGCAAAGAGGTGCAAGCATGAGTTGCCGGAAAATGGAATCCAAACCAGCAGACCGGAAGTCTTTTCTGCCCAAGGCTTTTCTGTCGGGGCTTTTTGTGCTCTGGGCCTTGTTTCTGGGGGGTGCTCTGGCCCTTGCCGCAACCGCGCCCCACACGGGCCAGGACAAATTCTACGGCAACAACGGGGAAATTGCCCGCCCCCAGCCCGGAGAGCCTTTTTACGGCCAGGACGCTCATTATCCAGGCCCCCGCTCCTTTACAAAGCTTGGGGATAACGGAGTGGCTCTGCAAGATGGCGCCCCCCAATGGCGCACCGTGCGAGACAATGTAACCGGGCTGGTTTGGGAGGTAAAGCACAATGCAGATGGCATTGCCAACTACAACAACCCCAATGATGCAGACAACACTTATGCCTGGTACGATTTTTCGC
>JAGVAW010000113.1 GCA_020060085.1 Desulfobacterales bacterium
AAGGTTGGGAGCGCGTTTTTTAGCGTATTCCTTGTACCATTCGTGGCTGATGATGGCGCTCATGATTTCGGATGTGCCTGTCCAGATGCTTGCAAGGCGCAGGTCCCGGAATATGCGCTCAACCGGGTAGATGGTGGTGTAGCCTATGCCGCCCATGACCTGCATGGCGTTGTGGGCCACCTTCTGGCAGGATTCTGTTATGAATTTCTTGGCCTGGGAAACCTGCCTGCGGATAAAGGCCTCGTCCTGGCCTGTTTCCACGGCCCGGCAGGTGGAATAGGCAATGGCCCGGCAGACATCCAGCAGCATGGCCGCCTCTGCCACCTGGAAGCTGACCCCCTGAAAGTTGTTGACTGTCATGCCAAAAGCCTTGCGCCGGGTTGTGTAGCCTGTGGCCACATCCAAAGCCGGGCGGGCAGCGCCTATTGTCATGGCAGCCGTGCCCAGGCGCTCTGGTATCATAAGGGTATTGAACACCGGGTAAGCGCCGTTTATTTGGCCCACAACATTTTCCTTTGGCACTTTCACATCTTTAAACACCACCCGCGCGGCCCCGCCGCCCCGGCATCCCATAAGATCATACGCATAGGGCACTTCCACGCCTGGGCCTTTGTCCACAATAAGGCAGGAGAGGGCCTTGTGGGGGGTGGCGGCGTTTGGGTCTGTCCTGGCGTAAACCAGAAAATAATCCGCCTTGGTTGCGCCCACAATGAAGCGTTTTTCGCCGTTGACTATAAAGTGGTCGCCCTTGTCTTGGGCTGTTGTGTTTGTGCCGAAAAAGTCCGAGCCGCCCCTAGGCTCGGTGAGGCATTCGGCAGCGAACATTTTGCCTGCCAGAAGGGGCTTTACATATTTTTCCTTGAGATAATCCGAGCCGTGCTGAAGAATTGCATCGCAGACAAGCTCTGCACCCACGCCGAAGGTGCAGGCAAAGATGTAGCCCAAAGACCCCATTTCCTCCATGACCGCGCAGGTGGTCACCCAGTCCATGTCCCTGCCGCCCCATTGCTTGGGATAGCGGCAGCCCATGAGATTCCTGCGCCCGGCCTCCTGGAGGAATTCAGTCGGAAACTCCAGCTTGTTTGCGTCCATGTCCAGAATCATCTGGCGGGGAACCCAGCGCACAAGCTCTCTTGCCTCATCGCGGACAGCTCTTTGTTTGTCTGTGAGCATATGGTCAAGCATTAAAATCCTCCTTTTATAAACCGGGTTAAAGCGGGCGCTTTGCGCCCGGAAAAGTTGGCCGGTATTTGTCGGGCCTTCATATCAAACAGCCTTATGGTTTAAAGTTTGCCCTCTTGTTTGCTGCAAGTCAAACAGCATATCCAAAAAACTCCCCAAAAAAAGGCTTTGCATTTTGGCCAAAGCTTTTGGCATGTTATAAAAGGCCTGTGGGCTTGACAAGCTGTTCAAAACCCAAGAAAAATGGCTCAAATTGTTTATGACCTTTTAACTTGAGGCCCCTTGGATCAAAAAGGCTTATACGCCCCAAACAAAAGCGGACATATGGAAACCATAACCCCCAAAACTTACGATTCCTACATCAAGGCCTTAAACGACATAAGCCGGGCAATCACTTCCGAGCTTTTTCTGGCAGACATATTAAAGCTCATCGTGCTTGTTACCGCAAAGGTCATGGATGTGGAAATATGCTCTTTGTGGCTAGTGGATGAGGATGAAAAGGAGCCAAAAATCCGCCTGGCCGCCACCCAGGCCCTGGACCCGGAATATGTCAAGGACAGGGCCTTGAGCCTGGATGAAGGGGTGGTGGGCTTTGTTGTTTCCACAAACAAAATGCTTTTCCTGGAAAATGTGCTGGAGGAGCCTCGTTTCAAGGAAAAGGAGATGGCTGCAAACCTGGGCCTTGTCTCCATGCTTGGCGCGCCGCTGTGCATAAAGGAAAACCAGGTGATAGGCGTATTGAACTGCTTTACAAAGCATCACCATATATTTACGGACGCTCAGATTGCCCTTGTCTCCAGCGTGGCCAATCAGGCGTCTCTTGCCATTTCAAACGCCAGGCTCATTGTGCGCGCCCAGGTCATTGAAGAGGAGCTTAAAACCCGCAAAAAAATAGACCGGGCCAAGGAAATTCTCATGGCCCAGAAGAATCTCACAGGCGACAAAGCCTTTCGCTGGCTCCAGAAAAAAAGCATGGATACAAGGAAAACCATGCGGGAGATTGCGGAAGCCATCATTCTCTACCAAGATTTGTAAAAGTGAAGGGCTTTGCCAAATGGCCGTAGGCTGTGTTGCGCTTTGCTCGGAATTTCGGTCATGTACTTGATGTACACTCCCTCATTCCTCGCTCGCGCGCCTTGCCTACGGCCATTTGGCAAAGCCCCGTGCGTTTGGGGTTGGGGGAGGGCTGTGTTGCAATGCGCCGTGCAGGGGACTCAATGTACAGGAGTACACCTTCGCCCTTTTGTATTGGGGCGCTCCCAGAACGCTGTGGGCTGCGTTGCACTTTGCTCGGAATTTCGGTCATGTACCTTGGGTACACTCCCTCATTCCTCGCTTGTACGCCTTGCCCAAAGCGCCCTTGGACCGCCCTGTGGGTTTGTGGTTGAGGGGAAAAAACAATTCTCAACCACGAAAAACACGACCATGCGAAAAAAGACAAAAACGGTAAAAAACCCGTCATGTCCGTGCAAACAGGCATCCAGAATAAAAATGGGCTGTTATAATTATTGGAAAAGGTTTTTTCTCAGTTGCAACAGGCTCAAAGCCTTCGACTGCGCCCTGCATGGATTTTTGCGGTTCCAGACTCCCAGGCCTGCCCCAAAAAAAACAGGCAACAGAGCTTGACAAGAAAAATCCCAGGGTGTATTAAAAGGAGTTTCTGTTGCGGGGTAGAGCAGTCTGGTAGCTCGTCGGGCTCATAACCCGGAGGTCGCTGGTTCAAATCCAGCCCCCGCTACCAATAAAATCAAAGGGTTGCGGTTATAAGCCGCAGCCCTTTTCCGTTTTGCAGTTACTCCGGCCTTTTTATCTGCACCTTTTTAAAAAGGCAAATCCCTTGAACCAAATGCCGGTGTTTTCCGTTGGCAATAAGGCAGCTCCGGTATTCTTCCTGTTGCTCAAAGCCCTTTAACAAAGAGTGTAAAGGCATTTGTCATTGACAGTTTTGCCTTTAGGTGGGATTATTTTAATCTGGAAAAATAAGCATCTTCCCTCATGGAGGAGCATGGTTAAGAAGACGCAAAAAACTGCAAAAGGCAAGGGCAGGGGGTCGGCTAAAAAAGGCCTGGATCCCCAACAGGCCCCTGTTACAAAAGAAGCGCAAAAGGACAAGGCAGTCAAGGCTGAGGACAAGGCTCTTGTATCCTACGACCCTCTTCAGCGCTATTTGGCTGAAATCTCCCGATACAAGCTTTTGACCAGGGAGGAGGAAAGGGAGCTAGCCATCCGAATCCACGAGCACAATGATGAGGATGCAGCCTTAAAGATGGTCACAAGCAACCTGCGCCTTGTGGTCAAAATAGCTCTGGAGTTCCAGCGCGTGTGGATGCAGAACCTGCTGGATTTAATCCAGGAGGGAAACATAGGACTCATGCAGGCGGCCCGCAAGTTTGACCCCTATAAGAATGTCAAGTTCTCCTATTATGCCTCCTTCTGGATAAAGGCTTACATATTAAAGTTCATAATGGACAACTGGCGTCTGGTGAAAATCGGCACAACCCAGGCCCAGCGCAAGCTCTTTTTCAAGCTAAAAAAAGAAAAACAGCGCCTGCTTGATCAGGGCTTTGAGCCTGGCACCAAGCTTTTGTCTCAGAATCTTGGCGTTAGCGAGCGCGATATCATTGACATGGATCAGCGCCTGGACAACTGGGATTTGTCTCTGGATGCGCCGGTGAAGCAGGATTCCGAATCAGAGCGAATGGAATTCATTAGCAATGCCGACCAGTCTGCCGAGGAGCAGGTGGGCCGCAAACAGATGGAGATGCTTTTGCGGGACAAGATTCTGGTTTTCCGCAAAACCTTAAAGAAAAGAGAGCTGGAGATATTTGACCAGCGCATCTACTGCGAAGATCCGGTGACCCTGCAGGAAATTGGGGAGCGCCACGGCATAAGCCGGGAGCGCGTTCGCCAGGTGGAAACAGCGGTCATAAAAAAGCTCAAGGCCTTTTTGGAACAGGAAATCCCCGATTTTGAAACATTTCAGGGCGGTTTTGATCCTGAGCCACCCGTCACCACATGACCTTGCACACAATGCTGATGGGCGGCAACAGGCCAATGCCTCTCGCTGCCAAACTGCTCCCCTTCATGAAGGGGGATGCCTTTTTTTAAGACAGGCTTTATTCATGCAATTTATAATCTGCGGGCAAAATTTGCGCTCTTTATTTAAAGGCAAACGGCTGCCTGGCCGCGCCGGGCTTATTTTAATGCTG
>JAGVAW010000080.1 GCA_020060085.1 Desulfobacterales bacterium
AAAGCCGGCAGCATAAAAACAATTAAATACAACTGCGATGAAAACTTTGCAGAGATGGAAAAGCGGGTGGGAAAAGCCTTAACCCGTGAGGAATTTGACTTCATAAAGGCCTACACTCACCGCTTTCTTGAGAATAACGCCTTCTTTTTTGAGCAGAGGGTGAAAAATGGGCGCATAAGGGACGGACATGGCGACCTGCACCTGGAAAACATCTGCCTGGATGACAACAACAAGCTGGCGGTCTTTGACTGCATAGAGTTTTCCGCCCGCTTCCGCTGCTCTGATGTGGCCTCTGAAATAGCCTTTCTGTCCATGGATCTGGATTATTCCGGCGAAAGGGAGCTTGCGGCAGTTTTTGTGGATGCCTATGTAAGGCACAGCAACGACCAGGAAATTATCTTTCTGCTGCCCTTTTACGCCTGCTACCGGGCCTGCGTACGGGGCAAAATATACTGCCTGCGGGCTGATGAGCCTGGCGTAACACCCCGCGAAAAGCAGGAGGCTCTTTTGCGAGCCTCCCATTACTTCAACCTGGCTTTGGAATATGCAGCAAGGCACACCAAACCCTTTTTGATGATTGTGGGCGGGCTTACAGGAACAGGCAAAAGCGCACTGGCAGAAAAAATCGCCCAGGCAACCGGTGCCCGGCATTTTCTTTCGGATGTGGAAAGAAAGCGCCTGGCAGGAATTTTGCCCTCCACAAAATCCCCCGATGCGCCGGACACGGGAATCTACACGCCAAACCTTACCCAAAAAACATACGACCAGCTTCATCTTCTGGCAACCCGCGCCCTTGAGCAGGGAAAAAGCGTTATTCTGGATGCCACTTTTCAGCAGGCAGACCAGCGCAGCAGGATGATGGCCCTTGCAAAAGAAAAGGGCGCGGATTTCTGGGCTGTTTTATGTGCAGTTTCGCCGGAGGAGGCCCGCAGAAGGCTTGACAGGCGGCAACGGCAAAAGGGTGCGGTTTCTGACGGCCGATGGGAGATTTACCTTAAGCAGAAGGCGCGCTTTGAGCAGCCGGAGGAGATACCTGAAAAGCAGCTTATCCGCCTGACCACGGAAGGCGCTCCTGATTGGCTGGCAAGGAAGGTGCTCATAAAAATATATAGATAGGGGCGGCCCCAGGAAAAGGATGGCTGCGTTGCGCTTCGCTTTGAGGACGGTCTGTTGCTTGATTGCCGGGCCTCGCACCTTTAAAGGCTTGGGCTGTCAGTAGAGCAGATCCAGCATTCTGGCCATTTCCATGCGGGTTTTGAAGCGCTCCTTTTCCTCTTCAAGGCGGGCCTTGTCCATCTCGTCTGTGCGCTCTTCCAGAAACTTGAGAAAGGCCTGCTGACGCATGGTGCAGAAATTTTCGTCATCCGCAAAAACAAGGTTTTCCGATTCCATGTAGCTTGAGCGCATGGAAAGGTTGAAAGAGCCGCAGGCGCAAAGACGAGAATCGAACATGAACTCCTTTGTGTGCAGATAGGGCTGGGGGAGCTCCTCCTCACCGATTTCACCCCTCACCATGAAAATGCGAACCCCTGCCCGCAAGAGGTCTTCCAGATAATTTAAGGTTAGCAAAAAGCCAAGTCCCATGTAAACCTCGCGGGCGGTTTCCGGGGAGTTTATGCACAGGCGCACATCCACCCCCCGAAGAGCTGCATCGAGAATAACATCCCTCAAAAGGCTGTCGGGCAGCACAAGAAACTGGGAATAGCCGTAAAAGCTCTTGGTACAGGCCTCCACCGCATGGGCCATGCACAAAAGCGCGCCGTAGCACTTGTTCCAGGGCCTTGAGCAGGCAAAAAGAGCCTTAACATTACCATTTGAGGGAGCCTGGGGTCTGGTGCCGTGGAGCACCTTGGGACGCAGTATTCCAGGTGCCGCAACCTCGTCAAAAACCTTTGCAAAGCCTTGCTCCATGTCCTCGATAACAGGCCCTTCAATCTGCCAGTCCTTATCCAGCCAGTTGGTGAAGTAGCGATCCTCAAGGTTGCGGCCTCCCACCATGCCCCAAAGGCCGTCCACCACAAGAGTTTTTTCGTGGATTGCGTAATCCAGCAGAGGCAGAGCCGGAAGCCCGGAAGGCCCCCCAAAGCTTGAAAGCCATTCCTCAATGGCCTTTGGCTGCCGGTCAAGCTCTTCGCCGCGCCACATTCTGTCAAGCCAGTGATCCCTTGAGCGCCTGTCCCGGCGCTGCTCCCTGTCTTTTTCCGCCAAAGGGTTGCCGTTGAACATGGCAAGATGCAATCCCCCTTTTTTGGCTTTTGGCAAAAGAAATGACCAGACCGAGCTTTTGCGCTCCATCTCCTTTGCAAACCTGTCGTAGCCACGATTCAAATCCGAAAAGAACTGGCTTACGCGAAGTTTCAAGGCTCCCAGGGGGGATGAGGGAAACATGGTGTCTGCATTGAGCAGCATAAAGACATGAACACCCTGCTCCACCTTTGCCAGAATTGCATCCAGAAAACGGCCCTGGGCAAGGGCGCGATCCAGAACAAAGGTTTGGAGCACAATCTGGCGTCTGGCGCTTTCAATCATTTCAAGGCGGTGGCTCAAGGCAGCCTCGCCGTCATCAAGCACCTCTATTTTGTTGCCTTCCCGAAAAGGGACTCCCGCAAATTCCTCCATCTGCCTGTTAAAAGCCTTTGAGCCGATGGCAGGAACAGATGAATTTCTTTTGTGAATAACCGAAAAGCTTGCCTGGCCAAAGCCCTTTTCATCGGTTGAATCTGCTGCACAAACCGGAAGGCAATACTCCCCCGCATCCAAAAGCCGTGGAAGAGGAATTTTTATTGAATAGTCGCCCTCGGCAGAGGGGGACAGAGTATTGTCCTTGTCCGGGGCCAGATCCTTTTCCAGGTTCAGGGCCGTGTGGGTGAGATCCAGCCAAACCCTTTTGATGGAAGCAAAATCATTGCCCGAAAAAACCCTGCACGACAATTCCAGAGAGGATTCGCCGTCATTGTAAAGTTTATCGGGCTGCTCAACAATGTTTTTAACCACAATCATTTTTCGGTTGCTCCGCAGGTATCATGGTACAAAATGCGCTGATACCTGCATTTTGTTATGTTGAAATTGGGTTTGGGGCAAATAAGCTCTTTTTACTTGCCTTCAAGTAGTAAAACATTCCGGCAGGTAAAAATCAATGCGGTAAATTTTCAGGGTCGTCCTGTTCCCCAAGGCCTGCCTCAAGAATGGCCTCCCCTGCCAGCAGCGGCCCCCGTATGAGAATGCCCACAGCCCTGTCCGCGCAGGCGGCCACCTCCGGGAACCAGGGCTTCAAGTTACGAAGCTGGCGCAGGTTGTCGGCTGTCCGCACAATGAGCATGGCAAGGTCCCCTTCGGCCATGCCCGCCACAAAAAGAGTCTCCTGCCAGGTTTTTTGAGTGGCCCAGGCCCAGATTGTTGCAGCAGGCCACATTGCAGGGGGCCGCACAAAAAACCGGGCATCATTTAAGACATTGACAAGGGGGCGCAGGGTCTTTTCCATTTTATTATAAGTGCGCAAAAGCTTTTTAGGCACATTGCTTTCACTTATTTCCAAATCCTTTTCCTTGTCCTGCACAAAAACAGCCACCAGGGCTGCAAGCATGGCCGGGTCATCAAATGGCAGAACACCAAGCCGCAGGCCCTGGGCAATTAGAAGGGGCTGGTCAAGGCGCAGGGCCGCAGCCCAAACGCCGTCATCTGTGAGTCTGCCATCGTCGTTTACAAAATCCAGCGCCTTAAGAAAACGCATGTGCCTTGCAAATTCCGGCCACAAGGATTCTGCGCCGGAAGCTCTCCTGCGCTTTTTTCGGGTCTTTTTTTGCAAAAACGAGGCAAGGGATTTTTCCAAAAGAGGCTGTATATCTACCGGTTCGTGGGAGAGCAGAAGGTTCAGCACAAGGGAAAAGTCAATGCGTATCTGGGATTGGATGGGATCCGGCGGCGCATCAAAAAGCTTTGCCAGGTGCTTCAAATCCATGAAAGGGCCTGGCACAGCCAAGGCAAATCCGATGAGATCCATGCCCCTGCGGCCTGCGCGGCCTGTCATCTGATGAAATTGAGTGGGCGAAAGGGGCAAAAATTCCACGCCATTGAACTGGTCCGAATTGACAAGCACCACGGTGCGGGCAGGGAAGTTGACACCAGCCGCAACGGTGGATGTTGCAAACACGGCATCCAACAGCCCCCTGCTCATCAGGATTTCCACAGTTAGCTTCCAGGCGGGCAGATGCCCGGAATGATGGGCCGCCGCCGCGCTCTGGCAAATGGCCTTCCTCTGCCTGTGCCCGGCCAGATAGGGAAAGGGAGCAGTCAGGTCATCCAAAGCCTTTTTAACCTTCTCCTGGCGGGCCGGGTCTTCAAGGAGAACCCGCGGGCAAAGCTCCACTGCAATGTCGCAGTCCCTGCGGCTTTTTAAAAAAAACAGGGCAGGTAAGAGATTGAACTTTTTTAATATGGTCAAGATCTGGCCAAGGCCGGGAGGACGCTCGCCCCTGCCCCGGTTTCTGGCCTTGTGCTTTGTTAAAAATGAGACAAGGTTTTTGTCCGGGCCGCTGCCAAGCTTGCCGGACTTTAAGGTGACCAGGGGCGAAAGCCTGCCGCCTTGCTCCAGAAAAAGCGGAACAAGTCCAACCGGGCGCTGTTTCTGGGTTACCACCTTGCAGGGGCGGCCCCTTATACTCTCCATCCATGCAGCAATATCCTTTGCATTGCCTATTGTGGCAGATAAAAGAAGAAGCGGCACCCTCACCGGCAGGTAGATGATTGTCTCCTCCCAAACCACTCCCCGCTGCTCGTCAGCAAGGTAATGGGCCTCGTCAAGCACCACAAGGTCTGCATTCAGGTCAACGCCCTCATACATACAGTCGTAAAGGCGGTTTCGCAAAATTTCGGTTGTACCCACAACCACGGCAGCGTCCGAATTTTCCTTGCGGTCGCCTGTTACAATGCCGACAGCCTCCGGCCCGAATATTTTGCCAAATTCCAAATGCTTTGCATTGCTCAAGGCTTTTAAGGGTGAGGCATACCAAACCCTGCCCCCCTTTTGCACAACACGCTTTGCAGCTTCAACAGCAATCCATGTTTTGCCTGATCCGGTGGGGGCTGTAACCAGGCAGTCAAAATGGGCAACCGTTTCAACAGCCTCCACCTGGAAGGGGTCGGGCTTAAACTTGCCCTGCTGCGGCACGCCGATCTTATCAAAAACCCTGGCAAGCCTGGAGTCTGCCT
Organism: Desulfobacterales bacterium; assembly: GCA_020060085.1. Classification (GTDB taxonomy): domain Bacteria; phylum Desulfobacterota; class Desulfobacteria; order Desulfobacterales; family Desulfatibacillaceae; genus JAGVAW01. Next base: position 5,209 of record JAGVAW010000080.1, read on the forward strand.
CGGCCTTTATTTTCTGGGCAGGCAGGGGCCCGGTTGTTTTCTGCCCCGAGCTTGGTTTAACAAATCGGCGCGCAAAAGGAGGCCTTGTCTTTTTTTTATCAACCATATTTAAGAAATCTTTCGCAAAAGCTTATAGGCAAATTACACAAAAAGCTTTTAACAGAAAAAGGCCGGTCTTGTAAAAGCAGCAATAAATGCTAAAGAATATGCCTGTTGACAACAGCAGCGCGGCCAGCAGGAATTTTTATTAGGGATGCCGGAATATGGCCGCCATGCCTTGAGATAAAAATTTGCGGGAAAAAAATTTAATGCCTGTTCTAATTCTGGATACCTGCGCCAACACCTTCAGCGTTAGCGTGGTTACGCGGGAAAGGGTGCTGGCCGAAATAGCCGGCGGCATGGGGCGCACCCACGCGGCAAAGCTGCTGCCTGCCGTGAGCCGCGCCCTTGAATACTGCAACATGGCCCTTGCCGACATGGAGGCAATTGCCGTTACCCGCGGGCCTGGCTCCTTTACCGGGCTTCGCATAGGTATTGCCACAGCCAAGGGCCTTGCTTTGGCCGTGCAAAAACCTCTTGTGGGAATATCGCCACTTGCGGCTTTGGCGGCCAGCCTGCCCTTTTGCAGGCGCAAGGTGTGGGCTGCGCTTGATGCAAAAAGGGGCCAGGTTTTTGCAGCCTGTTATGATTTGACCAGCGGGTTTCCGGCTGCCCTTACAAGTGAGATGGCCCTGACCCCGGAGCAATGGCTGGAAAGAGTTCTGGAGCCAGCGGTTTTTGTGGGGGAAGGCGCAATAAGATACTGGAATTTGCTTTTGGAAAAGCTTGGCGACAAGGCCCTTGTGGCCCCTGCTGCCTGCTGCCTTATAAAGGCCGGAACAGCCGGGGCTTTGGCATACAATGCCTTGGACAAAGGGATTGCTGATACGGCCCAAAGCCTTATGCCTGTGTATATGCGCCAGGCAGATGCAAAACTGCCACTGAAAAAAACTCCGGGAAAACCCGCCTGACTTGAAAGAGGATTTCCCCGGAGCGCCTTTTTCTTCACTTCCCCTTGAAATTGGGTGCCCGCCTCTCCATGAAGGCTGTAACCGCTTCCATGAGGTCTTCGGAAGGAAGCTGGGCAGCGTTTTTCTGTGCAACAAAGTCCAGCCCCGGATAAACCCCGTTATCCCGGCTGAAATTGAGCACGCCCTTTACTCCCTGCACTGTAAGGGGCGCCAGGGCCGCAATCTGGGCCGCAAGCTTTTCAGCCTCGGCATCCAGGGCGGCTTTGTCGGGCAGAACCCTTGTCACAAGGCCCATTTTCAGGGCTTCATCTGCGGTAAAATCCCGTCCGGTTAGGGCAAGCTCCCTTGTCCAGCCCTGGCCCACTATGTGGGGCAGCCGTTGAAGGGTGCCTAGATCTGCAATTATGGCAAGGCGGGTTTCCCGCACACTGAAAACAGCATCCGCACTTGCAAGGCGTATGTCACAAGCGCAGATCATGTCCATGCCTCCGCCTATGCAATGGCTGTGGACTGCTGCAATGACAGGCTTTTTGCAGCGCTCGATGACACTCATGCTCTCCTGAAGGTCCTTGACCGACTGGCGCATGGCCTCGCGGGCATCTGCGCCGACCCCTCCGGCCAGCAAGGCACCAGCCCAGGTGAGATCAAGCCCGGCTGTGAAGCTTTTGCCTGCGCCTGAAATTACGATGCAGCGCACCTCCGGGTCCTTGTCCAGGGCCGGAAAAATCTCAAGCAGGTCATTAAAAAAGGTCCCGTCCATTATGTTGCGCTTGTCAGGACGGTTCAATATCACACGGGCAACGCCCTTGTCTTTTTCCACCAGAAACCGCTCGCTCATAATCTTTTCCCTTGTTCAAAAAAAATAAGACCTTATTTGCGAAGCATTCCGTAAACGCCGCTTGCCGCTTCCTTTGCCTCGGCCATTATCCGGTCAAAAAGCTGCTTTATGGTGGGGATGTCGTGGGCAAGGCCGATTCCCTGGCCGCAGGCCAGAATGCCGGCATTCACATCGCCGCCGTCAAACATTTTCTTGGCGTTATCGCCCTTGATGACCTCGTAAATCTCCATGAATTCCGCTGAGCAGGCCTCCAGCTCCGCGCATTTTTTGGCTGCATCGTTTGCCAGCACCCTGTGGGTTGCATTGAGCGAGCGCATGACAAGCATGGTATCAAGCTCCGATGCCTTGACAAGCTCCTGCTTGATGTTGTCGTGGATAGGGGCCTCCTTTGTTACAAGCAGGCGGGTGCCCATGATAACGCCATGCGCGCCAAGAGAAAGGATCGCAGCCACCCCTCGCCCATCCGACACGCCGCCGCCGCCGATAACAGGAACCTTGACCGCATCCACCACCGTTGGAACAAGCACAAGGGTACCTATATCAAGCTTGCCGGTGGCCCCGCCGTTTTCATAGCCCACAACCGTGACAGCATCCGCGCCCATGTCCTGCACCTTAAGGGCATAGCGAACGCCCACGCACTTGTGAATCCAGGTAAGGCCCATTTTCTTGAAGCGGCTTATAAGCTCTTCTGGTGCATGGTGGCCGCTGGTTTCAACAATTTTTACACCGTGGTCGCCAATGACATCCAGGTACTCGTTGTTGTCTATCTGGCGCATGGCAGGAAAAAGGTTGATGTTCACAGCAAAGGGCTTTTTGGTAAGCTGCTTCATGCGGGTTATGGCTTCATTAAAGGAATCCTTGGAAGGATATGTTGCCGAGGCCACAATGCCCAGCCCTCCTGCCTCGGACATGGCAGAAACATACTCGGCAGTGGAAATCCACATCATGGCCCCGCCGATGAGGGGGTATTCAATACCCAGCAGATCGGTTATTTTGGTCTTGAACATAAATACCTCCCGGAAATTTAGGTTGCAGTGGCAGCACTCACGAGCCAAAAAGGGTGACAGTCAATTCATGGAACAGAACAGGGCCAAAGTCAAGCAGGCAGGGCTGCCCGCCGCATTTGGAATGGAAAACCACAAACAATAGGGGCGGTTTTAGGGTTGTCATTTAAGGCTCATGGACCCAGTTGAAACGCCGATGACGACCTTTTGCTTGGATTACCGCTTTTGCAGACGAGACGGCGAGTTGGCCGCCTTATATATTTTCGTGCTTTTCGTGTTTTCCGTGGCTAATAATTGCTGTTTTCTTTTTCATTCATTAGGGCACGGCCTTTAAGGGCCTTTATGTGTCCCGGCAAAGGACAAAAAACGGCTATTTGAACCACGAAAAACACGAAAAGCACGAAAAAAAACAGATTGGCAAGAAAGCACCGGAAACATCATTTTGCTTCGGATGCAGAGCTTTAAGTGAGCATGATGGCTTAATGCTCCCTTTAAGAAAAGCCCAAAAAACAACTTCTTTTGCAAATGCTTATGGCTCTGGGCAGGGCTACCCGCCGCTTAAGTGGAGCCTGCTGCCGGGCCGCGTATTCCTGCTTGACCCGCGCTTTTCAAAGTGAGATTCAATATTTTGCGCCAAAGACAAAACTTGTTGGCCAAAAAACGCTTTGCGGGAAAAAGTTAACCGGAATCACAAACCCTAAATCCAAACAGGGGGAGGCGGCCTTGTACTGCAAAAGATGCGGTGCCAAAAATGAGGAAACAAACCATGTTTGCAGCAAATGCGGCGCACTGCTGGGGGATTTTCCTCTGCCGCAGGAAATGCCTCAAGACCCGGAATCTGAATCCTTACCCCAAACGGTTTACAGCCCGGAAAGCTATCCTGCCCCTGAACCTTACCAGTACCCTGTCACAATGCGCACCTATCTCATACCAGCCATTCTGGTGACTCTTTTCTGCTGCATTCCATTTGGCATTCCGGCCATTATTCATGCTTCAATTGCCAGATCGAAATTTGCCGAAGGCAATTTTGATGAGGCGTTCAATCGCGTAAAAAAGGCCAGGTTTTGGGTCTGGATGGGCTTTGGGACCGGGCTTGCTTTTCTGGTTCTATATTCTTTGACAGGGCTTTGGGAATATTAAAAATACCCCAAGGAATCAAAGCGAAAAAATTTGCAGCGGAAATTGAGGAATTTTCAGGATGCCCCCATGTGGACCAGGGCCACGCGGGCCATGCCCGGCACTGCTTCAATAACGGGTTTTTCTGCTATTTTGCGCACCGGCATATAAAGGCTGTAAAGCATTTTGTGGCCGGAATTTTTGGCAACGCCATCAGTCACCGCCAAAAGCCTTTGGGCAACGCCATCCGCTTTTGGCTGCAACCATTTGTCAAAACTCTCCTTTGGCCCGGCAGCAGCAAGATACTCCTCATAATAAGAGTCCAGAATCTCCATAAAAGGGTCCAAAAGACCGCTGACCGCCTCCTCCATTATGGCTGGAGAAATCTTTTTGAACCCCTTGTAAGCCGCCCGGACCACAAGGCCTGAAGCCCCCTTCATGCCCAATGCGCGGCTGTCGATGAACAGAATATAATCTTCAATCACCTCTTTGCGGATGGATGTATTGAGCATTGTCCGGGCAAGTATTCCCATTTTTAATCTCTTATGTATATGCAGTTGAAATTGCGCCCTCTTAAAGATCCTTGCCTGCTATCAGGGCCTGGCGGCTCACCGCAAAACCAAGCTCCTGGGCAACAAGCTCGCTGCCCTGCACCGCGCAGGGCGCAAAGACAAGCATGGCCTTTTTGGGCTTTATGCTGATTTTGGGCAGGCGCTGAAAAACCGTGCGATGGGGCTTGCCGAATGTTGCCAGAACCACCTTGAGGCTTTGAACAGCCTCGGCCAGAGGCAGATTCACCGGATAGGTCTGGGACGGAGGCGTGACGGTTTCAATTTCGCCGGTAAAAGGCGAGGTTGTAACCTGACGGCTTACCCTTAAGAACAGGTGGGGATGCACCTTGAAAGCGGGAATCCAGAATACGAAGGGAATCTTGTCCCATCCGGGCTGCACAGCTTTTGGAATGTTGGCCACGCGGATAAGATCCGCCAGTGTGGAAAGCTCCATGCCCTCCACCTCCGGCTCAATGCGCCAGAAAGGCAGGTAAACCACCTGCTCGCCCTCGCCCACTATGGTTCCAACTGCAACCTGCTTGAACTTTTTGCCTTGGGGCTGCCAGGCTGTCCTGCAACCTCCGCACACAAAAACGCAGGCCTGTTTGTCGCCCTTCAAATCCCAGCCGCAATAGGGACACATGGCAGAAAGAAATTTTGGCTCCCACTTGGGGTTTTCCACCAGGGTGCTTTTTATTGCGTCAGCCGATGCATCGGGGAGTTTGCCAAGCGGCTTGTTCAAAATGGCATCAACAAGGGTGTTGTTGTTCAGATAATAAGGCGCAAACACAAGGCTTGCGGTTTCTCCTATATAGGCCTTCTCGAATTCCTCTTCCGGCTTTTTTATGGTTGCAACCTGTTTTTCAATCTGGGTCAGGGCCTTGTCAAAAATCATGTCCGGCCTGGAAAAAGCCCCTGGCAGGGTTTTGATGGCAAACTTTATGGGCAGCGTCTGGGGCCGCAGACCGAGGCTGCGCGGGGCAGCGGCCCCGGAAAGGGCAAGCATGGTGGCGTCAAGTATCTGCGGGTCTATCTTAAAGGAAACCGCCCGGTAGATTATGCCCTTGAAACGCCAGTAAGGCAGGTAAATCAAATCCCCCTGGGGCTTTGCCACATTGAGCGCATAGCGGAAAGGCCCTTCTGAAGTCATGTGCAGGCGCACCCGGCAATATGGGCAGGCCAGCATCCTGTCGGTTTCTTCAAGGCTTACCTCGCCCCCGCATTGGGGGCAGGGATGTAGGATTTTAATGTTCAAACTTCTCTCCACACTGGTTACAGAAAGCAGCATCAGCAAGGTCTTTTGCCCCGCAGTTGGCGCAAATCCGCTCGGTTTTTGGTTTTTCCACAGGCGTTCCACAGCGGCTGCAGAAGCGGGCGTTGGGGGCAAGATTCTTATTGCACTTCAGGCACTGCTGAAAAAGCACAAGCTGATGCCCGCAATGGGGGCAGAACTTGGCGTCCGCAGCCACAGGGTTTTCGCACTCCGGGCATTTGGTCTGAACCCGGCCTTCCTGGGTACCGCCCGATACCGAAGGGCTTGCCCCACCCTGGTTGAAAAGGGAGGCAAACATTCCGGGCATCATCACCCCCAGCCCCATGCCCATGCCCGAACCAGCCTCGCCCTGGTTGGTGGCCGCAGCCTCCATTGCCATTGCAGCCTTCATTTTCAGAAGCTTGTTCATGTCGTCAAAAAGGTTGAGGCTGCTCTTGGTATCCAGCGCCTTCTGCACTTCCGGCGGCGGAGTTATGGACTGGATGTAAAGATGGGTCAAGGCCAGGCCAAAATGGCTGAAGTCTTCAGCAAGCTGCTCTGAAAGCCCTGCTGCCATTTGGTCATAACGGGCGGGCAGGTTTAAAATGGTGTCCAGGTTCTTGCCCATGTAGTCGTTGAAGCGGCTCACAATGACCCGGCTCAAATATTCATCTATCTCCTGGGTGGTGT
>JAGVAW010000234.1 GCA_020060085.1 Desulfobacterales bacterium
GAAGAACGAGGTGGAAAGCCTCACCGGGCAAAGCGCCAGCACCCAAACTTTGCTTGATGAGCATAACCAGGATTTGATGGATTCCAAGCTCACCCACGGCAGCATAGGTGCGCGCCTGGAAAGCCTGGAGGCAAGCCTTAAAATGCTTGCCCAGTACGAAAAGGACGAAACAGGCCGCTTTGTTGAGATGGATGAAGGAATTCGCGTCAAAACAAAGCAGGCTGCCCAGGCCCATGATGAAAGCAAGGCCCTTGAGCAATCCCTTGTTACAGCCTACGGGGAGCTTGAAACCCTCAAAAACGGCCTGGAGGAAAAAAACAGCCTGCGCGATACCCTGGAAAGTGAGATCAACCAGCATCAGGCAAAGGCCGCAGGCATTGCCGGAGACAGGGAAAGCCTTGCAAGAAAGCTCCGTGAGCTGGATCTGGAGCTTTCCCAGGCCTGCATCCGTCAGGAATCCGTTGCACAGAGGGCCTTGGACAAGTTCGGCAGGCCCCTTGACGCCCTCCGCCGGGAAACCGGGTTTTCCCCCCTTGCAGATGATGAGCAGGCGGCCCAGGCAGCCAAAGACCTTGAGGAAATAAAGGCAAAGCAGGCCCGCATAGGGGATGTCAACCTTGGAGCCATTGAGGAGTATGAGGCATTAAAGGAACGCCACGACTTTTTGACCGTCCAGCGGGATGATCTTTTGGGGGCCATTGAAGCGCTTGAAAAGGTCATCCGCAAAATCAACCGCTACACACAAAAGCGGTTTGTGGAAACCCTTGAGCAGGTAAATCAGAAGCTTTTAGAGGTCTTTCCCAGGCTTTTTTCCGGCGGAGCGGCCCGCCTGGAAATGACCGAGCCGGATAAACCCCTTGAAACCGGCGTGGAATATCATGTACACCCGCCCGGCAAAAAGCTTACCCGCATGAGCCTGCTCTCCGGCGGCGAAAAAGCCCTTGCAGCCATTGCCTTTGTGTTTGCCATCTTTTTGCTCAAGCCCTCCAGTTTCTGCCTCATGGATGAAGTGGATGCCCCCCTTGACGATTCCAATGTCTTCCGCTTCAATCAGCTTTTAAAGCTCATCGGCCAGCAGTCCCAGGTGGTCATGATCACCCACAACAAGAGCGCCATGGAGTTTGCAGACATCCTCTTTGGCGTTACAATGGAGACAAAAGGCGTCTCCAAACTTGTTTCGGTGAGCCTGGACAGATCCGATGCCGCGCCTTCACTCAACTGAATAAATTATACCCCGCCAGGGGCAGACAGGTACAAAATGAACTGGTTTTCACAAAAGCTGGAAAAAACCCGCAGGATTTTAAACACGCCCATAGAGGACCTTTTTACTGGCAGGGCTGCTTTGGACGAAGACCTTATGGAGCGCCTTGAAGAAACACTCATTGCCTCGGATGTGGGTGTGCCAACCACCATGCACCTTATGGAAGGCCTGGAAGGCCTTGTGGAAAGCCGCAAGATTACAGACGCCAAGGCACTCAAAAGCGCCCTTGCTTCCAGAATGAAGGAAACCCTTGCCCCTTGCGCTGCCGGGGCCTTCAAGCCATCAGCCAGCCCCCATGTGATAATGGTTGTTGGGGTAAACGGGGTGGGCAAGACCACCACAATCGGCAAACTGGCAGCCCTTTTCCGCAAACAGGGTTTTGACCCCCTTCTTGTGGCGGCAGACACCTTCAGGGCCGCGGCTGTGGAGCAGTTGGACATCTGGGCCGACCGGGCCGGGGTGGACATTGTAAAGCACATCGGCACTTCCGACCCTGCTGCTGTTGTGTTTGACGGCCTTGAGGCAGCCAGGGCGCGCAAGCGGGGCCTTGTGCTTATAGATACAGCCGGAAGGCTCCACACCAAGGTCAATCTCATGGAGGAGCTTAAAAAAGTCCGGCGCACGGCTTCAAAAAAAATTCCCGGCGCACCCCACGACACATGGCTGGTACTGGATGCCAGCACAGGGCAGAATGCCATCAGCCAGGCAAAACTCTTCCACGAGGCTGTGGGCCTTACCGGGCTTATACTCACCAAGCTGGATGGAACTGCCAAGGGCGGCGTTGTGCTTGCCATATGCCACGAGCTTGGCCTGCCCCTGCGCTTTGTGGGCCTGGGCGAGCAGGTGGACGATTTAAAGGAGTTTGACCCGGATTCCTTTGTGGATGCCCTTTTCTGATGCAGGGCCAAGCTAAACTTTTAAATCGGGCAAAAGGGATTTTGCCATAATAAAATCCCCTTTGCCCTTCTTTTTCTTGCCCCTTTTTTCTGTCTGCTGTAACTTGGCTTTCCAGCAGATAGACGGCTAAAAACAGCTTTTGCGGGGAGCCTCATGGACATTGCATCGGGCCGGATAGGGCTTTACATAAAGGAAAACCAGCAGGCAAAGGCCAAGGCCCGCGAGCTGGAGGCCTGGCTTGTTGACCGGGGAATAAGCTTTATAAGCAAGGTCACAACCCCGCCTTTGCCGGACATAACCAAGGCCCCCCAGGAAAAGGCACCGCCGGATTTGAGCCTCATGGTGGCTTTGGGCGGGGACGGCACATTCCTTTCTGCGGCCCGCTACCTTGGTACAGCCAACATACCAATTCTTGGGGTAAAATTCGGCGAGGTGGGCTTTCTTTCGGAAATCACCCATGACAGGCTTTTTGATGCAATGGAGGCCATTTTAAAGGGCGATTACCAGACCCGCGCCCGCACAAGGCTTCTTGTTACCGTAAAAAAAAGCGGCAAAACCATTGTGGAGCAAACTGTTTTAAACGATGCAGTGGTTACAAACGGCGCTTTGGCAAGGCTTGCCAACATCCACACCACTGTCAACGAAAACTATCTCACAACATACCGGGCAGACGGCCTTATTGTGGCCACTCCCACAGGCTCCACAGCCTATTGCCTGGCCGCGGGAGGGCCTATTGTCCACCCGGAGGTGCCTGCGGTCATTCTTGCGCCCATCTGCCCATTCACGCTCACCAACCGGCCTCTTATAGTGCCTGATTCTTCGGCCATATCCCTGCATCTGGAAAAGCCGGTGGGGGATGTAACCCTTTCCTTTGACGGGCAGGCAGGCCTTAAAATAACTGAAAAGCACGAGATACAAATAACCCGCAGCCCCTATCCCACCAACATGGTCAAGGTGGGGGGGCAGCACTACTTTGATGTTTTAAAAACCAAACTGAGATGGGGCGGGGGGCCATGAGCACAAATAAAATTCATCATTTGAACTGCGGCACCATGCGTCCGCGCGGTGCAGGAAGGTTTGACAAGGATCTGGCTGTCTTTCCATGCCATTGCCTGCTTGTGGAAACAAACAACTGCCTTGTGCTTGTGGATGCCGGAGTTGGCGTTGAAGATATGGACGACCCGCGCAGGCTTGGCCCCATGCGCTTTGCGCTTAACTTGAAGCGCGACCGGTCAGAGACGGCCTTAATGCAGACAAGGGTACTGGGCTACGACCCAAGGGATGTGCGCCACATAATATGCACACATCTGGATCTGGATCACGCAGGGGGGCTGCCGGACTTTCCCTGGGCCTTTGTGCATATACCGGAGGCGGAATACAAGGCAGCCACCAGACCGGAGACTTACCGGGCAAAAGAGCGCTACCGGGGGATGCACTTTGCCCACGGCCCAATATGGGCGCGGCATGAACAATATGCCCCAGACAAATGGTTTGGCATGGATGCCCTGCCTTTAGGCAAAGATTTGGAGGACTTTTTGCTTGTGCCCATGCCGGGCCACACGCCGGGCCACTGCGCTGTTGCGGTGAAAAACGGCTCCGGCTGGATGCTTCACTGCGGAGATGCTTATTACAGCAGTGAGGAGCTTGGCGCTGACAGCTCGAAAAACCCCATGATGAAGGCCTTTACCCACATTGCACACATGGATTTTCCCCTGGCAGCAGCCCAGAAAGGAAAAATAAGGCAGCTCATGGGCCAAAAGGACATAACCCTTTGCTCCAGCCATGTGCCCCAGGAGTTTGAAAGGCTTTCGGGCAGGCCCTTAAAGGTCTGAAAAATGGGCTTATCTGCTTATAAATATTTTTCATATTCTGATAGATAAAATTTTTCATGAATTATTCAGGTTAAGCTTCCCTGCCCTGTATGGCCTCAACTGCAAGCTGGTCTGCAAGGTTGTTAAGGGGGTCATCTGCATGGCCCTTAACCTTGCAGATCTTCAGGTCTTTGAATTTGGTCATCAGATTTTTTATTTTGGCCACAAGCTCAACATTTTTTTTGGCCTTCCAGTTATTGACCAGAAGCCCCACAGAATAGGAGCTGTCCGTAAAAAGGCGCACAGGCAGTGAGCGGTTTTTTACTGAAGCAAGGCCCTCCAGAATTGCGGTCAGCTCGGCAATGTTGTTTGTGCCTTCTCCTATATAAGAGGAAATCCGTTTTTCGTTTTCCTTGTATTTAAGCACAACGCCAATGCCTGCCGGGCCGGGGTTGCCGGAGCAGGCCCCATCCGTGTAGATTACAATGGAGTTTTGCAGGTTTTCGGGCAGGGGGGCGGCCTTAATCTTTTTTGCGGGTGCTTTCTTTGGAGCGGGTTTGGAGCTGGCCGGAACATCGCCGTCAACAAGCTCCATCACCTCTTTTTTGCCTGCAAAATATTCAATATCCTGTTCCAGCTTGTATTTGATGGAAAACTTGCCGCTTTTTTCAACAGGCCTGCCTTTGCCATCAAGCTTTACCCAAACCTTGCCGCCCTTAAAGGCCATCCTCTTCCAGTTTTTCTGCCCGGTTTTATCCATGCCTTCAAGGTTCTTGATTTTGGTTGGGTTCTAGTAAATGCGGCAGGTTGCCGACATCCCGGCAAAGCTTTGGGCCTCATCTAGCCATTGTTTGTAAAAAGGGTCAAGGTCTTGCCCGTTTTCAAGGGCCAGACGGACTTTGTCCGTACCCAAAATCAGATCAATGGGCATTTTTTCATATTCATATTCATAAGGCGGCTTTTTCCACTCAAAATGCTTTGGATACAGCCTGTAAATAACCTCCAGAAGCTTGACCGCTGCTTCAAGAGGCCGGAAAATATCCGCATCCGTCACATGGAGCATGAAGCCCCGGCAAAGCCTGCCCATCCATTTGTTGCTGGTGGGTTCAAAGGCGCAGACCCTCAAATATGCGCCTGGAAGTGTCTGGCCGCCCAAAGCTTCCAGAACCTGATAGGGGTCCAGCCAGGGTGCGCCGAAAATCTCGAAGGGCAGGGTGGTGCCCCGGCCTTCGGATACATTTGTGCCCTCCCAGATGACCTGGCCCGGATAAACAAGGGCCGAAGCAGGTGAGGGCAGGTTGGGGGAGGGCGGAATCCAGGGAAGGCCAGTTTGAGGAAAAAGCATTTCCCTTTCCCATCCTTCCATGGCAATTACGGAAAGCTCGCAGTTTATGGAAAAATGCCTGTTGAACAAAAGGGCAAGCTCGCCCATTGTAAGCCCGTGGCGCATGGGCATGGGGAATCTTCCCACAAAGCTGGCAAAGGCAGTATCAAGCAGGCCGCCTTCCACATCCCGGCCCCCCACCGGGTTTGGCCTGTCCAGAATGACCACCTTTTTTTTTGTTTTGGCAGCAGTCTCCATGCAGTAGCTCACGGTGTACATAAAGGTATAAACGCGGGTTCCCACATCGGGCAGGTCCACAAGCAGCACATCAATGTCCTTGTACATCTCTCTATAGGGCTTGCGGGTCTCCCCGTAGAGGGACCATGCCTTTATGCCCAACTGGGGATGCACTGTGTGACCGGATTCCACCATGTTATCCTGCCGTGCGGCAAAAAGGCCGTGCTGGGGAGAAAAAAGGGCCTTGAGCCTGCCGGGCAATCTGTCATTGATGAGCCTTGCTGCATGGCGCAGATCTGCATCTGTTGATGCCGGGTTGCACAAAAGGCCCAGCCTGGCCTTTGCAATATCTGGCGGCGGGTTTTCAAGAAAAACCTCAAGGCCCGTGCGAACCCTGGGTGTTTCCGGAGTTGGAAGCATGGCAAGCCTCCTTATGAGCCAGTTTATGCAACTGGTGTTAACCAAAAAAGTTTTTCAAAAATGATTTTTCCCCTGCTCTTTTTCCCAACAAACTTAAACAATGGGTGCCTTTGTATTAAGCAGCAAAAATTCAGCCGGGCATTACCGTTGAATTTTTTTGACCGGCATTGGAGCTTTCCTTCCGCAGACTCCTTTTAACGATTTTTTGTCTTTTCCGCCAGGGGTGCTGCCTTTGCATAAGCCAAATGGCCCGGACAAAATCCGGTAACA
>JAGVAW010000034.1 GCA_020060085.1 Desulfobacterales bacterium
ATGATGGCCGTGCCCACAGGCGCAAAGGGCTTTACCTTTGGCAAGATCGAAAAAAAGATGGGCCAGAAGGCCTGCCCTGCAAGCGAGCTTGTTTTTGACAACTGCTTTGTGCCTGATGAGCATATAGCCCTTGAGTTCGACAAGGAATCAGGCCTCTCCCGCAGCGTGCGGGATACCTGTATGCAGATAATCCACTATGTTGTTTCCACATCCAGGGCAGGGGTCGGGGCATTCGGCGCGGGTGCGGCAAGGGGCGCATACAACAAGGCTCTGGAGTTTGCCTCCAAAACAAGGGTCAGCAACAGGCTTCTCATAAACCACGAGTGGGTGCAGTGCCTGCTGGCTGAAATGTACAAGAATGCAATGCTGGCAAGGCTTTCCTACATAGAGACAAACTATGCCAACAGCCTTTGCGGCTCATTCAAAGACCTTTTCGAGCCGCCATTCTTCTACATGAACAAGCACCTGCCAAAAGGCCTTTTCGAAAAGGTTGCAGGCCCCTTTCTGAACAAGCCTGCTGCCACGGCCTTACTGCGAAAGCGCTCCCTTGAAGGCCAGCAGGACTGCGAAATGCACCGGACCTCCGGCTGGGCCTCTTTGTCCAAATTCGCATCAACAGATTTTGCCATGGAAAACTGCCACCTTGCCTTGGAGCTTATGGGCCAGGCAGGTCTGCGCCACGAAAACGGGGCGGAAAAAATATTGCGGGATGCAAAGCTTTTGCAGATTTACGAAGGAACAAACCAGTTGAACAGGCTTAACCTGTTTCAATGCCTCATTGCAGGTGCCTGCCCGGATGCCTGCGTGTTTGACGAGTGAGGGGATTGAAAAAGGGTTCCCCCGCAAAAAATGCAGCTTTTTAATTTTGCAAAAAATCATAATACGGAGAAAAGGCTCATGCCAGGCTCACGCCAAAGAGAAATAGCCCTTATGGAAAAGGCTGCAAACGACTTTTCCTCAAAAATGCTTCTTCCTGACCGCCAGGAGAATGACCGCTACCCTGATGCGCCTTTTTTTGAAAAGGCCCTGGAAAAGGCCAAGGAGCTTGACTTTTTCAATATGGCCTTAAGCGAGGAAATGGGCGGGACAGGCGGCAGCATGGAGCTTTTGGGCGCTCTGCTTGCCGGGCTTTGCCGCACGGATGCCAGCATGGCGGCCCTTGTGCTTGTAAACGCATTCTGCCAGCACATTCTTCTTGAAACAGGCCGGGGGGATATTCTTTTATCCCTTGCAGAAAAGGCCGGGCAATCCCCCCAAAGCCTGCTTGCCTGCCCGATTTTTGTTGATCCCTCCGAAACCGGGCTACAAGCTTCTGCAATCTCCAAGGCCGGAGGGTGGATTCTTTCGGGCAGCACGGAGTTTGTTGTGGCAGCAAATCTGGCCTCCCATGCACTTATTCCTGCAAGCACGGATGAAGATGGCTCCTGGGCCTGGTTTCTGGCAGACTGCTCCGGCAAGGGCGCAAATATCAGCGAGCCGGTTTTTTCGCTGGGCTTACACGCCTGCCCTGCCGCAGACATTACCTTTGACAAGGCAAAGGCGGTTCTGCTTGGGGATAAAAACAGCGGGCCAGCGGTTTTTGATGCGGTTTGCAGCAGGTTTTTCGGGCTTGGGGCCTTCATGTTTGCAGGAATAATGGAAGGTGCTGCAAAGGATGCAATTGATTACGCCAAAAAGCGCGAGCAGGGCGGCAGGAAGATAGTTCACTGGTCCCAGATGCAGATGATGCTTTCAGATTTGGCCCACAAGGCCCATGTTGCGGCAATCCTGGCCAGAGCCGCCTGTGTTGCAGTGGATGAAGACGCAAAGGATGCGCCCAGAACCGGGCTTGCGGCCTTCCTCCGGGCCGGGGCTGATGCCTGTCATGCCACCACAGACGGCATTCAGGCCCTGGGAGGGGTGGGCTACATGAAGGATTTTGGCCAGGAAAAACGCTTCCGGGACGCCAAACACCTCCAGGCCCTATGGGGCATATATCCGCTCAAAAAAATACGCTATCTGAAAATGGCCACCAAAATTTAGCACACATCCTGCTTTGGTAAAAACGCCATAAGGGTTGCGAGCTTTTGCCCGGCAACCCTTATGGCGTTTTTGTAATCACAGGAACTGCTACCTGATCCACCGCAGGCACAACAGGCCTCCTGAAAATATTGGAAGCGCCTTTTTTAATGGTCGCAGGTGTTGGGGCCAGTAACAAGGTTTTGGGAAAGATATTGCTTGACCAGGGTTTCCGGGTCCAGGGCAGGCGCGCCTGTTACAACCTTTACGCCTGCCTGGGTAAAAAGGTCTTGAGCCCTGTGGCCCATGCCGCCTGCAATTATTACATTGGCACCAATTTCGCCCAGCCATTTGGGCAGCACGCCCGGCTCGTGGGGTGGCGGAACCAGGCTCTGGCTGTTCACGATGTTGCCGTCATTGTCCGTGTCAATCACCGCAAAGGTTTCGCAGTGTCCAAAATGCATACAGAGCTTGCCATTGGCTATGGGGATGGCGATTTTCATTTGTTTCTCCTGTTGCTCTAAAAAGTTTTTTGTTTTGCCTGCCGGAAAAAGCTCCGGCAAGATGGCGACAAGTTTTATCAGGCCCAATGCCCGTCAACATCCGCTCCCTGTGAAGCCTTCATTTTTCCCTGCTTGTAGGCCTCCACACTTTGTTTTACCGTGCCGGATGCCCCGGTATAAACCTCTATGCCTGCGGCATTGAGCACGGCAAAGGCTTTTGGCCCGCAATGGCCTGTGAGTACGGCCTTTGCACCCGTATCCGCCACGGTTTTGCCTGCCTGAATGCCAGCCCCCTGGGGCAGGTTAAGGTTCTGGCTGTTTTCCACAGCCTGGTGCTCCATGGTTTGGGTGTCCACAACAACAAAGTAGGCAGCCCTGCCAAAACGCGGGTCCACCTGGCTTTCCAGCGTTGCGCCAGTTGCTGTTACTGCGATTTTCATAAATAACACCTCCTGTATGCTGCAAATTGCAGCCTGCTGAATGCGGCCCGAAAAGGGGTCAATGGCCGCAGCAGTGCTTGGGGTTTGCGCAAGGGGTTTTGGCCCCGCAGCAGGAAGAGCCTGCCCCGGATGATGTGCCCTGGCTGATTACAAGGCTTTGTCCCGCGCTCAAAATTTTTTCCATTACCTGGTTGCAGGCAGCACATAAAGGAGGATTCTGCTGCTCCCCCATTTCCAGCCGCTCAACTGTTGCACCGCACTTTTTGCAACTGTATTCGTAAATAGGCATGATTTGGTTCTCCTGTTTGCAAACCGGACTGAAATCCGTCTGGCCGTTTAAGATTACTCCGGCTATTTTCCCTCTGCCTTTTTGCCCAGGGTTTTGGCAAAATAATTGTCGATAGCCGCTCGCACTGTGCTTGCAGCAAGGTGAGCGCAGTGGATGTGATCTTCAGGAAGCCCGCCAAGAAGATCGAGCACGGCCTTTGAGTCCAAATCTGCTGCCTGTGTAAGAGTTCTGCCCCTTGCAAGCTCGGCAGCGGCAGAGCCTGCAACAACGCTGGCCATGCAGCCGTCCGTATTGAAAAAGGCCTCTTTCACAAGGTCATCCTTTATGGAAAGAAATATCTCTATGGTGTCTCCGCACTGGCCCGTGAGGCTGGCAGAAGCATCGGGATTTTGCAGCACTCCAAAAAAGACCGGATTCTGCCAGCGGTCAAAAACCTTTTGTCCGAACTGCTCCTTCACCTGGGCGTCAATGCTGCTCTGCATGGATTGGGCCCAGGCATCCAGGTCGTCTTTTATGTCCATAAATATTTGCTCCTGTTAATGCTACAACTGCAAAAGCCCAGCGCCAAAAGCAGCGGTCAAACCTTTAGCTTTGGCATCAAATCCTTTTTTAGCCCAAAATCGCTGGCCAGGCTCAGTTAGGGTTCGGCATTGCTTCAAGATGATCAACAACCTTTGTCCAAAGGGTTTTTATGGCTGTTGATGCCGGGCCGGAGGAAAACTCCACAACGGTTTTGCCCTCCACCATGGCGCGGGTCACATCTTTATCGTAGGGAATGCCGCCCATAAATGTCATATTGTTGTCCTTTGCATATTGGGCAATCTGCGCGGAAACCTGGGGGTTCAAGTCCTCTTTGTTAACCGCAACAAGGGCTTCAACGCCAAAGTGCCGGGCAAGTTTTGCAGTGCGTTCCATGTCGTGATTGCCGCTTACAGTAGGCTCCGTGACAATAAGCACGGCAGATGCCCCTGTTACCGCGGCAATAACCGGGCATCCGATTCCCGGAGGCCCGTCCGTTAAAAGAAGCTCTGCCCCCTGCTTTTGCGCAAGCTCCCGGCCTTTGCTGCGAACAAGGGCCACGAGCTTACCGGAGTTTTCCTCTGCAATGCCAAGGCGCGCATGAACCATTTGTCCAAAACGGGTGTTGGAAATAAACCATCTGCCCGATAGCCTTTTAGGGAAATCAATTGCATTTTCAGGGCATATATGCACGCATACTCCGCAACCCTCGCAGCCTATTGTTTTGACTGTAAAATCATTGCTGATTGCATCAAAGGCGCAGTGCTCAATGCAAAGGCCGCAGCCAGTGCAAAGATTTTGGTTTATTATCGCCTTTGATCCACCGAAAAAATCCTCCTCATGCAGAATTTTCGGATGGGCCAGAAGGTGCATATCCGCAGCATCAACATCCGCATCCACAACAACGGCATCATCGGCCAGGCTCGCAAAGGCTGCGGCCAAGCTTGTCTTGCCCGTGCCGCCCTTGCCGGAGATGATCACAAGCTCTTTCATGGGTTTGACTCCTTTGGCCGGACAGCCAGGATTTTTTGGATATTTGCGTAAAGGCTTTCAAAAATCTGCGGCCAGCCATCAATACCTGCAACCATAAGCTCCCCACGGGAATAGGCTTGGGCAACCTGCCTGGAGTCGGGAATTTGGGCAAGTATTTCAATGCCTTCCTGCGCTGCATAACGGTTAACCCGGTCATCGCCTATGCCCATGCGGTTTATGACAATACCCATTGGCAGGTTTATGGCCCGGACGGTTTCCACAGCCAGGGAAAGATCGTGAAGCCCAAATGGGGTCGGCTCGGTAACCAGCACCACAAAGTCGCAGCCTTCCATTGTTGTTACCACTGGGCATGATGTTCCAGGCGGGGCATCCAGAAGGGTTATCTGCTCATCTGCCGTGTTTTTGCGAACAGCGCGGATAAGGGGAGGAGCCATTGCTTCGCCCACCCGCAGGGTTCCATGCACAAAGGCCACACCGCCAAGCCCTGTGCCCGTTTCAAGCTCGCCTAAAAGCCGCCCTGTATAGCTTATGGCCCCAGGCTCGCAGACAAGGGCGCAGCCATTGCAGCTATGGCACATCTCCGGAAAGGTCATCACCGTGTTGCCAAGGCAGAGAATGGCTGAAAAGCGGCAGAGTTTTCCACACTCACCGCACCCGGTGCAAAGCTCTTCATCCACCTTTGGAACAGGCGCGTAAACAGCTTGGGTCTTTTCAAATTCCGGTTTAAGAAAAAAGTGTGCGTTGGGCTGCTCCACATCGCAGTCCAGATAGCGCACCGAAAGGCCTTTTTGGGCCAGAACCCAGGCCAGGCTTGTGGCAACCGTGGTCTTGCCCGTGCCGCCCTTTCCGCTGGCCACTGCAATTTTCATGGCTGCTCTCCTCCCATTTCGTCATCCTTGTAGCGAAAAACTTCTTCCTCTCCGCAGGAGGGGCAGACCTGTGGACGGCCTGTTCCAAATGGCTCATCCCAGCGGCCCCCGCAGGTGCGGCATGAAAAGCGCCTCATCTCCGGCCCCGGTCTCATGGCAACAGGCCCGCCTTCCACCATAAGGGCCTTGCCGTGCACAAGGGCATCGGCAACCGTTTTTCTGGCCTTGCCCACAATGCGGCCAAAGGTTGCCCGCGAAACCGCCATCTGCTCGCCTGCCTCCTCATGGCTCAAACCCAAAAGATCAGCCAGCCGCAGAGCTTCCAGCTCATCAACAGTTATACGGACCTCCATCAGCTCCCTCATGGGAACTCCACGGGGCTTGAAATAGTTTGAAGCGGGACTGTGGCCTACTCTTCTTTGCTTTCTGGGGCGCATGGCATCTCCTATTAGCATATGCTCAAAAGAATAATAGGGTTTGAAAAATCCCTTGTCAAGGCAGGGGAAATATCATTTTTAAGGCTTAAGTTGCCACCTGATTATGATTAAAATTAAATTAAATCAATATTATAAATGAAAGAAAAGGTCATGTCTGCCCGGATTTCTCCAAAAAATTTTCTCCAGAGGGGATTTTAAGCGATTTTATTGCTTTAAATCAAGTCATTGTATAGCAAATTTGTCAAGATTCTCCAAAAATATTTCCCTTGACAAAGGCATTTTACAGCCTTAATGTAATGAGCAAATGCTCATAACAAAGGAGGTGAGAGCATGCCAAGACAGGACGGAACAGGACCCAGCGGCAAGGGGCCGGGAACAGGCAGAGGAACAGGAAACTGCCGCAAAGGCGGCGACAACCAGAACATCAAGCCAGGTAACGGAGCAGGTCAAGGCCAGGGTCGCAAGGACGGCAACCGTGGCAGTGGTCAGGGTCAAGGCCAGGGATCGGGCCAGGGCCGCAAGGGCCGTTAGAGGCAAAAACTTTTTGCCAGCCCAAAAGCTTATTTGAAAAAGGAGGTTTGCCATGCCAGGATTTGACGGAACAGGACCCAGGGGAATGGGGCCGCAGACAGGGGGCGGCTTTGGGCGCTGCAATCCTGCCAATCAACGGGGAGCAGGCTTTGCAGGGCGGGGCTTTGGCCCTAATTTTGGGCGCGGATGCGGACGGGGTTTTGGCCGAGGCCGCGGCTTATCGGGCGGTTATATTTTTGCAGACTTTCCGCAAAGGGAAGGCTCTTTGGGAGAGCAGACCAGCCAGGACTTGCTTTTCGCCAGGCTGCGCCAGCTTGAAGACGAGCTTGCTGCCTTAAAGCGAAGCCTGGGCAAAGAAATCGCAAAAGGGTAAGGTGTGTGAGGCAAGCCCATTAGGGGAAGGGGAGTCATCCCCTTCCCCAGACAATACCGGGCCAAAGGGCTTATCCTGCCTTTTTGGCTGTACGGCAAAGAATCTCCAGGCGCTCTTCAATGAAATCCTTTATCTGAAAGGCTTCTTGTGTTGTAAGGCTTCCAATATCTTGAGCAAGGGAAGCAATCTGCCTTTCATCAAGGCCTGAAGTCTTATTTATCAGAAAGCTTTCCACCTCGCCTTCATCAGGCAGAACTCCGCAGACACCTACAGTTCCAAGAAAATCGCCATCCAGCAGAATGGGAACAGCAATTTTGACCATGCCCGCATCGCACTGGTCAATCACCGAACTTTGAGAGGCCCTGGCACGCGCCGATATGTTCTGGTTGCTTGCCATGCAGATTGCAGAAAGAGAATTGGGATTGCTCTTGATGGCCGGGCACAGGCTGTTAGCAAAAAGCTTCGCACCGGAAAGACCCTTGCCATCGGAATCAAAAATCGTGCAGTTGATGTTGAAACGGTCGTGCAAATCCCGTTCAAATGAGGTCCAGTCCTCCATGGGCAAGATGTCGGTCAGTTGCATATTTTCTCCATTAACAGGACAGACTTTTTCTGTTTTTAGCTAAAGAAAAAATGCCCATTGTCAACAGCATGGCTTGTCTGCCTTTGGGAAACACATAAAATCAGGTGTGGGCCAGAGGAAGGCGAACAGTGAATATGCTGCCTGCGCCCGGCCTGCTTTTAACGCTTATGCTGCCGTAGTGGGCCTGGACAAGGCTTTTGACAATGGAAAGCCCAAGCCCTGTGCCAATGATGTTGCGGGTCTGCTGGTTCTTGACCCTGTAAAAGCGGGTGAAGATGCTGTCCAGCTCGTCTATGGGTATACCAAAACCCGTGTCAGACACATCCATCTTGAGATATTCGTTCTCAACATCCGCAGACACAACCACCTTGCCGCCGTCCGGCGTGTATTTTATGGCGTTGGTCACAAGGTTTGAGATTATTTCCTCCATGCTCTGCCGGCTTGCCAGGATTTTGGGCAAATCCTGCACTATTTCCAGGGTCAGTTCAATGTTTTTGGCCTTTGCGGTTTCGCTGTGGAGCAGAACCTGCTCGCGCAATATCTGCGCCATGTCAACAGTCTGCTTTTCCTGGCTTATGAGACCCGACTCAATTCTGGCAAGGTCCAACAGCTCGCTCACAAGGCAGGTGAGGCTGTGTATTCTCTGACATGCCCTTTCAAGAATTTCCTTCTGTTTGCCGGTCACATCCCCTGCCAGGCCGTCCAGTATGACTTTGAGCTGAGCCATGACAGAGGTCATAGGACTGCGAATCTCATGGGATACCATTGAAACAAAGTCGGACTTCATCTTGTCCATCTTTTTGAGCGCAGTTATGTCGTTTAGAACTGTTATGGTTCCCATTGTGAGGCCGGTACGCGAGCGGAAGGGGGCGCAGCGGGCGGTAAAAATCCTTTCATCGCCGCCGTTCTCCTCAAGCTGGGCGGTAATTTCGCTACCTGAGCTTGCTGGCAGCTCAAGGGCTTTGTCAATGAGATCCAACATGGTCTTGTTTTCAATTATTTCGTCAGCCTTCTGGCCGATTACGCCCTTGCCGTGATAACCCATCATGTGGAGAAAGGCGGGATTGGCAAGCACAATTTTCTTGTTGCTGTCCGTTGTCATCACCCCGTCCATGAGACGGTTTACCATTACCCTTAATCTTGACCTTGTCTCTGCAATATCTGCAAGCGCGCGGTTATGCTCAAGGGCTTTGGCCACCACGATCCTTAACTGTTCCGGCGTGAAGGGTTTGGGAATGAAGTCAAAGGCGCCGTTTTTCATTGCCTTTATGGAGTGTTCCACAGTTGCGTAGCCTGTTATGACTATGACAACCGTGTCCGGATGGCGCGCACGGATGCGTTCAAGCACATCCAGGCCTGAAAGGGCCGGAAGCATGAGATCCACCAGGACAACATCAAAGTGGCGCTCCTCAATCATTTTAAGGCCGGACTTGCCCTCTGCGGCAAGCTCCACATCAAAGCCCTGTTCCGAAAGGACAATCCGGCAGCCTTCGCGGATGCGCGGCTCGTCATCCACAACCAGGATGCTTGGCCTGCATGGCTCTCCCCTCAAATCTTCCACCATTTTATTAAATTTCCTCTATGTTTCCATTTACGGCTTCCTGCCCTTCTGTAGGCGGGGCCTGGGGCATTTCCAGCCGGAAGGTGGTTCCTTTGGGACTGCTTTCCTTGATGTAGATACGCCCGTGGTTTTCGTTTACAATGCCATAGGCCATGCTCAAACCAAGACCGGTTCCCTTGCCTGGCTCCTTGGTCGTGAAAAGGGGGTCGAACACCTTGCTCAAGTTGACTTCCAGAATGCCGCAGCCCGTGTCGGAAATCTCTATGCAGGCCATGTTGGTTTTGGGGTCAGCAAAGGTCCGGCAGGTGAGAATCCCTTCATTGTCCATTGCATCTATGGCGTTTATTATGAGGTTGACCAGAACCTGGCTTAACTGGTTCTTGTCCGCATTGATAAAAATTGCGTCCGGACAGAGGTCTTTGACCACCTGAACATTCATGAACATCTTTTGGTCGCGGATAAGGTTGAAGCTTTCCTCCACAAGGCTGTTTACAGCAAAAACCTTTTTTGACGGACTGCTCTGGCGGCTGTAGGCCAGAAGGCCCTTTATGATGTCCCTGCACCGTTGGGCGTCTTCAAGAACATATTGCAGGCTCTTTGCCTGGGGATCATCCTTTTCAAATCTTTCCAGCATTATGTTGCCAAACAGAAGAATGCTTGTAAGGGGGTTGTTTATCTCGTGAGCAACGCCTGCGGCAAGCCTTCCTAAAGAGGCCAGCTTTTCAGACTGCATGAGCTGGGCCTGGGTCTCCTGAAGCTTTTTCTCAACAGCCAGCTTCTCCCGCAGGTCATTGAAGATGCCCATTGAGGCAACTTCCTGGTTATCCTCATAAATTATGGCGGCTGTCATCTCCACAGGAATTTTCTCTCCGTTTTTGCGGATGATGGTTGCCTGGGTTAGATGCAGCTTGCCAGGGCCGCCAATATGTTCGTTGCGGAGCATTTTCATTATCTCCCTGGCCATGCCCGGAGGATAGACATCCCTTATGTTTATACTGTCCGCTTCCTCGGCCCAGTAGCCAAAAAGGTTTTCCGCAGCCTGGTTGAAAAGAATTATCTTCCCCTTGATATCGGCAGCCACTATGGCGCTGGCCGAGCTGTGCACAACCTTGTGGAGCAGCTCCTGTACGCCGCTGTACATTTTTTCAAGGTTTTTGAAACGGGTTGCATCCCGAACGCTTTCCATCACATAGAGGACCTTGCCGTCCTTATCCAGAATGGGCGAAAAAACCCGATCCTCCCATTTTTCTGCGCCCTGGGCATCACGAATCCTTCTTATGACCGAGGTGCCCTTCCCGGTTTCAATGGTCTGCTTTAAAGGGCAGCGCTCCTGGGAATAAAGGCAGGGCAGGTCATTGCTGTAAAAATATTGGGAGAAAACCTCCTGGCAGGTCCGGCCTATCACCTGCTCGTGGGTAAGCCCTGTTTTTTTGAGAAAGCCCTCATTGGCGGATACAATGATCATGTCCGGCGTAAGCACAAGGGTAGGAAAGGAAAGGGAATCAAAGACCCTTATCCGCCAGTCTATTTCCTTTTTGATCTTTTCCATTATGCCCGGTCATCCGTCTTTTTACGGGGTTGGGCCTTGGGCACCATAAAATTGACCTCAAGCATTTTAGCTGCTTCGCAGGCCCTATTTTGCGGCACAACAAGCCCTATGGTTGTGCCTGTGCAACAGGCCCCCACAAGAATCCCCGGCTTTTGGGCAAGCAGACTTATGGCTGCATCCGCTATTCCGTAGCGATCCTCAAAATGGGGGCCAAAAAGAAAAAGTGCTTCCGCTTCGCGCATCATTTCCATGGTGCTACCAGGTCCGGAATCTATGAGAGCGGCAATTTTTGCGGCAAGCTTTTGGGCAGATGCCGACTCCATCAGCAGTAAAAGACTCTGCCTGCCTTCGGGCATGGCCCGGCCCATTGCCAGATCAAAGGATGTACCCTGCCTGCCCACCTCCTCCAAAAGACCGCCCAGCAAGGCAAGCCTTTCCTGAAGAAAGGTAAGAATTATAAGATACAGCCCTGTTTTTTGGCTTATTGTGTAAACGGGAATCTTGTTGTTGCGCAAAAAAGAATTGTCATCCTCCGTGACCAGGGGCGCGTTTTTGGGAGGCTGAAAACGGAAGCGCTCCATATCGAGTTCCTGGTAAAAGGGAGCGTGTCCTTCTGCCAGGTCAAGCACGGCAAGCAGGCAGGATATGGCCTCCTCAAGCTTGGCATAATCCACAATCACCGTTATTGCGGAGATGGAGGAGCCTGTTGCATGAATAAAGATTCCAGCTTGGGCCAGGGCCTTTAGCACAGCGCCCGCAAGAGCAAGGCTGCTCTTGTGGGGATAAACCATTATGGTGCCGACAGGTTTTTGCTCCAGGCACGATTCCGTTTTGCAGGAGTCGCCCAGGGCAAGAGAGGCCGGATGAAAATCTCCCAAAGCCGTGCAAAAAAAACCGTTTTGCGAAGCTCCCTGCGGGATGATGTTCAAAAAGGGCAGGTTTATCCTCTTTTGGGCAAGACTTTTCAGAAATCCGTCGGGGCCTGGATTGCCCCCGCCCTCCCAGCCTGCGTTAAGAAAAGCAAGCTTGGCGCTTATCCGAAGGCCATTTATCCGAATTTTTTCTTTTGCCAAAGCCATGTTGCTATGGTCTGTTTCCGGCATTTTCCCAACGCCGTGAAGGCAGGCCCCGGAGAGCAGTCTCCGGGGCCTTGTGCCAAGTTATTGCAAATTGCTTTTCACGATGTCCATAAGCTCATCCAGATCAATGGGCTTTGGAATGTAGTCATCTGCAAAGGTTGTTTTGCCGCTGTGGTGGGTGTAGTTTGTGGTGCGAACATTGTCAGCCACGGCGGTTAGCAGAATCACGACTATATCCTTGTATTCATCGGATTTCTTGATTTCATCGCAAAGCTGGTAGCCGTCTTTTCTGGGCATCATCACATCCAGGATGATAAGTTCCGGACGCTCCTCTTTTATCCTGTCCCATGCCTCAACGCCGTCATAGGCCTTGGCCACGCGGTAATTCAAGCTCTCCAGCTTCATGGACATGGATTCCACCAGGTCCGCATCGTCATCCACCACCAGAATGAGTTTGTCCTTGCTCATGTTTGCTTCTCCTTTGTTTGACTTGTTTTGGCTTTTGACCAAAACTGTTTATGCGACCTGGGGCCGTGGCAGAAGTCCGGCTCTTTCCACAATTTCGGGCACTATTTTTTCCCATTCGATGGCCATGATATGGAAACCGGCCACACCTTCCACCTGACTTAGCCGCTGTATTGTCTCGATGCAGATGTCAACGCCTTCCTGGGCCTGCTCCTCTTTGGGCTTTGCAGCCATTCTGGCGACAACATCATCGGGCACATCCATGCCCGGAACCTTGTTTTTCATATAACGGGCCATGCCCGCAGACTTCATGGGAGTAACACCTGCCAGGATGTAACATTTTTCGTGCAGGCCGCGGTTTCTCACCCCTTCCATCCACTTTTCGAACTTGGGAATATTGTAGATGCACTGGGTCTGGATGAAATCCACGCCTGCCGCCACTTTTTTGGCAAGGCGCATCACGCGCAGCTCAAAGGGGTCTGCAAAGGGGTTTGCCGCAGCTCCGATGAACATTTTTGGGGGGTTTTCAATTTCCGCTCCGCCCTGGAACCTGCCTTCATCTCGCATGGTCTTTACCATCTGGATGAGCTGGATGGAGTCAATATCATGCACGCTGGCAGCCATGGGGTGGTCGCCGAAATGAGGGTGATCCCCGGAAAGGCACAGCATTGTGTCGATTCCGTGGGCGTAGGCAGACAGGATTTCCGACTGCATGGCAAGGCGGTTCCTGTCGCGGGTCACCATCTGAAGCAGGGGGTTAAGGCCCATCTGCCTCAATAAAATGGATGCGCCAAGGCTTGACATTCTTACCATTGCAGTCTGGTTGTCTGTAACATTGACTGCATCCACGAATCCGGCAAGCAACTGGCCCTTTTCCTTCACCTTTTCCGGCACAGCACCGCGGGGCGGGCCGCATTCGGAGGTCACTGCCAGATTTCCGTTAGCCAAAACTTTTTCCAGCACGCTGTTGGTTTTCATCCGGCCAGATCCTCTCTCACGATTTTCCGTGGTCCACCGCCGCCGGCTGTCCGCCAGTCCTTTGCGGGTATGATGTCCAAGTATCTGTCCTCCTGGCCGAGCATCTTGAGCCTGTCCCAGATGAGCTGCCAGGCGCAGTCAACTTCCTTGCTTATTTCGCATTTGCCGTTTGTGGACCCGCCGCAAGGGCCGTTCATGAGCTGCTTGGAGCAGCGGGCGATGGGGCAGATTCCGCCGGTGATTCCCAAAAGGCAGTTGCCGCAGCCCTGGCATCTTTCAGCCCAGACTCCCTGCCTCTCGGAAGCTCCCATGAACTTGGTGTTAACCGCAGGGAAAACAGGCTTGTTCTTGTAGCGGCGGGCCATCTCCTGAACCCCGCAGCCGCAGGCCATGGAGACAACCGCATCCACGCCGTCCATCATCCCCACAATCTCTTCCACATATTCCGGATCGCATTGGCGCTCCAGGGTGTGCTCCTTGATCTCAATGCTCTTGCCCGCAGAGAGAAATGCCGATTGCAGGGCGCTAGACAAAAGCCCCACCTCCTTTCGCCCTCCGGCGGAGCAGACCGTCACGCACTCATTGCAGCCAACAAGAAGAATGCGGTTAAACGGCTGGATGTAATCCATTATTTCCTTTAGAGGCTTTCGTTCTGCTGTTATCATTATTTAAACCTTTCCCTTGTGGCCGCCCTTTGTCAGGACGCCTTTTGCCTTGCCTGTTGCTCCAGTTGCGTGTGCACCGGGCTTGGGCCAAGCTCCCTTATTTTTTCGGTCATTTCTTTTGCCTTGCGGGCAAAAAACTCGCCCATCCCGGCAGACATGAAAACCATCTCAAGCCTGTCGCCGCCAATGCCGATTTCATCCAAAGACTTCCTTAAATACTGAACCTGCTTTTCGGCTTTGAGGTTGCCGTTCTTGAAATGACAGTCCCCTTCAAGGCAGCCTGCCACATAGACTCCGTCAGCGCCCCTTTCAAAGGCCTTGAGAATGTGGATTGCATCCACCTTGCCGGAGCAGGGCACCCGGATGATCTTCACATTGGGCGGATAGTCAAGCCGCTGGCTGCCTGCCATGTCCGCAGCCGTGTATGCACAGTAGTGGCAGCAGAAGGCCACTATCACGGGTTCAAACTTTTCCATCAGGCCACCATCCTTTCAAAGAGGCTTTCCAGCTTGGCCAGAATTCTGTCGTCCTCGAACTGCATCAACTGTATGGCCTTTGCCGGGCACGCTGCCGCGCAGACTCCGCAGCCCCGGCAGCGGGCCGGGTCTATCTGGGAGTAACCTTC
The DNA here is from genome assembly GCA_020060085.1 of Desulfobacterales bacterium. Lineage (GTDB taxonomy): Bacteria > Desulfobacterota > Desulfobacteria > Desulfobacterales > Desulfatibacillaceae > JAGVAW01. The sequence goes on from JAGVAW010000034.1 coordinate 14,458, forward strand.
GGCATTGATAAAGGGCACACCAAAGGGGCAGGCGCGTACACAAATAAGGCAGGCCGCGCATTTCTGGCCGTCCACCTTTGCCACGGCAGCGCCGGTGCTTATTTCATTAGCGGCCAGCATTGTTCTGGCCCGCGATGCTGCTGCCTGAGCCTGGGCAATGCTGTCACGGATGTTTTTGGGAGAGTGGGCCGTGCCTGCCACAAAAAAACCGGGAACCGGTAGATCCACAGGCCGCAGCTTCACATGATCCTCAAGGAAGAAGCCGTCCTTTGTTCTGGGCAGCTTGAAGATGAGCGCCAGGTCTTCATTGTTTTCATCATCTGCAACAAGCCCGGTGCTCAAGCAAAGGCAGTCGGCCTCCACTTCCAGGTCCGCGCCTATAACCGGCTCGTTGAACACCACCTTCACGCATCCGTCCTGGCCCTGGTCCACCTTTGGCGGGGCATCCTGGGAGTAGCGCACGAAAAACACGCCCTTTTGCCGAGCTTCCTGATAGTAATCCTCCGAAAGACCAAAGGTCCTCATGTCCCTGTAAAGCACGAAAACGCGGGCATCGGGATTAATCTCAACAATCCTCAAAGCGTTTTTGACAGCAGCCTGGCAGCATATTCTTGAGCAGTTGGGGTTTTCCGGGCTTCTGGAGCCAACGCACTGAATCATCACAACATTGGACCAGGATTTGACCTTTTCGGGCTTGTCCTCAATAAGGGAATCCATCTCAAGCTGGGTGATAACCGAATCGGATTTGCCAAGCAGATACTGATCCGGGTGGTTGCCAAGCGCGCCCGTGGCCAGCACGGTCACGCCGTGCTCAACCTGGCGGTAGAACATTTGAGGCCCCACCTGCATTCCTGTTTTAAACATTCCAGGTATGCCACTATGATCAACTATGATTGCGCCTGTGATTACCGATATGTTTTCACTGGCCTTGACCTTTTCAACAAGCCCGTTGACAAAGGCCCTTACATCTTCGCCCTCAAGGGTTTTGCGGAGTTTTGCCGCATTTCCCCCCAGCTTTGCGCTGCGCTCTGCCAGGTAAACCTTGTGGCCGTGCCGGGCAAGCTCCAGGGCTGTGGTCATCCCTGCAACACCGCCACCCACCACCAGGGCGTTCTTGTTCATGGGTAAAGTGCTGTCTGCCAGGGGGCGGGCCATTTTTGCCGCGCCCACAGCCATGCGGATAAGGCTTTGGGCCTTTTTGGCCGCAAGCTCCGGCTCGGCAGCATGAACCCAGGTTATCTGGTCGCGGATATTGGCCATTTCCAGCAGGTAAGGGTTTAAGCCCGCCTTTCTTATGGTGTCCTGGAAGCGCTTTTCATGGGTTCTTGGAGAGCAGCCGCCAATGACAACCCGGTTTAACTTTTCGCTTTCCACAATGCTGGTAATGCGTTCCATGGACTGGCTGCTGCAACCATGCCCCACGCTTTGGGCCACAACCACGCCGGGAAGGCTTTGCGCATAATCGGCAAGCTTTTGCACATCAAGCACTCCGCCTATGTTCTCGCCGCAGTCGCACAAAAACACGCCCACGCGAGGCTCCTCGCCGGAAATATCCCTTTCAGGCGGAAATTCCTCTTCCTGGCCGGAGAGGATGCCCTTTGCCGAAAGGTCGCCCGCTGCCATGCAGGCTGCCGCACTACCCTGGACCATTGTTTCGGGAATATCCTTGGGACTTTCAAAAAGCCCGGCAACATAGATGCCCGGCTTTGATGTGGCGACAGGCGTAAAGCTTCCGGTTTTGGCAAAGCCGTGGCTGTCAAGATCAATGCCCAGGATGTTTGCCATTTCGCGGGTCTGCTGGCCCACCAAAAACCCGGTGGAGAGAACCACCATGTCAAATTCTTCGCAGACCTGTTGGGCCTGGCCTTCGGGCAGATATTGAATTTCAAGGCCCTGGGCACCCTGTTTGTGAACAACGCTGTGGGGGCGGCACCTTACAAGACGGACTCCGAAGCGCTCCTTTGCCTGCTGGAGGTAAAGCTCGTAGTCTTTGCCAAAGGTGCGCATGTCCATGTAGAAGATTGTGGCCTCGATGCTGTCCTGGAAGCGCTCCTTTGTCACCATTGCCTCTTTGAGGGCAAACATGCAGCAGGCGCTTGAGCAGTAGGACTGGGCTCCCTTCTGGATGCCCCTGGACCCGATGCACTGTATCCAGGCTATCTTTTGGGGCTGTTTTTTGTCCGAGGGGCGGACAAGCTGGCCGGAAGTGGGGCCTGAAGCCGAAAGAATGCGCTCGTATTCAAGGCTTGTAACAATATCGGGCTGGCTGGAGTAGCCCAGATAATCCAGCCCCTTGGGGTCAAAAACCTCTGCCCCTGGGGCAAGCACTATGGAGCCGCATTCAATGGTGCGGGTTTTTTCCGTATCATCAGGAACAATGGCCTTTGCAGGGCAGATATCCACAAGGGCCTGCAAATCCTTGCAGGCTGCCATGTCAACGGAATAAGCCTGGGGTATTGCCTGGGGATAGCGCATGCAGGTTGGTGCCCTGTGGTCAAGGCCGGGGGTAAAGCGCACGCAATCGGGAAAATGCTTAAAACACTCGCCGCAGGCCGTGCATTTTTCCATGTCAATGTAGCGGGGAGCTGTTTTAACGGTCACGGAGAAGGCCCCGCGCTCGCCCTCCATGCCGGTTATCTGCGTCATGGTCAAGAGTTCAATGCGCTCCTGGCGACCGCTTTGTGAAAGGTGCGGCGAAAGTGTGCACAGGTCGCAGTTGTTTGTCGGAAAGGTGCGGTCAAGCTGGGTCATAAGACCGCCGATGGAGCGGGCGCTGTCAACAAGAACAACGCTGTGCCCAGACTCGGCAAGGTCCAGCATTGTTCGTATTCCGCCCATTCCACCGCCGACAACCAGCACCCTGTTGTCCGGTTTGTTATCAAGTTGATATGACATATTCACCTATTAAAAGCCTTTTGGCTTAACATTGTTTGCATAGCGCCTTAATAAAACTGGCTGCTTTTTTTCAGGCGCAGGTCGTTGCCTACAATCCAGCCACATCCAGAATTGCCGGGATGCGATGCTCCCATCCCAGAGTCTGGATAAGCACGCCCTGGGCAATGCCCTTTAGCGCGGCAACAGTTTCGCCTGCTATGCGGATGCCCTCGTTTTCGCGGTCAGCAGACTTGCGGATGCGGCTGATGAGGGCATCGGAGATTTTTGCAGACGGCTCGTTTGTGGCAATGTAGCGGGCAACAGCCACCGATTTCAAAAGAAACACGGTGGGAATGACCGGCACACCAAGGGCCGCGGCTTTTTTCAGAAAATCCGCGCTGGAATCCACATCAAAAACCGGCGGTGTGATTACAAAGCGGCATCCGGCATCAATCTTTCTTTTGGCAAGGGCCAGTTCTTCTTCCATTGCCTTTTGGTCTGCAAATGGAGCTATGGTGCAGCCGGTTTTAAAGCTGGGAACCCCGTCAAGCTCGAAACCGGCCATGTCCTTGCCTTCCACAAGCGAGCGGATGGCACCGATAAGCTCAATCTCGTCAATGTCATTCACGGGCCTGGCTTCGTGGTGATCGCCCACTTCCATTTCCTCGCCGTGAACAACAAGTATGTTCTCAATGCCAAGCACATGGGCGGCAAGGAGATCCCCCTGAAGGGCCATTCTGTTGCGGTCGCGGCAGTAAACATGGATTATGGCCTCAATGCCCTGGCGGTGCATGAGCACGCCGCCTGCAAGGGCACTCATGCGCATGATTCCATTGTCCATGTCCGGGATGACAATGGCATCCACCCTGTCCTTTATGCGGCGGGCGTCAGTTACCAGCCGCGAGATATTGACGCCCTTGGGCGTGTGCATCTCGGCCAGCACGACAAATTCATCTGATTGCAATCGTCTTGAAAAACTCATGCTTTTTTCCCTTCAGCCATCAAGGTTTCAGGTTATCGTTGTTTTGCGCTCCAAAAGGCTACATTGCTGTTTCCGGATGGAACACATTGACCTCTTTCAAATCATCTCCAAGGTACTCGCGCTCATTTGGGCCCAAAATGCCAAGCGAAAGGCAAATCAAGGTCCAAAGGTGTACGGTGCTGTAATTGCCGCCGAAATGGTGAGCCAGATCATGAATCTGGGCATGGCAGTTGTGGCAGGCGGCAATGCAGTAATCTGCTCCTGTTTCTATTATCTGGTCGAACTTATACTTGCCGTAGGCCCGCCTTGCGTCCTGGTAGCCGGACTGCAAAAAGCCGCCTCCTCCACCGCAGCAGTAGTTGTTGCTTTTGTTGGGGGTCATGTCGATGAAGTTTTCCTCGCCTACAACGCTTTTGACCACAAAGCGCAGGTCGTCTGCTGCCGAATCCCCGAAGCTCTTGCGGATTATCTGGCAGGGGTCCTGCACCGTGAACTTTATTTTCAAATCCTTGTTCCAGTCGGAATTAACCTTGAGCTTGCCCTCGCGAATCCACCGGGCGTAGTATTGATAGATTGAAGCCACTTCAAAGTTGTGCTCGATGCCAAATTTTTTCAGTCCGGCCCGGACTGAGAATGTTATGTGCCCTCATTCGGTGTTGAGAAAGACCTTGCACCCAAGGTCATCGGCCTGCTTTGCGGATATGCGGGTGATGTGCTCCCATGCGTCATTGTCCGCCAGGAACAGGCAGTAGTTTTCGCCGCCCCAGCCCTTGCTGCCGTATGTCCAGTCCGCTCCCACAACATGGAGTATCTTCCACAGGGGCAAAAGCTCGTCAGGCTCTGTCACCGGCTCGCGGGAGTTCTGGTTGAGGAAAAAGTGCGCCCCCTGCTTGTCTATGGGCGCTTCCATTTCCGCAAATTCGGGCTGGGCCTCACGGTACTCCTCAAGCACATCGCCCACCACAAATTCAAAATCCTCCGGCGAGGTGCCCATTGCGCTGCAAGAGTCATTTCGCAGAGCCATGTCGCAGGATCCCAGAATGCCCTTGGGCCTTGTCTCGCGCGGCCATGTTGTCCGTGCGTTGTAAACAAGCTGGGGAATGTCGATCTGCATGGGGCAAACAAAAATGCAGCGCTGGCACATGGTGCACATCCACACCCAGGGCGTGCTTGTAATCTCTTCATCCATGCCTAAAGCCGCCATGCGGAGGAACTTGCGCGGGTCCATGTTCTCCAGCCCGGTGGCCGGACAACCCGAAACGCAGGCCCCGCAGGTTAAACACAGGTTGAGATTGCCACCTTCAGGAAGAATCTCCTTTACCTTGTTTAAAAAGGTGCTTTTTTTCGGACTTTTCAGTTGAATTAAAGCAGTTGACATATCCATTTCCTTTTTTTGTTTTTTTGCCTCTCTTACCCGCCTTTTAAAAAGCCAATAAACGGGCGGACAGGCTTAACAGGACTTTTTTATCCGCACCCGGAAGAAGTAGTCGCTGCCTTCTGTAACCTCCATGAGAACAACCTCGTAGGAGTCGGCTGGCAGCAGCTTGAAAAGATCTTTTCTCACATCCGGGTCGGATCCCAATATCTCCAGAATTTCAGCAGGCAGCATCTTGTTAAAGACCTTGGTCATCTTGAGCAGGGAAAGGGGAGAGATGCTGCCCCTAAAATCCAGTAAATGATTTGTTATTTCGTCCATGGTCGCCTCTCCCTTCAAAGTCTGGCCAGGGTAAAGCAAGACGCGGGCCAAAAATGACGCAATGCAATAAAAATTTTAATTATCCAATAAAACCAAAATGTTGATAATGATAAAAATAATGGTTATCTTGTTATTGTTGCTAAAGGCGGATTGTTTTGTTAAAAGCAGGCGCCTTTACATGTGTAAAGGCTTAACAGGAGTTGCTTAATGATTGGCAGGGAGTTGAACAGATATTGGGAGACTGTTGTTAACACCATCAGCGATGGCATAATGATAGTCAACACCAGCGGGGCCATTGTATCTGTAAACGCGGCAATGGAGCGCATTACAGGGTACAGCCGCGAGGAGCTGGTGGGCTGCAAGTGCACCATGTTAAACTGTGCAGCCTGCGAGCAGACCCTTGCAAGCGGCGGAGAGCACTGGTGCGGGCTTTTCCGCTTCGGCTCCATAACCCAGAAAAAATGCCAGATTCAGCGTAAAGACGGTTCTTATCGCAATGTTCTCAAAAATGCGGCCATTTTGAAGGACGATGATGGTGTTGTCATAGGCGCTGTCGGCACCCTGGCCGATCTGGAGGAAATCACAAAGCGGGAGACCCAGCTTGAGGCTTTCAGGAAAGAGTTGCGCTCCGAGGACAGCTTTCATGGAATAATAGGGCATTCTCCGGCCATGCAGCAGGTTTTCAATCTTATCGAAAACGCGGCCCGGTCGGATGCCCCTGTCATAATCTACGGCGAAAGCGGCACAGGCAAGGAGCTTGTGAGCCGGGCCATCCACGATTTAGGCGAAAGAAATGACAAGCCCTTTGTAAAGGTCAATTGTGCAAGCCTTACCGAGTCTCTACTGGAAAGCGAGCTTTTCGGCCATGTGAGGGGGGCTTACACCGGGGCTTACAAGGACAGGCTTGGCCGCTTTGAAATGGCGGACACAGGCAGCATCTTTTTAGATGAAATCGGCGAACTGCCCATTTCCACACAGGTCAAGCTTTTGCGGGTGCTTGAGGACAAGGTTGTTGAGAGGGTTGGCGCGAGCCGCCCAATTTCAACGGATGTGCGCATTGTTTCGGCCACCAACCGGGATCTGGCCAAGCTTGTGGAGAACGGCAGCTTCCGCAAGGATTTTTATTTCCGCATCAATGTAATTCCCATAGTCCTGCCGCCCTTAAGAAACAGAACCGAGGATATTCCGCTTCTGGCCGAGGCTTTTTTCCGCAAAATGCGCTTAAAAAGCGGCAAGAACATAATGGGCATAAGCCGCGACACAATGGATTTGCTCGCAAATCACGACTGGCCCGGCAATGTGCGGGAGCTTAAAAGCGCCTTTGAGTACGCCTTTGTTACCTGCTCCGGGCCAATGGTGGAGCCTCATCATATGCCTGCGGCAATTTCTGCGCCCAAAAGACCTGCTGCGGCACAGCCCAAGCCCAAGCGATCCATGGATCTCAAGGAAATCGAAAAGCAGGAGCTTCTGGAAGCCCTTGAACAGGCCGGGGGCAATCAGTCCAAAGCCGCAGAGCTTCTTGGTGTTTCGCGGGTCACTGTCTGGAACCGCATGAAGCGCCACAAAATAGACTCAAAAATTAAGATAGAGGTAAACGGATAAATCCTGCGATTTTCTTTTGTTCCTCCCCGCACCCCAGCAAGGTTGCTCCGCCACTGCCTTGCAATATAAGCAAAGGTGGCTTAAGATTTTTCATTGTTAAAAAAATGCAATGCCGTGGCAGCATGGTAAGATTGACGCGCACAAACAAGGCGGCAGCTTATAAGTTAAAAGACATCACGGATATTGAGCCAAATAAAACCGGGGGCTGATATGGCGGCAGGTGTAAACCAAAGACCAACAGGGGATTTGATGCAGGAGAATCAAGAACCTGCCGGGCAGAAATACCAAGAAAAGGCAGACAGGCCGTTTGCTTTTGATTCCAAACCCTGGAGCATTCTTCTTGCAGATGATGAGCCGGATATCCGCGATGTGATGTCCCTGGCCCTTGAGGATGCGGGATACCAAGTTCATGTTGCCCAAGACGGGGTGCAGGCTCTTAAAATCTGCGGTAGCACGGACATAAGGATAGTAATTACAGACATCCGCATGCCGGGCATGGACGGCATTGAGCTGCTTGAAAAGGTGAAGGCTGCTTTTGAAGATATTGAAGTGATTGTGATGACCGCCTTTGGCGAGATGGACCTTGCCATAACGGCATTGAGGCTTGATGCTTCTGACTTCATAAACAAGCCGGTTAACAATGATGCCCTTTTTATGGCCATAAGCCGGGCGAAAAACCGTTATTTAAGCCGCAAAAAGCTAAAAGACCACGCCAAACTGCTGGAAAGGGAGAATGCTCTCACCGCCCTTGAGCTTACCAAAAGCCTTGATTATCAGAGAAGCCTCATCCAAAGCTCCATGGACGGCATTTTGGGCTGCGATGAAAATGGCTGCGTTGCCCTTGTGAACAAAAGCCTTGAAGCAATGCTTGGTTTTGGCCGGGAAGAGATGATGGGCAGACCTGCCCTTGAAATGCTCTTTACCTCCCAGGATGCCAAAAAATTTGAAGAGGACAGGGCCGGCCAAAAATACGGTGGGCCGGGACGCCTTTTTATTTATGAAACCCGGATTCAGCAGAAATCCGGCAAGAGCCTGCCTGTGCAGGTTTCCTCGACAGATCTTCCTGGAGGCGGCATTGTATGCTTTTTCAGGGATTTACGCCAAATACGCCGCCTTGAGCGCGAGTTTGAAGACCAGGCTCGAATACTTTTGCAGGACAAGATGATGTCTTTGGGAAGGCTTGCTGCAAGCGTGGTTCATGAGATAAACAATCCCCTTTCAGGGGTATTGAACTATGCACGGCTCATGAAAAAGATGCTTGCCACGGGCAAAACAAGCCCTGCTGATTTGGCAGACTTTGAAAAATATCTTGAGCTTGTTGAAAGCGAAACAAGCCGCTGTACCCAGATTGTGGGAAACCTGCTGGCCTTTTCCCGCCGTTCCAAAACCGAGATGGAGCCTGTGGATGTCGCCCTGCTCGTGGATCGCTGCGTGATTTTGAGCCAGCACAAGCTTTCCCTTTCGCAAATTGACTTGAAGGTAACCGTAAAAAAGCCCCTGCCCTTGGTGATCGGAAACTTTAACCAGCTTGCCCAGTGCGTGATCAACCTCATACTTAATGCTGTGGATGCCATGCCCCAGGGAGGAGAGCTTGAGATAGGTGCGGAATACGACCCAAAATCAAACACGGTAAGGCTTAAAGTTGCAGATACGGGCACAGGCATAAAGCCCGATGACCTGGAGAGGATTTTCGAGCCTTTTTTCACAACCAAGAAGCAGGGTTACGGGGTGGGCCTTGGCCTTTCAACAGTTTACGGAATAATGGAGCGCCATAAGGGATCTGTTGCCGTTATCAGCACGCCCGGAGAAGGCTCTGTTTTCACCCTGGTTCTGCCTGCGGACAAACAATCTGCCTCACAATAGGGCCTTTTTCGACAAGCAAAAAACCTTACAAAACCTTTTCCGCCTCATCCTCTGACACCCACTGGGGCTTTATCGCAAATTTCTTCATCCTGTTCCATACCGTAACCCGCGAAATACCCAAAAGCCTGGCTGCTTCGGACTGATTTCCCCCTGCCTGGGCAAGGGCCTCCATCAATTCCTGTTTCTGGCGCTCATCCCTGCTTGCGGGCCTGGTCTGGCTCTTTCCGGGACCTGCCGGTTTTGCTGCTGCCATTGCAGGCGGAAGGTGGCGCGGCTCGATAAGGCTTTCGTGGCAGGTCACAAATGCGTATTCAAGGGCGCTTTTAAGCTCCCGCACATTGCCCGGCCAGGGGTAGTCCATGAGTCTTGCCATTGCCTGGCTGCTTATGCCGTCAATGTGCCGTTCACTTTTTAAGGATATCTGCCGGAAAAAAGACTGGGCAAGAATTGGAATGTCTGATGCCCTTTTTCTTAAAGGCGGAACAATAATTGGAATGACATTTATCCGGTAATAGAAATCCTCCCTAAAAAGACCCTGCCGGACAAGGGAGTCAAGATCCTTGTTGGTGGCTGAGATAATGCGAACATCCACCGGTACGGGCTGATTGTCCCCAACCCTTTCCACAACCCGCTCCTCTAAAACCCGCAAAAGTTTGACCTGAGTGGACAGGGGCAGATCCCCTATTTCATCGAGAAAAATATCCCCCTGCTTTGCTGCCTCAAAGCGGCCTATGCGGTTGCGGTAGGCCCCTGTGTAAGCCCCTTTTACATGGCCGAAAAGCTCGCTTTCCAGAAGGGTTTCATTTAAGGCCGCACAGTTAAATTTTACAAAGGGCTTGGTTTTGCGGGGGCCAAGTTCATGAATGACCTGGGCCACAAGCTCCTTGCCCGTGCCGCTTTCGCCAAGGATGATGACAGGCGCATCCGACTGGGCAGCGTTTGTGATGTGATCGTACATCTGGAGCATGACCGTTGACTGACCCGTGATGCCGTGAAAGCCATCCCGCGACTGAAGCTCCCGGCGGAACACCTCTATCTGGTGATCCTTTTCGATGAGCTCTGAAATATCGGTCACGGTTTCCACCGCCCCCATTGCATGGCCCTGCGCATCGTAGAGCAGGGAGGCGTTTTTAAGTACATGAATACGCCTGCCGCTCTTGCGGCGCAGGGTGCATTTGCGTTCGGCCAGCGAGCCGTTGCGAAAAAGAACGCAGTAGCGGTTGCCCTTGTGGGCACGGGCGTAGTCAAAAATATCGCAGTGAAGAATGGCGCAGGAGTGCCCAAGTAGCTCATCGCGGGAAAAGCCTGTTATGCGCTCCATGCCCCGGTTCACGGAAACAATCGTCCCGCCGGAATCCACTATCATTATTCCATCCTGAATAGTGTCAACCACCTTTTTCCAATAGGTGTTCAAATCTTCAATCATTGCCTGCCCCTGTTAAAAAATTAACAATACCACATGAACAATCGTTTATATTTTTAACATGGTAAGCGCAAGTTTTTTTTGCTTTTTTGGGTCAACGCCTTTCCCCGTCTGTTCGCATGGCAAAATATTATCCCGTAATTTCAACTCTATGAGCAGTTATTGCCTTTAAAAAAAAAGTTTTTTGACACCTTCCTTCATTTTTGGGCACCCGGCTTGCAATTAATAAGGGCGGAATAACTCATGGAGGTGAGCTTTGGGAAGACAGGCAAAACAAATTCTGGATTTGAGGCGTTACATCCCGCCCCTTTCCCTGCTCAAGCTCACCGAAACCTTTCGGCACATGCGCTCCAATGGGGTTCTGGAAATCATGGGTCAGGACCCGGACACCTGGACGGATCTGTTCAAGGTGCTTCCATCAGGCTCCTACGAGCTTGTGGGCGTACAGGGAAAAATTGAAAACGGGGACGGCTACAAGGTGACAATAAGGAAAAAGTAATCCTTTTCAGGAGGTTATATATGTCCATCCGTATAGGCTGCTATGTCTGCCATTGCGGCATCAACATCGCCCACAAGGTAAGGGTTGCCGAGGTGGCTCAATACGCACTTGGCCTTGAAGGCGTTGTGGTGGCAAGGGACTACAAGTTCATGTGCTCTGATCCGGGCCAGGAGATGATCGAAAAAGACATCCGTGAATTTGGTTTGAACAGGGTGGTGGTTGCCTCCTGCTCGCCCAGGCTGCACGAAAAAACCTTTCGAGGGGCCTGCGAGAGGGGCGGCATAAACCCCTATCTTTTTCAGATGGCATCTGTGCGGGAGCAGGTTTCGTGGGTGACGGCAGACGAAAACGAAGCCACCAGCAAGGCCAAGCACCTTGTTAACGCTGCTGTGCGCCGGGTGGGGCAGCACCGGGAACTGGACAAGCGCGAGGTTGTTGTTCACCCGGATGTACTTGTGGTGGGCGGCGGAATTGCCGGAATGCAGGCGGCATTGGACATAGGGGCCTCCGGCCACAAGGCCTACCTTGTGGAAAAAAGCACAACCATCGGCGGCCACATGCTTCAGTTCGACAAAACCTTTCCAACCCTGGACTGCGCTGCCTGCATAGGCACCCCCAAAATGGTGGATGTGGCCCAGAACTCCTGCATTGAGCTTCTTTCGTACAGTCAGGTGGAGGAGGTCAGCGGCTACATCGGCAACTACACGGTCAAAGTCCGCCGGAATCCCCGCTTCATCAAGGAAGGCATATGCACAGGATGCGGTGAATGCACCAAGGTCTGTCCGGTCATACGGCCAAGCGAATGGGACGAGAATCTTGCAACCCGCAAGGCCATTTACCGCTCCTTCCCCCAGGCCGTGCCCATAACCTACTGCATAGAAAAAAAGGATCGCGCCCCCTGTGTCAGCGCCTGCCCGGCAGGAATCAATGTCCAGGGCTATGTTCAGCTTATAGGCCAGGGAAAATACCGCGAAGCAATAGAGCTTATACGCCAGAGGATGCCTCTGCCGGGGATTCTGGGCCGGGTCTGCCCTCATCCCTGCGAGGAAAAATGCCGCCGCAGCGAGCTTGATTCGCCTGTGGCAATCCGCGACCTCAAACGCTTTGCCGCTGATCAGGTGGACATTAAATCCCTGCCCCGGCCTTTAATTTCCGAGCGGCCCGAAAAGGTGGCCATCATAGGTTCAGGCCCAGGCGGGCTTTCGGCTGCTTATTTTCTGCGGCTTGCAGGTTTTTCTGTAAGCATTTTTGAAAAGCTCTCCGTGCTTGGCGGAATGTTAAGGGTTGGCATTCCAGATTATCGCCTGCCAGCGTGCGTTCTGGATAAAGAGATAGAGGCCATTCTGGATCTGGGCGTGAAAGTTGAGACAAACAAGGCTCTGGGAAAAGATTACTCCTTAAAGGAGCTTGAAGAAAAAGGCTTTGCCGCGGTTCTTCTGGCAATAGGCGCCCACGGGGGTGCGGATATGGAAATCCCCGGAGAAAAGGATTGTGAAAATGTCATCAATGCCGTGGATTTTTTGCGTGAGATAAACCTTGGTTCCCGCAAAAAGCCCGGCGATAGGGTCGCAATAATAGGCGGCGGCAATGTGGCCATTGATGCGGCCCGCATGGCCAAAAGGCTTGGCTGCAAAGAGGTGACTGTTGTTTACCGCCGCACCCGCGAGCAGATGCCTGCTTATAAAGATGAAATTGAAGGTGCCCTGGCCGAGGGCGTTAAAATGCTCTTTCTCTGCGCACCCTTACAGGTGGAAGGTGCAGGGGGGCGCGCCACGGGGCTGAAATGCCAGCGCACGGAGCTTGGCCTGCCGGACAAAAGCGGGCGCAGAAGCCCCCAGCCTGTAGAAGGCTCGGAATTTGTAATTGAGTGCGATGCAATAATTCCGGCAATCGGCCAGAAAATGGATGCCCCCTGGGCAGGGGGCGACAGCAGCCTTGCAGTTAACAGGCGTGGCTACTTTGAGGCAGACCCCAATACCATGCAGACAGGCAACGACTTTGTGTTTGCCTGCGGAGATGCGGTAACAGGCCCGGCCACGGTTATTGAAGCTGTTGCAGGGGGCCGCCGGGCAGCCCTTGCCATTGCCGATTATTTGAACAGGGGCAAAAGGGCCTCCCTTGCCGGGCAGGAGGAACAAAAAGCAGAAAAAGAGCCGGAATGGGCGGCCATTCCTCCTGGCCTTGCCCCCCAAAAGCGCGCCCAGGCCGAGCACCTTGACCCAAAAACCCGGATTTTGGGCTTTGACGAGGTTGAAGCAGCCTTTGGTGAGGATGCGGCAAGGGCAGAGGCGTCCCGTTGCCTTAACTGCGGCGTATGTTCCGAGTGCATGGAATGCGTAAAGGTCTGCGAGGCTAAGGCCATTGATCACTCCATGAAACCGGAAATCCGCGAAATCAAGGTGGGCAGCATAATTCTGGCAACAGGCTACGATCTTTTTGACCCATCGGTTTTAAAGCCTTTGGGTTATGGCGTTTATCCTAATGTTTTCACAAGCCTGGAGTTCGAACGCCTCTCCAATGCCACAGGCCCAACAGGCGGGGAGATTTTGATTCGCGACCAAAACGGGCAACTGACCAAAAAACCCAAAAGCGTTGCAATATGCCATTGCGTGGGCAGCCGGGATGTGAACCACCACGAATACTGCTCACGGGTGTGCTGTATGTATGCGCTCAAATACGGACACCTCATAAAAGAAAAGGTGGGGCACAACACGCAGATATATGACTTTTTTATTGATATGCGCTGCTTTGGCAAGGGCTACGAGGAGTTTTTCCGGCGCTGTCAGGAAGAGGGCAGCCAGTTTATAAGGGGCAAGGTGGCCCAGGTTACAGACAGGGCAAAAACTCCCGAAGAAGAAGGAAAGCTAATAGCCATAGCAGAGGACACCCTGCTTGGCCGGCGCGTGCGCGTGCCTGTGGACATGGTCATCCTTTGCCCTGCAATGGAGGCCCGCAAAGATGCACCTGCTGTTGGGCGGATTTTCGGGGTAAACCAGGGCGCGGACGGCTTTTTTCTGGAAGAGCATCCCAAGCTTGGGCCGCTCAACACGGCAACGGACGGCGTTTTTCTGGCCGGTGCCTGCCAGTCTCCCAAAGACATTCCCGACACTGTGGCCCAGGCCTCCGGCGCGGCGGCCAAGGCCCTTTCCCTTGCAACAAAGGGCAGGGTTCCGGTTCCTTCGGCCATTTCGTGGATTGACCCGGATATGTGCGCGGGCTGCAAAACCTGCATAGGCCTTTGTCCTTACGGCGCAATCGAGTTTGACGAGTTTGCCCAGGTTTCGGTGGTAAACGAGGCGGTATGCAAGGGCTGCGGAAGCTGTTCGGGCTTCTGCCCCTCCGGTGCAGCCCAGGTGAAGCACTTCAACAAAAAGCAGGTCTTTGCAGAGTTCGAGGGCATGATGGAAGGCCTGTGTGCAACCAAAAACTGACAAGAAAAGGAAACCCTTTATGGAAAGCCAACAGGAAAACAGGCAGGATTTTGAGCCTTTCATAGTCGCCTTTGTCTGCAACTGGTGCACCTATACAGCAGCAGACCTGGCCGGAACAAGCAGGCTGCAAATTCCAAAGAATGTTCACTTAATCCGGGTAATGTGCACAGGCATGGTGGACAGCCAGTACATAATAAAGGCACTTCTGGAAGGCGCGGACGGCGTGCTTGTGAGCGGCTGCCACCCCGGCGACTGCCATTACATAAACGGCAATTTTAAGGCAAGGCGCCGTATGAAGCTTTTACAGGCAATGCTCGCAACAATGGGCATAGAGCCGCAAAGGCTGCGCCTTACCTGGATAGGGGCAAGTGACGGAATACAGTTTGCCAAAACCATGCGCGAGCTTGTGGAGCAGGTGCGCCAGCTTGGCCCCAACCCCGGCGCTGCCCGCTCTGTTGCATAAGGGAGCAGCAAGATCCTTATTGAGCAAAAAAATAAACACCCGGAGGACAAAATGGCCCAAACCGCAACAATAGATGCGCCGAATAAGGATATTTCGCTGGGTATAAAAAACTTCCTCGGCCAGCTTTTAAAATCCGGCCTTGCAGAAGCTGTGCTGCTTCCTTTGCGCCAGCCCGGATCAACAACCGTGATGCCCGGCCTTGTAACAGACCCGGATGCCCTGGAGCAGGCAGACCTTTTGGCCCCTGTTGCTCCTTTGTCCGCAGCCCGCATGGCTGCAAGGCTCACCCGCAGGTCAACTGGCAAACCTGTGGCTGCGGTGCTGCGCCCCTGCGAGGTCCGGGCCTTTATCGAGCTTGTAAAGTTCAACCAGGCAAAAGCGGAGGACATTCTTCTTATAAGTGCGGACTGCGCTGGCGTTATGTCCAACAAGGATTACGGCACCTTTGCCGCAGCAGAGGCAAGCCCTCCCGGAGAGCGGTTCTGGAAGGCTGCGGGCAGGGGAGACGCAACGCAGGTGGACGGCTTTTCCCTGGCCTCGGCCTGCAAGGTCTGCGAACAGCCATTCTCTTCAAGCGCTGACATAAGCCTTGGTATTCTGGGCGCAGATGGTTCTGTTGGCATTCCAGCAACTGCCAACACGCAAAAGGGCGAAGATGCCCTCAAAAAGCTTGGCCTTGACCAATCTCCACCAAATAAGGCTCACCAGAAAGTCCTTTCAATGCTTGTTGAAAGGCGCAGCCAGGCAAAACAGGCGCTGTTTGCCACAATGGAAGAAAAGGTCAACAGCCTTGGAGCTTTGAATAAATATTTTGAAAACTGCGTCAACTGCTACAACTGCCGGGTAGCCTGCCCCATCTGCTATTGCAGGGAATGCGTTTTTTTAACCGATGCCTTTGATCATGATCCACCCCTTTACCTTAATTGGGCTTTTAGGAACAAGGCAATCAAAATGCCTACAGACACGGCCTTTTTCCACCTCACGCGGCTTGCCCACATGAGCACTTCCTGTGTTGGCTGCGGCCAGTGCACAAACGCCTGCCCAAACGACATTCCTGTGGCAGACCTTTTCATCAGGGTATCTGCTGCAACCCAAAAGGCCTTTGAATACCAGCCGGGGCAAAGCCTGGAGGAAAAGCCGCCCCTGGCGGTTTTTGAGGCTGACGAGTTTGGAGAGGCTGTGGGCATAAAAAGCAAGGCTGCATCCTGACGCCCTTGAAGGAATTTATCGGGCGGCCAAAGGCGCATTAAAACAAGGAAGGCTTTTATGTCATTGACAGAGCAGAAAATAGGCAGGGCACTTGTGGTTGGGGCAGGGGTGGGCGGAATCCGCGCAGCCCTGGACTTGGCCCAGAGCGGATACAGGGTGACCCTCATTGAAAAGGAAGCCCACACAGGCGGCATTCTTGCCAAGCTGGACAGGCAGTTTCCAACAGACCGCTGCGGCATGTGCAAGATGCTGCCGACAATAAAAAGGGATGCTGTGTCCCAGCATTGCCTTCGCAGGGGCCTTTTCCACGAGAACATTGAAATAATTACCGGAGCCAGCCTGCTTGCCCTGGAAGGAACTCCGGGAAATTTTTCGGCCCGCATTCAGGAAAACCCCCGATGGGTGGATGCAGACCTATGCACAGGCTGCGGCCTTTGCGAGCAGGTTTGCCCTGTGGAAATAAAAAACCCCTTCAACCAGCACATGGGGCTTTGCAAGGCCATTCATCTGCCCACCCCGCACTCAATTCCCAACTCCTATGTAATTGACACAACAGCCTGCACCCGCTGCGGAGAATGCGAAAAGGTCTGCCCCACAGGGGCCATCCGCATAAGCTGGCAGGACAGGGAGAGATTTCGCGTTCTGGTGGTGGATGATGAGCTTATTGTCCGAAGCTCCCTTGAAGCCTGGCTTTCAAAAGAGGCCGGTTTCAGCGCAGATACTGCCGGCTCCGGCGAGGAGGCCCTGGAACTTCTCGGCACAAACAGCTACCAGGTGATGTTTCTGGACATAAAGATGCCAGGCATGGACGGTATGGAGGTTCTGGAAAAGGCAAAGGGAATCTCCCCGGACACCGCTGTTGTAATGATGACAGCCTATGCCACGGTGGAAACCGCTGTGGAGGCCATGAAAATAGGGGCACTGGACTATCTGGTAAAGCCCTTTGATGCGGAATCGGTTCTGCCCAAAGTCAATTCCATTTACGAAGCCCTGCAGCTTTCCACAGCCCGCAAACTGGATGTGGGGGCCGTGGTTTTGTGCGGCGGAGTGAGCTATTTCGACCCTTCCACCGGCAAAGACACTTTTTGCTATGGCGCTTCCAAAAATGTGGTCACAAGCCTTGAGTTCGAGCGGATGTTAAGCTCGTGCGGCCCCTTTGAAGGCAAGCTGCTGCGGCCCGATAACTTAAAGCCCGTGCAGAAAGTGGCCTTTATCCAGTGTGTCGGGTCCCGCGATATTGGCCTGAATGCCGATTTCTGCTCAAGCGCCTGCTGCGCCTTTGCAGTAAAGGAGGCAAGGCTTGCCGTGGAGCAGTCCAACAGCCAGGTGGAGGCCGCCATTTTTTACATGGATATGCGCGCCTACCAAAAGCCCCTTGAAAGCTATTGCCAGGATGCCCGCGAGCAGTACGGCGTGCGCTTTGTAAAAAGCCGGGTGCATTCGGTTATTGCGGATAAAGACAACAACTGCATTTTGCGCTATCCATCTCCCCAGGACGGCTCCATGCAGGAGGAGAGCTTTGACATGGTGGTTCTGGCTGTGGGCCAGCGCCCGGCAAAGGCCAGCCGCGAGCTTGCAGACATGCTTGAGCTGCCTGTAAACGAATTTGGCTTTATAAAAACCCTGCCCTTTTCCTGCTGCGAGACAGAAAAACCCGGAATCTTTGCTGGCGGCTCCTTTACGGGCTTGAAGGATATAAACGAATCCCTCATCTGCGCGGGTGCGGCAGCCCAAGGGGCATCCCTTGCGCTTCATGGAGCAGGCGGAAGCCTTGCCCCTGTTGCAAAGGCAATTAGGCCCGACCCGGAGCTTCTGCGCGCGCTTCCGTCAGTTTTTATTGCTCTTTGCACCTGCAACAACAAACTTGGCAGGGTTGAAGATGAAAAGGCCCTTGCCGATAAACTCAAATATCAGCCCTGCGTAAAAAAGGTGCATGCCTTTGAGAGGCTTTGCACAAGCAGCGGGTTTGATGAGCTTGTTGAAGCTGTAAAAAAATCCGGGGCAAACCGGCTGCTGGTGGGCACCTGCCTGCCCCATCTGCACGAAAGCCGCATAATTGAGCTTGCCCGCACCCTTAAGGTGGATCGGGCCTGCGTGGAAGTGACAGATATCTTTGCGCCAGCAAACAGGGATGGGCAGCAAGGCGAACCCAAAGGCCTTTCCGGCTCATCAGAGGTTTTGAGCATCCTGCTTTCAGGCATTGCCCGGCTTAAAAGGGTCAGGCCCCATCCCCTGCCGACAATTCCGGTCACTCAACAGGCGCTGATAATCGGCGGGGGAATTGCAGGAATAACAGCCGCCCTTGCAATTGCAGACCAGGGCTTTGAGGTGGAGCTTGTGGAAAAGGGCCAAAGGCTCGGCGGCAACCTCTCTTGGATAAAGCGCACCATAGAAGGCCTTGAAACCGCCCCCCTGCTGGAAGAAACCCTTGGCAGGCTGGAAAAGCATCCGCTTATAACCCTGCACACCCAGGCAGGTGTTTTGGCCACAACAGGGAGTATAGGCTCCTTTGAAAGCCGCGTGGCAACCAATAACGGCGAGCACACAATTGCCCACGGAGTCTGCATTCTGGCCACCGGAGCCGATGAAGCGCCTGTGAAGGGCTTTGGCTATGGCCTTGCCGAATCGGTGATGACCCAAAAGGAGTGGGAAAGCGCTCTTGAAAAGAACAGCCAGGAGGCTTCAAACCTGGAATCAATTGTTTTCATCCAATGCGCCGGGTGCCGCAGTGAAGAAAGAAACTACTGTGCGCGGGTCTGCTGCGCCACCACCCTTAAGCAGGCCCTTTATATAAAAGTGCAAAACCCCTCTTCCGCCGTTTTCGTTCTTTATCGGGACATGATGGCCTACGGCCAGATGGAGTCCTATTACACCCAGGCCCGGAGAATGGGCGTGATTTTTATCCCCTATAAGAAAGACTGCCCACCGTCCGTGGAAAAAAAGGATGAAGGCCTTTTTGTTACCGCCTTTGACCCGATTCTGCAAAAGGATCTCTGCATAAGCGCAGACAGGGTGATTTTGGCCGCAGGCCTTGCACCAGAACTGCCGGAAGACCTTGCAGCAGGCCTGGGAATACAAATTGACGAGCATGGATTCTTTAAGGAAGCCCAATTCAAGTGGCAGCCCGTGGAATCGGCCACCAGCGGCTTTTTTGCCTGCGGAGCAGTGCTTGGTCCAAGAAACATAAGCGAGTCAATAGCTTCGGCCAAAGCTGCGGCGTCAAGGGCGCTTGCCCTTCTTACAAAGGAGAGCATTACCGGGGGCCGGATAAGCGCCTCTGTGCGGCCAAGCCTTTGCAGCCTGTGCGAGCGCTGCATTGAGGCCTGCCCCTATGGCGCGCGGACATTGGATACAGAGAATGAAAAAATCCTGGTCAACCCGGCCCTGTGCCAGGGCTGCGGCTCTTGTGTGACGGCCTGCCCCAATGGAGCCTCGGTGCTGGAGGGTTTTTTAAGGGAGCAGATGCTCGAAACCATTGATGCGGCCTTTGCCTGAATTTTTGCTGCCGGAAAAGGAAGCCATAAATGATACCAGAAGAGCGGCCATTTGTTGCACCGGACAAATACCACGAGCTTGAAGGCGTGCAGAAGATGCTTGCCGCCTGCATTCAATGCGGCACATGTTCAGGCTCGTGCCCCAATGCCTTTGCAATGGATGTCACCCCAAGAACCCTGTGGCGCATGGTGTTAAGGGGGGAAAAAGAGGCAATTTTTGCGACAAGGACCTTCATCTTGTGCTCATCCTGCTACTCCTGCACCCTGCGCTGCCCGCGCGGCCTGCCCCTTACCGAGGCAATGGGCGCATTGAAGCAGATAGCCTCCCGTGAGGGCCTTGCTCCGTACAAGGCAAGCACCCGCTTCTATGCAAGCTTTCTGGACAGCGTGCGCCGCCACGGCAGGGTTAGGGAAGGAGAGATGATGAGCCTTTACTTTATGTCCATGAAAAACCCGCTTCTGCCCCTGCAATTTGCGTCCCTGGGCATGAAACTCATGCTTAAGGGCAAGGTGGGCGCACCCTTTCCCACAAGGGGAAAAAGACCTTTGGAAGCACTTTTCAACAAGGTCATGCAACTGGAGAAAAACCCATGAAATACTTTTATTATCCGGGCTGCTCCCTGGAGGGCACAGCCCAGGAATACAGCCTTTCCACAACAGCGCTTCTGGCAGCATTGGGAGGCGAGATTGAGGAGCTGCCCGACTGGAACTGCTGCGGGGCAACGGCTGCCGAGTCCGTAAGCCGCCTGCTTTGTCTGGCGCTG
Organism: Desulfobacterales bacterium; assembly: GCA_020060085.1. Taxonomy (GTDB): domain Bacteria; phylum Desulfobacterota; class Desulfobacteria; order Desulfobacterales; family Desulfatibacillaceae; genus JAGVAW01. The sequence continues at coordinate 34,758 of JAGVAW010000034.1, forward strand.
CCGGCCCGTAACCTTGCCCTTGCAGAAAAGGCTGTGCCCGGCCAGGACATACTGGTTCCGTGCAGTGCCTGCTATTTGAACATGAGGCGGGCCTGGGACAAGGTTCGCCACGACCCGGCCACCCGCAGTCAGATAAACCAGACCCTTGAAGAGGAGGGGCTTGCTGTTTCCGGCTCAACAAAGGTGCGCCACCTTTTGGATGTGCTTTGCCTGGATTTTGGCGCTGATGCTGTTTTTAAAAGGCTTCAACGCTCCCTGGCAGGCCTTGTTGTGGCCCCCTACTACGGGTGCCAGTGCTTGCGGCCATATCCGGTTTTCGATGACCCCGAAGCACCATCCTGCATGGAGCCTCTCATACAGGCCACCGGCGCAAAGGTGCATCCCTGGAGCATGGGTGCCGTGTGCTGCGGGGCATCCCACATGACCACAAAAAAGGAGGTTGGCCTTGCCCTTGTGGGGGAGATTTTGGATGACGCCAAAGGCGCGGATGTGATTGTAACCGTCTGCCCCATGTGCCAGATGAATCTTGAGGCCCACCAGAAAAAAATCTCCAGACAAAGGGGCAAAGACCTTTCCATAAGCATACTCTATCTTCCCCAGCTTCTGGGGATGGCCCTTGGCCTGCCGGAAAAGGATTTGGGGCTGAAGTTGAATCTGGGCATAGCCCCCGGCTTTATGGAAAAACTGCGCTCGCCCCTTATGGCTTCCAAAACAAAAAAGGCGGATGCAGCATGAAAACGCCCCAGGCAGGCTGACAACAAAAAGGTTATTGCCTTGCAAAAAGGACTGCAAAACAAGGGCTGGACCCTGGCTTTAAAGGCAGGAATTGCAGCCGGAATAATCCTGATGGCAGGCGCGGCCATCTTGTGGCAGGGCCTTATCTGTTTTGGGCCAGGTTCCGCTGCCGGGCAGGGGGGCTTTCCCCTTTGGGCTGCAATAGCTTTTTTTATCTTTGCCGTAATCGCAATGACGGGTATTTTCCGACTGTTTTTTTCCCGCCACATATTGCACCCTGCCGGATACCTGATGGAGTGGCTGGAGCAAATGACCCAGGGCCGCCCGGCCAGGCCTGTTGATGGGGCTATCAAAGGCCCCCTTGAGGAGCTTGCCGGTGCCATAAGCCGCATGGGCGATAAAACCGTGCAAAAGCAAAAGGAGGCCAACCGCCAGAGGGATGAGTACCAGTATCTTTTTGAGCAGGTTCCCTGCCTCATCACCGTGCAGGCACGGGATTTCCGGCTCATCCGCTACAACCAGGAATTTGCGGAAAAGTTCCACCCCCAGCCCGACGACTACTGCTATCACGCCTACAAGGGCCGAAGTGAGAAATGCGAAAACTGTCCGGTGGAAAGGGCCTTTGAAGACGGACAGACCCATATAACCGAAGAAGCCGCGTTAAGGCCGGACGGCAGCGTCACTCACTGGATAGCAAAGGCCGCCCCTGTGCGGGATGCTTCTGGCCGCATAGTTGCGGCAATGGAAATGAATCTGGACATAACCCGGCAGAAGCTTCTGGAAAAAAAGCTTTCCTTTTCCGAAAAAAACTACCGCGAGATATTCAACAACATCCCCAACCCCGTGTTTGTTCTGGACAGGGCGGACCTGACCATTCTGGACTGCAACCAGAGCGTAAAAGCTGTTTATGGCCATGAAAAGGCAGAGGTCATTGGCAGAGACTTTCTTGAGCTTTTTGTAAATGACAGACAGGTCACAGCCCTTGAACTGCCTAAAAAATCCCTTTGGGAAAAGGTTCGCCAAACCAAAAAGGACAACAGCACCCTTTTTGCAGAGCTTTCCGTAACGCCATCAGAATACGGCGGCAGGCAGGCCCTTCTTGTAATTGCAAATGACATAACAGGAAAGCTTGAGGCTGAAAGGCAGCTTATTCAGGCAGGCAAAATGGCCACCGTGGGGCAGATGGCCACAGGGGTTGCCCATGAGCTTAATCAGCCCCTTTCGGTCATCAAGACAGGCAGCAGCTTTCTGGCCCGCAAAATTGAGCGCAACGAGCCTGTTGACGCCCAGACCATGGCCCGCCTGCTTTCAAAAATAGATTCAAATGTGGATCGGGCTACCAAGATAATCACCCACATGCGCCAGTTTGGCAGAATGAGCGATATGCAGCTTGCCCAGGTGAATGTGAATGATGTTTTGGCAAAGGCTTCGGAAATGTTTAGCCAGCAGCTTAAAGTAAGGGGCATTGAAGTCAAATGGGAGCTTGAAAAGGACATACCCGTTGTGGAGGCAGACCCGGATCGGCTTGAGCAGGTGTTCATAAACCTTGTATTGAACGCGCGGGATGCCATTGAAAGCAAGTGGGAGGACGGGAAACCCGGCAAAAATGGCGACTCCATCATTATAAGCACTCTGAAGGATAAAAAGTTCGTTACCATAAAGGTTGCAGACACCGGGCCTGGCATACCGGAGCACATTGCAGATAAAATCTTCGAGCCTTTTTTCACCACCAAGGAGGTGGGCAGGGGTTCGGGGCTGGGTCTTTCCATAAGCTACGGCATAATAAAAGACTGCAAGGGGGATATCTCGGTACAATCCCGGCCCGGAAAAGGGACGGTTTTCACCATCCGGATACCCCAGAAGGAATATTCATGAAAAACGGCCCCATCTTAATAGTGGATGACGAGGCGGACATCCGTGAAACCCTGGAGATATTTCTCCTGGATGCTGGCTACATGGTTCTTACCGCTGAAAACGGCGAAAAGGCCCTTGAGATTTACGGCCAGTCGCCAACCCCCATAACCATTGCGGATATAAAGATGCCTGCAATGGACGGCATTGAGCTTTTAAACCGCATAAAGCGCATAAACCCGGAGGCGGAAGTCATAATGATAACCGGCCACGGGGACATGGATCTTGCCATAAAGAGCCTTAAAAGCCAGGCCACGGATTTCATCACCAAGCCCATACGCATTGAAGCCCTGGAAGTGGCCTTAAACCGCGCCAGGGAGCGCATACTCACCCGGCAGATGCTTAAAGAGTACACCCAGAACCTGGAAAGGCTGCTTCAGGAAAAGCTTGAGCTGCAAGATCACCTCTCCCAGCTTGGCGTGATGATAGGTTCCATATCCCACAGCATAAAGGGTCTTTTAACAGGCCTGGACGGGGGCCTTTACATGCTGGAATGCGCCATCAAGGAAGGCAATGCCAAGGATGTGGACCAGAATATGGAGGTGATAAAAGGCGTGGCAGACAAAATCCGCAGGCTGGTTTTGGACATTCTGCTCTACGCCAAAAAAAGGAGTCTGGAATGGGAGGCTGTTGATGTTGCAGGCTTTGTAAAGGATTTGGCAAGCGTTGTGGATCGCAAGATAAAGGACTCCGGCATTCGTTTTGAATGGAACATGGACCCGGTCGTGGGAAGAGCGGAAATGGATCCGGGCCTTCTCCATTGTGCGCTTATAAATCTGATTGACAATGCAGTTGACGCCTGCCTCAAGGATGTCAAAAAGGAGCACAGGGTAAGCCTGACTGTGAAGGAGGAAAAGGGCTTTATCGTGTTTGTGGTCTCCGACAACGGAACAGGCATGGACATGGACACAGTGGCCCGCCTGTTTACACTCTTTTTTTCCACAAAAGGCAAAAAAGGGACAGGTTTTGGCCTTTTCATCTCAAAAAAAATTGTGGAGCAGCATGGCGGCTCAATAACTGTGGATTCCCATCCCGGAAGAGGCTCGCGTTTTTCCATAAGGCTGCCCCGAATTCTGCCCGAAGAAATAAAGCAGGAACAACCTGAAAAATTAGATGATTAAAAAGCTTGAGACCAGATTGCAAATCCTCTTTTTGTGCTTGCCTGGCAACGGCAGTTTGGCCCCTTATTCCTGTTGCAGCCTTCGGGTAAGGCGGGTGCGGCGTAGTGAGGGGGTATTGTTGGCAATGGCAATGCTCACAGCCTTTGGGCTGCCAACCAGCACAAGCAGTTGTTTGGCGCGGGTTATGCCCGTGTAAAGCAGGTTCCGCTGAAGCATGACAAAGTGGCTGTTCGATAGGAGCAAAATGACAGCCTGGTATTCCGAACCCTGGCTCTTGTGCACGGAGATGGCGTAAGCCAGGGTGATTTCATCAAGCTCGTTAAAAGAGTATTCAACAAGCTGATTGTCAAAAGCAATGGTGAGCAGGCCCGCATCAGCCTCAATGCTTTTTATTGTGCCTATGTCTCCGTTAAAAACCTCCTTGGAGTAGTTGTTTTTAAGCTGCATCACCTTGTCGCCCACCTTCAGGCGGCGGCCCATTTTTTCTATGTAAAATGTTGCCGGGTTAAGGGCCTCCTGCAGGGCATTGTTGAGGTTTATGGTGCCTGCAGGGCCTTTGTGCATGGGGGTAAGCACCTGGATTTGGGTCATGGGGTCCAGCCCAAAGGCCGATGGAATGCGCTCCTTGCAAAGGGCAAGAGTTTTGCTCACAAGGTTGGCTTGGTTTTCTTCGGCTATGAAGTAAAAGTCCGGGCGGTCATTTTGGGAGTCGGCATTGGGGGGGGATGGCTGACTTGGGGCCTCCAGAAGCAAATCCATGCCCTGGTTCACCCGGTGTGCATTTTGCACAATAAGGCTTTTTGCCACCTGCCGGAAAATGCGCGAAAGTTTGAAAATCGGCACAAGGCCTGAAGCAATGATGTCCTTCAAAGCATTGCCCGGCCCAACAGGCGGAAGCTGGGACACATCCCCCACAAGTACGAGCACGGCAGTCATGGGAATGGCCCTTTGCAGGTGGAACATCAGGAAGGTGTCCACCATGCTGGCCTCGTCAATGATCACAACCTCCGTATCAAGAGGGTCATCCTCATTTTTCAAAAAGGTGTCCCGCATAAAATCGTAGTGCAAAAGCCGGTGTATGGTTGTGGCCTCGCGGCCTGTCACCTCCCCCAGTCGCTTGGCGGCCCGGCCTGTTGGCGCGGCAAGCATCACCCTTTGGCCTGCTGCATCGTAAATCTGCAAAATGGAGCGCACAAGGGTTGTCTTGCCTGTGCCCGGCCCGCCGGTGATAACGGAAAAGCGGTTTTGGGTAACCTTGTGGGCCACTTCAAGCTGCTGGTCCGAAAGGGCAATGGCCAGCCGGTTGTGGACCCTTTCAAGAATGTCCTTGTCTGAAAGGGAAAGGCCCGTAAACGGCACGGACAAAAAGGCCCTTATGCGCCGTGCCAGGCCCCTTTCCACATGAAAAAAGGTGGGCAGATAAACATCCGGCTCCTTTGGGGAATCCTGCCTGTCCAGAATGACTGCATCCCGGCCTGCAAGGCGGGATATGGCTTCTTGGATGACGGATTCGTCTGCTTCAAGAAGATTGGCAGCCTGCCTGACCAGCTCGCCTTGGGGCAAGTAGAAATGCCCGTCAGATGCGGATTCGCCCAAGGCGTGAAGAACACCTGCGTCCATGCGGGCCGGAGCATCCTTGGGAATGCCAAGCTTTGCGCCTATGGCATCTGCTGTGGCAAAGCCAAAGCCGCTAACCTCAAGGGCTAGGCGGTAGGGATTTTCCCGCAATACCACCGCTGCATTTTGGCCGTATGCTTCAAAAATCTTGGCGCTGTGGCCAGGGCCTATGCCGTGGGCGGCCATAAACATCATGGTCTCTCGCTGTGTGCGCTTTTCCTGCCAGTCTTCCATTATTGTTTTGAGTGTGGATGGGCCTATCCCATGAACATTCAAGAGCCTTTTTGGCTCCGTGTCCAGAATGAGGATGGTGTCCTGGCCAAAATAATCCACAATGCGCGAAGCAAGAGCCGGGCCGATGCCCTTTATCATGCCTGAACCCAGGTACTCCTTTATGCCGTCAAGGGTGCCGGGCATGATGACAGAGTAAGATTCAACCCTGAACTGCTCGCCAAAGCGGTCATGGGTTTCCCATCGTCCATCAAGACGAAGGCGCTCTCCAACATTCAGGCGGCCAAGGCTGCCAAGAATTGGCACAATACCATCCTTGGTGTCCAGCCGCGCTATTACAAAGAGGTTTTCCTCATTAAAATAGGTGATGCTGCAAACCCGGCCTTCAATCTGGGGCATAATTCACCCTTGCCTGCCCTTGCCGCATATAAAATGGGCGGCTTCCAAAAGGTCATTGGCAACAAAATCCACCTTAATGCCAAGCTCTGCATACTGGTGCTGGGCCTTCAAACCATTGCCAGTCCTCACAAGAACAGCCCTTGCAAGGCTCGCCCGGTTGGCTGCCTCCATGTCCTTTAGGCTGTCGCCCACCATTACGGCATCAGAGGGCATTATGCCATGCTTTGCCATTGCCTGCAAAATAAGCCCCGGCGCAGGCTTGCGGCAGTTGCAGGCTTCTTCGGGCCTGTGGGGGCAATAAAATATTTCCTTTATGCACCCTCCGGCCTCTTCTATGCCGCTTGCCATGCGTCTGTGCATATCCTCCAGGGTTTTAACGCTCACCATGCCCCTGTTGATTACAGACTGGTTTGTCACCACAAAAACATCAAGGCCCACATTGCACAGCAAAGCAATGGCCTGCCTGCTGGAAGGCAAAAACTCAAACTCTTCCCAACTTTTTATGTAGTCGGGCGAGTCACGGTTAATCACCCCATCCCTGTCCAAAAAAACAGCTTTCATGTCTGCCTGCTTCAATGGTTGTTTGAAAAAACCCGGGTTCAAAAAGCCAAATAGCGCGCTCTTTATATTTTATCAAGCCAAATCAGCATATTAAATGGCGATGGGCACTTTTTTTACAACCAATCCCTTATTTTGTCCCGGCAAATAAATTTTTTCGGCTTCCTTGCCGGGCGCTCCTTATTATGTTATTGCAAATTACATCAATTGTTGGAATAAGCTGATGGAAAAGTCAGCGGCATGATATTGAAAGCTCCAAAACAGGTTATTCATCCATATTCAGGTTGTTTTTTCTAACCCCCAGGCAGGAAGGTGAAAGCCATGCCCGAAAGCCCAAGGCCGGACGCGGAAAAGAATCTTTTTTCCGAGTTTGGGCCCACAGACTACGAAACCTGGAAAGAGGCGGCCATTGAAAGCCTCAAGGGTGCGCCCTTTGAGAAAAAGGTGTTCACGCCCACCTATGAAGGAATAACCCTTTCCCCCATGTACTGGCCAAAGGATGTCGAGGCCCTTGTTCATGCGGCCTCCATGCCCGGCCTTACACCCTTTGTGCGCCACGGGCGGCCCGCAGGGTACCTGGATAAGCCCTGGGGCATTGCCCAGAAGCTTGACGAGCCTCTGCCCGAAGCCTTTAACGAGGTTCTTCTCCATGACCTTACAAAAGGCCAGACAGCCCTCACCCTTGGGCTGGACAGCACCACCGCAAAAGGCCTGGATGCAGACGCCGCGCCGGACAAGGCCCCTGACGGACTGGCCCTATGCACCCCAAAAGATTTTGCCGCTGCCTTTGACAGCGTGGATTTTGCCAATCTGCCCCTTATCTGCCATGCAGGGGCAAACAGCCTGGGGCTTCTGGCCTTTTTTGCAGAATTTGTGCAGAGCCAGGGCCGCCCAACAGCCGACCTTAACGGCATTGTGGGCGCAGACCCCCTTGGCGTGCTTGCTGTTGAAGGCAGCCTGCCCGTCAACCTGGAGGATGCCTGCAACCTGCTTGCTGCTGCTGCTGCCTGGGCAGGCAAAAACGCACCCAACCTTCGCACCGTGTTTGTAAACGCCTCAAATTACCACAATGCAGGCGCAAGTGCGGTGGAGGAGCTTGGCTTTGCCCTTGCCACAGGCGTTTTTTACGCAAGGCAGCTTGTGGAAAGAGGCCTCTCTGCTGATGATGCTGCCATGACAATAGGCTTTGAATTTAGCCTGGGCCGCAACTTTTTTATGGAAATAGCAAAGCTGCGGGCTGCGCGCCTTGTGTGGAGCCAGGTAATGGAGGCCATAGGCGCAGGCAAGACAGCTCAACGCATGGTCATTCATGGCCGCACCTCTTGGTGGACAAAGACAAAGTACGACCCATTTGTGAATATGCTGCGAAACACAACTGAAGTCTTTGCAGGGGCAATGGGCGGGGCAGATACCATTGAGGCCGCGCCCTTTGATGAGCCTGTGCGGCCAGCAGGCGAGTTTAGCCGCAGGGTTTCCCGCAATCTGCAAATACTTCTCCAGCAGGAAAGCCACTTTGTGCAGCCCATTGACCCGTCCGGCGGGTCCTGGGCTGTGGAAAGCCTTACCCATGAGCTTGCCAGCAAGGCATGGGAGCTTTTCCGGCAGGTCGAGGGCATGGGCAGCATGGCAAAGGCAATTTTGCAGGGCTTTTGCTCCCAGACAGCCCAGGCCACTGCCCTTGCCCGCAAAAAGGATCTTTACAAGCGCAAGGAATCATTCATCGGCACCAACCTGCACCCCAACCCCGGCGAAAAGCCCCTTTCCCCCACGGGCAGCGACCCGGCTGCTGTGCAGGAAAGGCGGGCAGGGGCATTGAAAGCTTTTCGGACAGGCCAGGATGCTGCAAAGGTAAATGCCGCCCTTGCAGCCCTTGGCCAGGCACCGGACATGGAAAAGGCCCTTGATGCCGTGAAGGCAGGGGCAACCCTGGGCCAGGTGACAGCCGCACTTTACCAGAAGGCAGCGCCCGGCCAAAAAACCCAGGCCCTTGTCTGCGAGCGGGGGGCTGTTCCCTTTGAAAAACTGCGCGAAAGCATGGATGCCTTTGTGGCAGCAGGCAACAGCAGGCCCAAAATCTTTCTTGCCAACATCGGCCCCATTCCCCAGCACAAGGCCCGTGCGGATTTTTCCACCGGCTTTTTTGCATCCGGCGGATTTGAAATGGTCCGCAACAAGGGCTTTGAAGACCCGTCAGCAGCAGCCCAGGCCTTTGCCCAGTCGGGAGCCGCCATTGCTGTCATCTGCTCAACAGACAAGGTTTACCCTGAAGTTGTGCCTGCCCTTGTGCCGCTTCTCAAACAGGCTGTGGGCAATTCCACGGTGCTGCTTGCAGGCAGGCCTGCCAAGGAGCTTGAGCAGGCCTACAAGGATGCGGGCCTGGACGGGGCAATCTATTTGGGGGCAGACTGCTACACAACTGTGAAAAACATCCAGCAAAAATGCGGAGTGAGCCATGAGTAATTTTCCGGATTTTTCATCCATTGCATATAAGCACCCGGACAGCGTGCCGGATAAATTGGCCTGGGAAAAGGCTTTGGACGAAAAGGCCAAAAAGGCCGTTGAAACAAGCTGGCTTACAAACGAGCAGATTCCCGTAAAGGCTCTCTACACGGCGGATGACACCAAGGATTTGGGGCATCTTGGCTTTGTTTCGGGCATTGCGCCCTTTCTGCGCGGGCCTTATCCCACAATGTATGTTGTGAGGCCCTGGACTGTGCGCCAGTACGCTGGCTTTTCCACGGCAGAGGAATCCAACGCCTTTTACCGCAGAAACCTTGAGGCCGGGCAGATGGGCCTTTCCATTGCCTTTGATCTGGCAACCCACAGGGGATACGACTCGGACCACGAGCGGGTGCTTGGCGATGTGGGCAAGGCAGGCGTTGCTGTTGACTCCATTCTGGATGCCAAAATCCTCTTTGACGGCATTCCGCTGGATAAAATGTCAGTCTCCATGACCATGAACGGCGCGGTTCTGCCCATAATGGCCTTTTACATAGTGGCTGCCGAGGAGCAGGGCGTTTCCCACGAAAAACTCACAGGCACCATACAAAACGACATCCTTAAAGAGTACATGGTCCGCAACACCTACATATATCCGCCCGAACCGAGCATGCGGATAATCTCCGACATATTCAGATACACCTCCCAGGAGATGCCCAAGTTCAACAGCATAAGCATTTCCGGCTACCACATGCAGGAGGCCGGGGCCACGGCGGACATAGAGCTTGGCTACACCTTGGCAGACGGCTACCAGTATGTGAAAACCGGCGTGGAGTCGGGCCTTGGCATAGATGTTTTCGCGCCCAGGCTCTCCTTTTTCTGGGGCACGGGCATGAACTACTTCATGGAGGTGGCAAAGCTGCGGGCTGGGCGGCTCCTCTGGGCAAAGCTCATAAAGCGCTTTGATCCCAAAAACGAAAAGTCCATGGCGCTTCGCACCCACACCCAGACTTCGGGCTGGAGCCTCACCGAGCAGGACCCCTACAACAATGTGGCCCGCACCTGCATTGAGGCAATGGCCGCGGTCATGGGCCACACCCAGAGCCTGCACACCAACTCGCTTGATGAGGCAATAGCCCTGCCCACGGACTTTTCCGCTCGAATCGCCCGCAACACGCAGCTCTTCCTCCAGGAGGAGACCGGCATCTGCAAAATAGTTGACCCCTGGGGCGGCTCATACTTTGTGGAGGCCCTCACAGACCAGCTTGCACGCAAGGCCTGGGCGCACATTGAGGAAATAGAGTCTCTTGGCGGCATGGCAAAGGCCATTGAAACGGGCCTGCCCAAAATGCGCATCGAGGAGGCCGCGGCCCGCCGCCAGGCCTGGATTGATTCGGGCAAGGAAATTATTGTGGGCGTCAACAAGTACAGGCCCGATTCAGAAGACCCTGTGGAGGTGCTTGAGGTTGACAACTCGGCAGTGCGCGACCAGCAGCTTGCCCGCCTTGCAAAGCTGCGCAGCCAGCGCGATGAAGCAAAGGTGCGCCAGACCCTTGACGCAATCACAAATGCAGCCCAAACTGGTACAGGAAACCTTTTGGAATTGGCTGTGGACGCAGCCCGCGCAAGGGCCTCGCTGGGTGAAATATCCCTTGCCATAGAAAATGTGGTGGGCCGCCACAAGGCTCTTGTGCAAAGCGTTTCCGGCGTTTACTCCAGCGAATTTGTGGAGGAGAGGGAAGTGGAAAACGTGCGCAAAATGACCGATGCCTTTGCAAAGCGCGAAGGCAGGCGGCCCCGCATAATGGTGGCCAAAATAGGCCAGGACGGCCACGACCGGGGCTACAAAGTCATCTCCACAGCCTTTGCAGACATGGGCTTTGATGTGGACATCGGCCCCCTTTTCCAAACCCCGGAGGAAGCTGCCGCCCAGGCTGTTGAAAACGATGTGGACATTTTAGGCATGAGCTCGCTTGCAGCAGGCCACAAGACCTTTCTGCCTCTCATTGTGGAAGGCCTCAAAAAACGGGGCCGCGAGGACATAATGGTGGTGGTGGGCGGCGTCATCCCTGCCCAGGACTACGAGTTTTTGCGCGAAAACGGCGCAGCCCTCATCTTTGGCCCAGGCACGGTAATTCCGGTTGCCGCGGCCAAAATCATGGAAGAGCTTGAAAGAAGAATGGGCTGAAAAAAGCTGCGGACAGCCAGCAGAAAAGAAACTGCATCAGCAGCATGAGTTAAAAAAGCGGGGGAAGGGCCTTTGTTGAAAAAAGCCCTTCCCCCGCATTGATTTAATGCTTTTTGCCCAGCCTGCCCTACCCCTTGTACTCCAGCATCCGCGCGATTCCAGAAGCAATATCAAGTTTGGGCGTGAAGTTTAAAAGCTCTTTGGCAAGGCTGTTATCTGCAAGGCTGTGGCGCACCTCGCCGGGCCGGGCCGGGGCAAATTCGGGCTGCACCTTGCAGTTTAGGGCTTTTGCCAGGATTTCAATAAGCTCAAGAATGCTTGTGGCCCTGCCTGTGCCTATGTTTATAATCTCTCCGGCTCCGGCTTTTTTGCTTTCCATTGCCGCAAGGTTTGCAGCCACCACATCATCCACATGAACAAAGTCCCTTGTCTGGCCTCCATCCCCATAGACTGTGGGCGGCTTTTGCTGGCCCATACGCATCACAAAACGGCTTATTACGCCGGAATACACTGATGAGGGGTCCTGGCGAGGGCCGTAAACATTGAAATAACGCAGACTGATGGCTTTTATGCCGGAAACGCGGGCAAAAACCCTCATATACTGCTCTGAAGCAGACTTGCTCACAGCATAGGGGGATTCCGGGGAAGGGTTGAGAGTCTCAACCTGGGGAGAGATTGTTGTCTCGCCGTAAACCGCACAGGAGCTGGCAAAAATTATCCGGCCTGCGCCTGCTTTTTGGGCGGCGCGCAGCACATTGACGGTTCCGGTAAGGTTTATGTCGTGCACCTTGCCAGGATTAATTACAGACTCCACCACAGAGACAAGGGCTGCCATGTGAAATATGCAGTCAACGCCGCTGGCAACTTCCGCCACGCTTTCAAAATCGCGTATATCCCCCACAACAAGCTCAACGGAGTTTTTTATGGCTGCAATGTTTTCCCTGCAACCAGTGGAAAGGTCGTCAAAAATGACCACCTTATGACCAGCAGCGCAAAGGGCCTCGCACAAATGCGAGCCGATAAAACCGCAACCCCCTGTGACCAGACAGCGCATAACAGGCAAAACCTTTCAAAAAAACGATTTTTGCGGGGGATAATTTTGCAAAAAAAGCCCAGTCCCCAACAAATTTTTAATCTTCCCAACAAAGCGTTTTCACCCATTGCCCTGCCACAGGGGGCGCGGGTAAAGGCCCTGGCGGGCAAGCCTGGCAAGGTGTTCTGATACAGTCTTGGAATCCTGCTTGTATGTAACGCCCACCCAGCGATCCGGGCTTTTAAGGACAGTAACCCTTGCCTGGCCTTGTTTTATCATGGAGTCAACTGCAAAGGGCAGATAAAACTCTGCCGAGGAATTGCTCGCGTTTTTTAAAAGGAAGGCGGCAAAGTTTTTATTCAACCCTTCAAAGACATCCGGCATAAAGCCCCAGAAATTGAGCGAAACAACAGCATCTTTTGAAAGGCTTTTGGGATTGCCGGAGCAGTCCTCACAAAGAATTTGCCCGTCATTGCGGGCAGCAATTTTCTCGTGCTCCTCAATGGAGGCAAGGCAGCCGGACCCATCGGCCACGCACACGCCCCTGGAAACAGCGCCGTTTTCTGATAAGGTGTTTATAAGGTCAAAGCCCACCATTGCATAGGGGGAGGGACTTGCTCCAGAATCTGCACCGGCAAGAAAATCCGCCATCTTTTTATAGGCGGCCTGTCCATAGTAGTCATCTGCATTTATTACGCAAAAAGGCCCCTTTACAAAGTTTCTGGCAGCAAGCACGGCATGGCCCGTGCCCCAGGGTTTTTTGCGGTTTGCCGGGGCAGCAAAACCCTGGGGAAGGTCATCCATTTTCTGGACAGCAAGGGATACGGCAAGGCGGCCCTTGTAGCGGCCTTTGACGCTCTGGCCAAACGAGTTTTCCATGCCGGGGGCAATTACAAGCACTAGCGAATCAAAGCCTGCGGCCAGGGCATCATAAACCGCGTAATCAAGCAGAATCTCGCCATCAGGCCCCATTGCATCCGACTGCTTGGAGCCTCCGTAGCGGCTGCCAATTCCTGCGGCCATAACCACAAGTGAGAGCATTTTACTTCCTTACAGGTTAAATGGGTACAGACAAAAAGGGCAAGGTCAGCCTTTTTCCACGGCCCGCACCACATTCAAGTTTTTCATGGTTTTAACTGCGTATTCAAGAATATCCTTTGCCGCATCCTGCTCGCAGAGCCATTGGGCATAATCTGCAACGGATTTTTCCGGCGAAAAGCGCGGCTCCCAATTTAGAGCCTTAATCTTTTCAATGCTGCTCACCGCATGGCGGGTATCGCCAAAGCGATATTGGCCTGGGATTATCGGGGCCAAAAGCTCCTTACCATGCCGGGTCTCCATCTGCTCTTTAACGATTTTAGCAAATTGAGCCACAGTAAAAGCCCTGCCCCCGCCCACATTGAATACCTGCCCAACTGCCTTTGGCTCAACAAGGGCAAGCATATTGGCCCTAACAACATCTTCTATGTTCACAAAATCGCGGCACTGGGCACCGTCCTCGTAAATAACCGGTGCCTGGCCAAAGTGGTAGTGCAGGCAGAAAATGCGGCA